>NZ_JBEXRO010000025.1:0-122808 GCF_040613095.1 Streptomyces sp. NPDC006309 | reverse complement strand
CCGCGACCCCTCGCTCAGAACGCTGACGGACTCGATCGCGCCGGGGGCCGCATCGGCCGGTGCTGTCGGTTCAGAAGCCACAGCACCACGGTAACCCCCATGGGCGTACGCACAAGAGGTCTCCCGACCCTGCGGACTGCACGTCTCGGCGACCTCGTTCGATAACACCAGGATTTGTTGGCGAAATGAGAAGGGTCGCGCTGGCTCATGAGTGGCAGCCACAGTGCGGTCTCGAGCGTCACAGCTCCGCACGCTCGCGCGTCTGAGTGGTCAGCGTGCCGAGCAGCTCGTCACCGTCCTCCGTCAGGTGCGTGCCGGACACTGATCGTTTCGGAGGATGCCGAGTGACCTCAGGGAGGAGTGCCGGCATCCTGCACGCGGGCCGCTCGGCCGGCCGGGGTGGTCGGGGGCGCCGGCGCAGCCGCGGTACGGGCCCGTCTCAGCGGCGTCCGGCCAGCTTCTTGGCCTCGGTGAGGATCCGGCCGCGCTCCAGGAAGCCCATCCCGCGCTCCCGGAGCATCCGGTCGACCTGGTGCTGCCCGCGGCCGGCGAAGAGGAGCCGGGCCGCCTCGGTCACCAGTGCTTGCGGCACGGGTGCGGTCAGCGCGGACAAGTCACCGGTACGGTCCGACGGCGCACTGCCCCGGGAGACCCGCACCCGCAACGGGCGGGTCCACACCTGCACGCGCCGACCACCCCGGGTGGCCAGCAGATACGCGCCGAGGAGCCAGCAGGCGGCCAGGATGCCGATGAACTTCAGCACGTCCACGGCCGGCGGGCCGGTGTAGGTCTTCTCGTCGCCGATCGAGCCCAGTGGGGCCATCAGCAACAGGACGCCGACGACCACGCGCCAGTGGCGGTGCCAGAAGCCCTGGCCGGCGGCGGACGCCCGCCCGGGGACGGATCGGGCCGCCGGGCCGGTAAGGCCGGAGGCGGGCCGGCGGTGGATCCGGCGGGCAGTGTCGTTGACCGGGGTCATCGCGCCGTCGAGGCTGTACCGGAACAGGGCGATGTCCCACTCCTGCGCGTAGGCGACGGCGGTCGGCGTGTAGTCGCTGCCGGTGAAGAAGACCAACTGGGCCGTCGACCCCTTGGGCCGCGCGCCGACGAAACGCTGGAGTTCCGGCCGTCCGACCTGGGCGGCCTGGTACTTCACCTGCCCCAGCGCGCCCCGTGCCCGGACGTCGATGCCCGCGTCGGGCCCGCCGGGACGCGCGGTGGCATCGGTGTACCCCCAGTGCCGCATCCAGCGGGCCGCGTTGTGCTCGGCCTGCTGCCACGACGTGATCTGCATCGGCCGTGGTTCCCCGGCCCCGTACCCCGCCCCGCTCACATCGTCCCCTCCTGCGTCGCGCCCGGCCGGCTCATCGTAAGCCGCGCCCCGGGGCGGCATGGACGCTACGGCGGCCGTACCGGCACCCGGAAGCCCCTGTATCGCCGGCCGATCGGGCACGTACGCGGTTCGGCCATGGCTCGGGCGTACCGGCGCACGGGGGCGTGCGCCCAGGCGTGCACGGCGCGGCGCACGGGGGCGTGCGCCGAGGCGTGCACGGCGAGAGTCACTCGCGGACCCGCGCCTTTACCGGGGGACGCGCGTCACCGCCGGCCGTGTCCAGGCCCGCGAGAAGGCGCAGCCCGTCCTCGGCGGGGCTGCCGGGAGCCGCGGACAGCACCAGCAGCTCCGTGCCTGACGCGTCCGGCAGTGCGAAGTTCTCCTGGTGCAGTTCCAGCAGTCCGACCAGCGGGTGCCGGTACGCCTTGCGTCCATGGGTGCGGGCACGTACGTCCGCGCGGGCCCAGAGACGGCGGAAGCGGTCGCTGCCCATCGCCAGCTCTCCGATGAGCGAGGTCAGGCCAGGGTCATCGGGATATTTGCCGGCGGCCAGGCGCAAGTGCCCGACCACGTCGAGGGTGCATTGCTCCCAGTCCGCGTAGAGGCCGCGTTCGCTCTCTTCGAGGAAGATGTGCCGGGCGGTGTTCAGGCCCGGCATCGGCCGGCCGAAGAGGAGCCCCGCGAGGCGGTTCCCGGCGAGCACGTCCAGGCGGTGGTTCATGATCAGCGCGGGTGCGCCGGCGACCAGGTCGAGGACGCGCAGCAGCTCCGGCCGCACCCGGCCCCCCGGCGTCTTCGTGCGGCGGCGGCGCTGCCGGGCGAGCCGGTGCAGGTGCGCACGTTCGGTCTCGTCGAGGCCGAGGACGTGGGCGAGCGCGTCGAGGACCTGCTCGGAGGGCTGGGTCGCGCGGCCCTGCTCCAGGCGTACGTAGTAGTCGACGCTGACTCCGGACAGGTGTGCGACCTCTTCGCGGCGCAGCCCCTCGACCCGGCGGCGGCTGCCGCTGGGGATGCCGACGGCCGCCGGGTCGACCCGGGAACGCCGGGTCCGCAGGAAGCCCGCAAGATCGTCCATGCGTCCAGTATGGCCTCGGTGCTGCCCGTGAGGGTGGCCCTGCCGATACCAGGAACTCCCGTCCGACGGAAGAGGCGTCCCTGAACGCCGGGCGCCGCGGCGCCCACCATCGAAGGCATCCGATCTGGAGGAGTTCCCATGAAAACGCTGATCGTCTACGCCCACCCGGAGCCGAAGTCGCTCAACAGCTCGCTGAAGGACCTCGCGGTGTCCACTCTGGAGAACGCCGGGCACGAGGTACGGGTGAGCGATCTGTACGCGATGAACTGGAAGGCGGTCGTGGACGCCGCGGACTACGGCCCCCACGCCTCGAGTCCGCTGAAGGTCGCCCTGGACTCGGGGCGGGCCTTCGACGCCGGGACGCTCACCCCGGACGTCCTCGCCGAGCAGGAGAAGCTGCTGTGGGCGGACATGATCATCTTCCAGTTCCCGCTGTGGTGGTACACGATGCCCGCCATCCTCAAAGGCTGGGTGGACCGGGTGTTCACCTACCACTTCGCGTACGGCGTCGGCGAGCACAGTGACACGAGGTACGGCGAGCGCTTCGGCGAAGGCACCCTCGCGGGCAGGAAGGCTCTGCTGTCGGTGACCGCCGGCGGCCCGGAATCGCACTACGCCGCTCGCGGGATCAACGGCCCCATCGACGACCTGCTGTTCCCGATCCACCACGGCATCCTCTACTACCCGGGCATCGAGGTCCTGCCGCCGTTCGTGCTGTACGGCACCGACCGGTTGACCGACGAGGACTACCCGGACGTCGCCAAGGCCTGGGAACAGCGCCTGCTCACCCTGGAGTCGACCGAGCCGATCGCTTTCCGGCGGCAGAACTCCGGTGACTACGAGATCCCCTCCCTGCACCTGAAGGAGGGTCTGGAACCGGCCGGCCGCTCGGGTTTCGGGCTGCACGTGCGCGGCTGACCGCTGGCGATGGACGGGGCCGTGTTCCGCATCCCGTGAGCGGGTCACCTGACGGTGGATCACCCGGACCGGGGGGCGGGCGCACGGAGACGGGCACCCGGAGGGTGACGCGCACCCCGGCCCATGAGGAAACCCGCGACCGGCAGTGGCGGCTGAAAGGCTACAGCGGCTGTAGTGGCTGTAGTGGCTGCTGTGCAAGCTCGCGCGGCGCGCTGACCGGCGGCTTCTGGAACCTGCCCCGCATTGCCCGCATCTAGTTGTGCGGTGAGGCAGGAGCGGTGGCGCTGGGTCCCGCAGGGGTGCCTTCACCAGGGGAATTCTCATGGTACGGCGGACACTGGCAGTCCCCGCTCTCGGCCTGCTGGTACTGCTGGGGACTGCGGCCTGCGGCAACGGTCACGGCTCGTCCGGCGCTCGTCCCGCCGTGTGCCGGACGTCCCAGCTGGGCTGGAAGATGACCCGTCTGCCCGGCACGCAGCAGACCACACCGTCGGCCACGCTGAGCGCCGAGAACAAGGGGTCCGAGTCCTGCGCCTTCGACGGCTACCCGGGCATCGACGTGTACATCGGCAAGGGGCCGTCGGCCGGCGGGAAGCCGAAGAAGGGCGCCACGCCGGTCCACCTGGAGCTGAACCCGGGCCATACCGTCGAGTTCCCGCTCTTCTACGAGGCGACGGCCGCTCCGGGCTGCGCTTGCGAGGTTTCGGCCGAGTACGACCCCAGCATCACCGTGGTGCCCCCGCACACCGAGGACGGCTCCATCGTCAAGATGACGGATGCGAAGGGGCGTCATGTGCGGGCGCAGGTGTGCGGCGTCGGCATCGAGCTGGGCTCGCCCCAACTGCGATGACGAGCATGCGCATTGATGAGCAGCACGTGGACCGACGTGTACCTCACGCGTACGGCGGTTGTGGGATCATGATCGCTGCGACCGCTGACCACGGTCGGCCGACAGCCGCCGCACGGCGGCACGGGGGAATGCACCGGGGGGTGCGCCGTGAGCGCGGGCAGGGCCGTCGGCGGAGGATCACGCGTCGGAGTCCGCGACAGCGGCTTGCCGTCTGTCGCGCGGCAGTGACCTGCCTTCGAGTCCTCGTGCCGCCGTCCGGCCCGCCTCAGTAGGAGAAACCAGAAGTGCTCGATACACGAATACGTCTCGGGGCTGTCGCCTCGCTGAGCGCCGCGCTGCTGCTGGGCAACGCCGCGGCGGCCCGGGCCGGCACCTCCGCCCCCGTTCCGGACGGACCGGCGCCGAGCGCGCCGGCCCTGCCCACCACGTCGGCGCCATCGCACGGCGACGCCCCCACGCCGACGCTCTCGGCCAGTCCCGCGGCCGGGTCCTCGGCCTCCGTCACGCCGGTGCCGACCGCCGACGGCGACTGGACGGCCCGGGACGCCATCCGCTTCTGGACGCCCGAGCGTCTGGCCGCGGCCACCGACCCCTCGGGCCGCACCGCCCCGCCGAAGAACTTGGCCGCGGCCCGGCAGCAGGGTTCCGCCACCGGCATCACCGCCCAGCACTTCAAGGGGATCAAGTCCGTCGGCACGATCTTCACCACCGGCGCGGGCGTGAAGGGCCACCGCTGTTCGGCCAGTGTCGTGCGCAGCGACGGGCACAATCTGATCCTCACCGCCGGGCACTGTGTCGGCGCGCAGTCCATGTTCGTGCCCATGTACGACCACACCAAGAGCGCGGCCCAGCAGCCGAACGGGGTCTGGGCGGTCGACAAGTGGTTCCGTGACAAGCGGTACGCCTCGGACAAGAGCAAGAACTCCGACCTGGACTACGCCTTCGCGAGCCTGAAGCCCAACGGCCGCAAGAACGTCCAGGACGTCGTGGGCGCCAACACACTGGCCCGTACGCCCGGTTACGCCAACCGGGCGACCGTCATCGGCTACCCGAAGATCGCGCACAACCCGCAGGACCAGGCGGTCCGCTGCCCCGACGTCTCCACGACCGCGCTGTCCGGCTACTACCAGATGCAGATCAACTGCGGAGGCATGTGGGGCGGGGTGTCCGGCGGGCCGTGGTTCTCCAAGCTCGACGCCGCCGGCAGTACCGGCACGATCATCGGCAACGTGGGCGGCTTCATGCAGGGCGGCCCGGACGTACCGCAGACCGACCACCGGTACAACGAGATCAGCTACAGCCCGCTGTACGGCGACCGCTTCTTCAAGCTCTACGCCGACGCCCAGAAGGGGCGCAACCCCGACAACGGCCCCTACCAGCAGCCGCGCCTGCCGTACACCATGGGAACCGGTTCGGCCTGGAAGCACGCCAGGCTGATGGCTTCCGGTGACTTCAACGGCAACGGCCACAGCGACATGATCGTGGTGTGGGACGACGGTGAGACCACGCTGTACAACAGTGACGGCAAGGGCCGGTTCACCGGTGAGCAGCGGCTGCTGGGCAAGAACGGCACCTGGAGGCACGCGGTGACCATCACCGCGGGCGACTTCACCGGCTCCAACCGGTTCGACCTGCTGGTGCGCTGGACCGACGGCGAGGTGACGCTGTACGGCGATGTCGGCACCAAGGGCCTGAACTGGGCCGGCACCCAGATGATCAAGCCCAATGACCTCTGGAAGGACGCGACCGGGATCGCGGCGGGCCGCTTCGGCTCCTCCCGGTACGTCACCGACCTGATCGTGCGCTGGACCGACGGCGAGGTCACCCTCTACACGAACGTCAGCGCCGGCACCTTCGGCCAGGAGCACGAGCTCAAGGGCAAGAACGACACCTGGCGGGGCGCCACCCTGCTCACCGCCGGCGAGTACTCCGGCAGCGCCAAGTGGGACCTCATGGTGCGCTGGACCGACGGCGAGCTCGACACCTACGCCGGCACCGGCACATCGGGCCTCGGCAAGGAACAGCGCGTCCTGGCCAAGAACGACCTCTGGAAGCACGACACGGTCATGACGACCGGCGACTTCACCGGCAACGGCCGTACCGACGACCTCGTCATCCGCTGGGCAGACGGCGAGACCACGATGTACACGGACACCCGCGCCGCCCGCCTGGGCAGCGAGGCGACCCTGGTCCACGCCGCCTGCTGCTGAGCCGGACGCTCGATGCCCTCGGCACGAACCCTGTGCGGAGGGCATCGTGCGTACCGCACGTCAGGAGGCCCGGACGGCCTGCCGCCTCTCTGACGTCCCCACCTGCTCGACCGTCCGCTCGGCGTTCCGGTGCGTCCAGCGGCCGCCGGCCAGCAGCACCGCCGGGCGCGGGCGAGGCGGTGGCCGCGCCGGGTCGGCTGTTCCGCCGGCCGACTGACGTCTCAGGAGCCCGTCTGCCGGATGCGGGCCCGTACGGCTGCGCGGTCGATCCCGAGCTGTGCCATGAGATCTGCCGCGGGATCCGGCTTCTCACAGTCGAGGAGGGCGAGCAGCAGGTGCTCCGGTGCGATGCGCCGGCTGCCGCTCTTCCTTACCTCGGCGAGGGCGCGCGGGAGGACCGAGCGGGCGCCGGAGGTGAAGGGTGTGCGTTTGCGCGAGGCGGGAATCGGTGGGCGCTCGATTCCCTGGACGTCGATGCCGATCGCGTCCAGTGCGGACCGGTCGAGGGCGCCGAGAGCGGTCCGCGCGGTCTCCACGTCGGTTCCGAAGGCCCGGACGGTGACCGAGCCGGGCTCGTGGAGCACACCGAGGAGGAGGTGCTCGGTGCCGATGCGGCGGTCGCCGCGCAGCCTGGCTTCTTCCACCGCTGAGCTGACTGCTGTACGGGCACCGGCTGCGAAGTGTTCGAACACTGTCGTCTCACTTCCCGTACTTGGCGTGTACGGAGCCGGCGGCTGAGCGGCCGGGTCAGCGCGCGAAGATCATGTAGAGAATGGCGGTCGCGATCGCGCTGATCAGCAGGGAACCTAGACAGCCGATCCGGTTACTGAAGAAGAACATGGTCCCCGTCTACCCCAAAAGCCCCTGTGGTCGCATCAGCAGGTTCGAAGGCCCAGGCCAACCGCGCCCGGACCGGCGCGCAGACGGCGTCCGGGTCCCGGCGGGACCGGCCGAGTGCGGGCGGGACCGGGCGGGTACGGGGCGAGACCGGCCGAGTTCAGGCGGGACCGGCCGGGCGCAGGCGGGACCGGCCGGGTGCGGGCGGGACCAAGCCCGTCGGCTTGGTCGGAGTCGGTGCAGGAAGCCGCGCAGGGCGGACCAGAATCGTCCTCGGCGCTGACGTCACATCAGCCTGCCGGAGCGCGACGACCACGACCACCGGCGCGGCGGGCATCCATTGACTCCCGTTTGGGCTTCCGTTCCCTGAGCGTTCAACCGGTGCTCCCTGTCAGCGTCGTGTGCGCTTCCTAGGGTCCATGAGGCTTCCCGAAAGAAGGGGCTCATGGACTCACAGCTCGCCATCCGGGCTCGCGGCATCACCAAGTACTACGGCGATGTCGTCGCGCTCGACGGCGTAGACCTCGATGTGGCGCAAGGACAGATCCACGGCCTGGTCGGTCCGAACGGCGCCGGCAAGACGACGTTGCTCGGCCTCCTTCTCGGCCTGGCCGTGGCCGACAGCGGACGTCTGGAAGTCCTCGGCACTCCGGTGGGCCGGGCGTTCGAAGCGCCCGGCGGTGTCGCCGGGTTCGTGGACGGGCCGGGACTGTACCCCTCGCTCACCGCCCGGCAGAACCTCGCCGCACTCACCGCTCTGCGCGGCGACGGCAGGCGGTCGGCCGGGATCGACGACGCACTGGAACAGGTGGGGCTCACGGACGTCGCCGACGACCGCACCCGCGGCTTCTCCCTGGGCATGCGCCAACGGCTCGGCCTCGCCGCGGCCCTGCTCACCAAGCCGCGGCTGCTCGTCCTGGACGAGCCCTCCAACGGCCTGGACCCGGCCGGGAAGAAGCACGTCCACGGTGTTCTCACCCGGCTCGCGAGGGAGGGAACGAGCGTCGTGCTCTCCAGCCACCGCATGGACGACCTGGAGGCCCTGTGCTGCGAGGTCACCATCCTCGCGACCGGGCGGATCGTCTTCTCCGGGCCGCTGGGCAAGCTGGCCGCCGAGAACCGCGAACTCGACTACCGGCTGTTGACGTCCGACCCGGAGCGCGCACGCCGGCTGGCCGCCCACACGCCGGGAGTCCGCCTGTCCGACGACACCACGGCGGGCCGGGGCGGGGAGGTGCTCGTGGTGCGCGCGCTGGTGCCCGCCCTCGACGACCTGGTGGCGCGGCTCGTCCACGAGGGCGTCGCGCTGCGCGAACTCGCGCCGGTCGTCTCCCCGTTGGAGGCGGCGTTCCTGGCCCTGACCGAGCAGCGGAAGACCGGGGCCCAGGAGCAGAAGACGGAATCCGAGCAGCAGAAGACGGACTCCCGGCGGCAGGAGAACGGCCGATGACCGCAACCACGACCCCCACCGCGAGCTCCGCCCCCACCGCCGTACCCCCCGCGCAAGCGCACACCACCGCGTCAGACCGCGTCACAGTCGCCAGGAGTTACCGCTTCGAAGTCGTCAAACTCCTCTCCCAGTGGCGGATCCGCCTCCTGCTCCTGGCCTGCTGGATCGCGCCGGCGCTCTTCGTGGCCGGGGTGAGCGCGCAGAGCACGCTGCCCACGGACACCCTCTTCGGCCGCTGGATGCACGCCACCGGGTGGGCCGGTCCGCTGGTCACTCTCGGTTTCGCCGGTACCTGGGCGCTTCCGCTGCTCACCTGCGTCGTCGCCGGTGACGTGTTCGCCGCCGAGGACCGGCTCGGCACCTGGCGCCACCTTCTCGTCGCCGTCCGCTCGCCCCGGCGGATCTTCGCGGCGAAGGCACTGGCCGGGCTCACCGTCGTCCTGCTGCTCGTGGCCGGGCCGGCCGTCTCCAGCACGGCCGGCGGGCTGGTGGCAGTCGGCGACCAGCCACTGGTCGGCCTCGACGGCCATCTGCTCGCGCCGGGAGACGCCGCCGGCACGGTCCTGCTCGCCTGGGCCTGTGTGCTCGCCCCGACCCTGGCGCTCGCCGGAATCGGGCTCCTCGGGTCGGTCGCACTCGGGCGCTCCCCCATGGGCCTGCTGCTGCCCGCGGTCGTCGCGCCGGCGATGCAGTTCGCCCAGATGCTGCCGCTCCCCGTCGCCGTACGCCTCGCCCTGCCCGGCGACGCGTTCCTCACCTGGAACGGCCTGTTCACCAGCCCGGCGCAGTTCACTCCGCTGCTCATCAGTGTCGTTGTCAGTCTCCTGTGGGCCGCGGCGGCGACGGCACTGGCCTATGTCCTCTTCCTGCGGCGCGACTTCACCAACCCCACCGACGACGGCTCGGCGCGCCGCGCGGTCACCACGGCCGCCCTGCCGCTCGCGGGGCTGCTCGGCGTGACCGTCGCGGTCGTGGCGGCCACGACCACGGCCTCCGGCTCCGGGATCGAGCGGGCAGAGGTGCAGCACTCGCTCGCCATCGAGTTCGCCCACCTGTACCGCATGCAGACCGACCAGCTCCACCGGCCCGCTGTCACCGAGGCGCAGTTGAGGACCGCGGCGGCGTGCACCAAGGCCGGTGTCCAGGACGGCGCCCGGGGCCCGGGCAACGACTGGCGGTGCGTCGTCTCCTGGCACCTGCCGGGTGTCGCGGCCACCGGGTCGGCCGTCTACCAGCTCGACATCACGGCGGACGGGCGGTTCGTCGCCGACGGCGACGGACCGAAGGAAGTGAACGGCTACTTCCTGGTGCGGACTTCGACCGGGGACGCACCGAACCCGCTGTGGCAGTTCGACGGCAGCGTCGACCTGCTCTCCGCCTCCACGGACTCCCCGGCTCCCTGAACCCTTCCTCTCCGGCCACCCCCCGAACTCTCCGAATTCGCGAAGGAATGACGTCATGCAGATAGCACGCCGCCGCCGGCAGGCCGAGAAGAAGTACTACGACCTGCTGGGCAGACGTGTCAGCCGCCGGGCCGCGCTGGTCACGGCATGCATCACCACGGCCGCCCTGGCCACCGGCACCGCCGTCGCCGAGACCCGTCAGTTCGGCACCGACCAGGTCGGCCAGGTCACCGACAGGGGTCAGGTCGTCTCCGCCGACCAGTACATCGCCCCGTACGGCGACCGCCTCGTTATCGACGACGGCAAGATCATGTCGTCGACGGTCAGCCCGGACGGCAGTCACCTCGCCGCCGCGCTCACCGACGGCGACGCCGCGCTGGTCGTCGTGGACCTCGCGACCGGGCGGATCAAGCAGCGTGTCGGCGCGAACGCCGCTGACGACCTGCGCATCAGCAGCGGCTCCGTCGGCCAGGAAGGCCCGACGTACTCACCCGACGGCAAGCAGCTGTGGCTGGGCCAGGCCGACGGATACACCAGATTCACCGTGACCGCGGACGGCACCCTCGCCGACCCGGTGACCGTCAGGATCCCGGCCGACGGCAGCAAGCAGGCCCTGGTCGCCGCGGCGGTGTTCTCCGCCGACGGCTCCACCGTGTACGCCGCGGTCAACGGCCAGAACCGGGTGGTGGCGATCGACGCGGCGACCGGGGCCGTCAAGCGGAGCTGGGCGGTGGGCAACGCCCCGCGCGGCATGGCCCGGGCCGGCGACAAGCTCTACGTCGGCAACGAGGGCGGACGGCCCGCGAAGGCCGGTGACTCCACGCTCAACTCCTACGGCACCCAGGTGCCGGCCGACCCGACGACCGGCGCCACCACCACCGGCACGGTCAGCGTCATCGACCTGGCCGACCCGTCCGCCGCCGTCGGCACCATCGACGTCGGCCTGCACCCGACCGCCGTGTACGCCCGGCGCGGCGCGGTGTTCGTCACCAACACCGCCGACAACAACGCGTCGGTCATCAACACCGCCGACGACAAGGTCGTACAGACCATCTCCACCCAGCCGTGGCCGGAGGCCTCGGTCGGCTACGAGCCCGACGCCGTGACCCTCACCGACGACGGCCACCTGCTGGTGACGCTCGGCCGCGCCAACGCCGTCGCCGTGTACCGGTACACCTCCCCGCAGGAGCCGGTCAGCTACATCGGCCTCCTGCCGACGGACTACTTCCCCGCCGAGATCACCACCGTGGGCAAGAAGGTCGTCGTCTCCAACACCCGCGGCGTCGACGCCCGCCGCCCCGACAGCGCCGGCCGCGGCACCCACGACACGACCTCCAGCCTGACGCAGTTCACCCTGCCCAGTGACCGTGTCATCCGCTCCCGGACCGCCGAGGTCTTCCAGCAGAACGGCTGGAGCGCCGGCTCCGTCCCGGTGGCCAAGGGCCACGGCCACGCCGAGCCGCAGCCGGTCCCGGCTCGGATCGGCGACCTGTCCACGATCAAGCACGTCTTCCTGATCGTCAAGGAGAACCGCACCTACGACCAGGTCTTCGGCGACCTCCCCCAGGGCAACGGCGACCCGTCGCTGACGCAGTTCGGCGAGAACGTGACGCCGAACCAGCACGCCCTGGCCGAGCAGTTCGGGCTGTACGACAACACCTACGACATCGGCACCAACTCCGCCGAGGGCCACAACTGGCTCATGCAGGCCGACAATCCCGAGTACACCGAATCCTCGGCCGGTGAGTACAAGCGCAGTTACGACACCGAGGACGACGCCCTCGGCCACCAGAAGACCGGCTTCCTATGGACCGGCGCGCAGGCGGCCGGCAGAAGCGTGCGGGACTTCGGCGAGTTCCAGCAGTTCCTGACCAAGCCGTCCGGCGCCAGCTGGCAGAACCTGTACTGCGACGCCAAGAACATGGACGCGACCGGCCAGGCCACCGCCTACCCCCTGAACTCCTCCTCACCGATCCCGTCGCTCAACAGCGTCTCGGTGCCCGGCTTCCCCAAGTTCGACACCAGCGTCCCGGACCTGTACCGGTACCAGATCTGGAAGCAGGACTTCGAGAAGAACGGCCCGGCGAACCTGAACATGTTCTGGCTCTCCAGCGACCACACCGGCGGCCCGGCGAGCCCGGCGGCCCAGGTCGCCGACAACGACCTCGCCACCGGCAGGATCGTCGACAAGATCTCCCACAGCAAGTACTGGAAGGACTCGGCGATCTTCGTCGTCGAGGACGACTCCCAGGCCGGCCTGGACCACGTCGACGGCCACCGCGCCCCGGTCCAGATCATCAGCCCCTGGGCCCGGCACAGCACCGTCGACAGCCACTACTACTCGCAGATCACGATGATCCGCACCATCGAGCAGATCCTCGGCATCCACCCGATGAACCAGAAGGACAGCGCGGCCACCCCCATGCGGGGCGCGTTCACCCGGCACCCCGACTACACCCCGTTCACCGCCCTGCCCAACCGCACCCCACTGACCGACGGTCTGAAGACCCCGCCGGCCTGCGGCGTGGACACCCCCGCCGCACCGGACCCCAAGGCGGCGGCCGTACCGTCGGCGAAGGTACCGGCGGACAAGAAGTCCCTCGCCGCCGCGTGGGACGCCTGGAAGTCCAAGCAGCACCTGACCGGCCCCCACGCCATCCCCGACTACGCCAACCCGGCCCAGATGAACCACCTCACCTGGTACCAGACCCACAACTGGACGCGCCCGTACCCCGGCGAGAAGAAGATCCACGCCCCGAACGACGTACCCGGCGCCTACATCCCGTCGCCGGAGTCGGACGGCTGACGCACGCCGCACCCGCGAGGACCCCTGCCGGGCCGACCGCCTGCCAGGGGTTCTCCCCCTACGGGTCCCGGCTCCTGTGCGTCCCCGGCCCTCGGTGAGCAGCGGGAACCCGCGCTCGGTGCGATCAGCTGCGGGGACTCCTCGTCAGCGAGACCGCTCACGCCGGACTCGGGGTCCACCGGTCGGGCCAGGCGGCCGGCACCTCGCCGGTCGCGGCAACCACCGACGCCGGCCAGGCCGAGCACTCGGCGGCGAGCGCACGGAGTGGTTCGGCTTCCTCGGCGTGGCCCGGCCGCAGGGGCTGGCCTGCGAGTTGCTCTCGGTGCCGCTGCCCGGTCACTCCGCGGGACACGCGGGTGTCGCCGTGCGCGGCGGCGACGGACGGTGGCTGCTGCGATCGGTGTCCAAGGGAAGCAACTGCATCGTCGGTGCGCACGGGGACCCCATCGGCGATGTGATCGTCCAGGCTGGGTACGAATGCGCGGCCGCGCAGGGCGCCCGGACGGTGCCGGCGGGCTTCCGGCCAGGACGCGGCGGCGGGCGAACGTACCGCGGGCGGCGCACACGATCGCGTCGACGGCGGCGGCGAGTCCGAGGTGCTACGGCTGGTTGGGGTCGGACTCGGTGAATGCCCGTCGGCTGTGCACGAGCAACTCGCGCACTGAGGGATGGTGCGCGCTCTTCCAGATCAGGGCGAGCAATGCCGGTGTTTCGACATCATCGACGGTGCGGACGGCGAGCCGGTCGCGGTAGCTCCCGGCCATCGAGTTGCTGAGGACGGCGACGCCGAGCCCGCGGGCGGCGAGATCGGCGATGGCATCCGCGGCGCTGGCTTGCAGCGCGATGGCGGGTTGAAGGCCCTGCGCGGCGCAAGCCCGGTCGAACACCGCGCGTAGGCCGGTGCCGCGTGGCATGCACACGATCGGGTAGGCGATCACGTCGCGCAGGCTGACCCGCCGCCGCTTCGCCAAGGGGTGCCCGGCCGGGACTGCCGCGACCAGTCGTTCACTGATGATCGTCAGCGCTTCCAGCCCGTCGGGGGTGGCGGTCGCGGCCCCGATGAGTGCCAGGTCGACGGCGCCGCTACGCACCCCTTCGACGAGCCGGTCGGAGCTGTCCTCCAGCAACGTGATCTCCACACCGGGATGCGCCTCGTGGAACGCGGCGAGCGCGTCGAACAGCGGGGTGAGGGTGCAGCCGATGACCATCCCGACGGTGAGCCGGCCCCGGATCAGGTGGGTCACCTCGCCCACCGCCTGGCCGACCGCCTCAGCGGCGGCGAGTGCGGCGCGGGCGTGTTCGAGTGCGGCCTTCCCCGCGACGGTGAGGGTGACGCTGCGCGCCGACCGGTCGAACAGCTCGGCACCGAGTTCCCGTTCGAGCCGGCGGATCTGGGCGCTGACGCCGGACTGGCTGATGTGCACCCGCTCAGCCGCGCGGGTGAAGTTCTGCTCCTCGGCGACTGCGACGAAGTATTCCAGCTGCCTAAGCTCCATGACTGCGAATTCTAGTTCGCAGAAGATCCATCTGTTGGACTTCTGGGCGGCGGGCGACCACGCTGAGAAGCGCCGGAACCCGACGTCAGGAGGAACCCATGCCGGAGGCGGAGTACGAGAAGCCCATGCGGCCCGAGGACATCACCCGCTTGTTCGTCGAGCGCTCCAACGCCGGTGACGCGGCCGGGGTCGCCGCGCTCTACGAAGAGGCTGCCGTGATGGCCTACCCGCCCGGCGAGCTGACGGTGGGGCGGGAGGCGATCCGCGTGCTGTGGGAGAAGGTGCTGGCCAACGGTCCCCGCTTCGCGCTCGAACAACCGCTGCCCACACTGATCAGCGGCGACATCGCCCTCACCTCGACCCCGCCGAAGGACGGGGCCGGCGCGCGGGCACAGGTCGTCAGGCGCCAGCCCGACGGAAGTTGGCTGCGCCTGCTCGACCAGCCGGAGTTCGTCCCACCCACCCGCTGACCCCTTCGCCTCCGAGGCTCCGCGAGGACGGGGGTTGTGGAGTGGGGCCTTGGAGACCGGAGACCAGAGACCGGTCCGCGCGGCAGCCACGAGCGGGCAGTGACCAGAAGCGCGATGACGGTTTCGGTGCCACCGCTCCCCCGCCCGTCCCGCGGAGAATGCTCCGGCCCCTTTCATCTGTGGTCGCCCGCACACCGTGGCTGCTCGATCAACGGGGTCGGCCCGATGCCGCACGCCCCGGCCTGGCCCGCCGTACGAGGGACGTAGCGGCCTCCTCCCACTCGGGATACGTGAAGCCGAACCCGGCCGCGCGCAGTCGGCCCGGCACCACACGACGGCTCTTGAGCAGCAGCTCCGTGTCGGAGCGCAACGCGAACGCCCCCAGCTCGGCCATCCAGCGCGTCGCCGGCAGCCCCACCGGGACGCCCCATGCAGTGCGCAGCGCCCGCATGAATGCGCGGTGCGGAAGGGGGCCGGGAGAGGCGAGGTTCACCGGTCCCTCGAGGTCGTCCCGGGTGATCAGGAACTCCACCGCTCGTACGAAGTCCTCGTCATGGATCCAGGAGACGTACTGCGCGCCGCCGGCCACCGGACCGCCCAGCCCGAGTCTCGCCAGCCGTGACAGTACGTCGAACACACCGCCCCGATCCGGGCTCATGACCATCGCCGAGCGCAGCGCCACCTTGCGGGTCGCGGGAGTCGGCGCCTCGGCCTGCGCCCGCTCCCAGCTCTCCGCGATCTCGACGCTGTACGCCCAGTAGTCGGGCACCCCGGCCTCCGAGCCGCCGATCACGCCGGTCGCCTCGTCGTGTGCCGCGTCGAAGCGGTGGGCGTAGACCGTCGCCGTGCTCATCTGGAGCCAGACGCGCGGTGGCCGCTCGGCGGCGGCGATCGCCTTGCCGACCACCCGCGCCGAATCCACCCGGGAGTTCATCATGGCCCGCAGGTTCTCGGCGGTGTATCGGCAGGAGACGCTGCGTCCGGCCAGGTTGACAACGGCATCGCAGCCGTCGATCGCCGCGGCCCGACGGCCGACGCGACCAACAGGTGTACGGCGGCCGGGCAGAAGGCGCGGACCGGTCGTATCCGCCGTACGGCCCACGCTGCCAGGGAGTCACCGGCCTCGGGGACCATTCGGCGCTTGTGCCCCGGCGTACGCCCAAAATGGCTCAGCTCGCCCCGCGGCCAGGGGCGGGGCGGCAGCGCGTCCGCTACTGGCCGCGCCCTTCGAAGTCCCGTCGTACGACGGCACCATCGTCCTCCGTCAGCCCCGCGCCGTCGGGCAGCGTCAGGACGGTCCCGCAACGCTGGCATATGTCGGCTTCTCCGGCCGGTGTTCCGCAGGCCTTGCAGTACCGGTTGACCGGCTGATCCGAATCCTGGTGTTCCATGTCGCCTCCCAAGTGGTGAGCAGTGCGGCAGTCGCGTACCCGGGGCGGGCGGTCCGATGCCCCAACGGGTGGGCCTGACGCCCGCCGCGCACTCCCCTCGGTGGGCGGCGTGGCCCGGGCCCCGGCGGGTGCCGAGCCGACGCCGGAAGCCAGGTGGCCGGCTCTGGCCTCCGCAAGCCGGCGGAGGCCAGAGCCGCCGGAATCGCAGTCGGCGTACCGCGGCGGGAACGGCTTCGCGGCGTCGGGCATGACGTACGCGGTGAACGTCGCCGTGTCCGCACCGGTGCTGCCCCGGCCGGTCGTCGCAGTGGCCCGGCCGACACCGGTGGACCGGGCCGCGGGGACGGGACACGATGTCGCTGGACTGCGGGCCGTACTGCACACGGACCGCCAAGTCCGTGCGGGTCTGCTTGTCGTTGAGGACGACGCAGGGGACGACGAGGGCGCTCCATGAGCTTCGGGTGCCCGCGTCCGGCAGCACGGGCCCGCTGCCGGCCAGGGAAAGCGGGAGGGGAACGGCCGGGCGACTCCGTCGTACGGCACGCAGCGGAAGCCGGGCGCGCGGCACCTCGGCCGGCGCCGTGTCGGCGGGCACGGCATACGTGGCGCTGCTGTTTCAGCGGGTGGGTGCCGGCAGGTGGAGGCGGCCGTCGTGGACTTCGGCGGTCCGGTCGGCGGCGGCGAGGTGGGTGCGGTCATGGGTGACGAGGACCGTGGCGGTGGCCCGCTCGTGGGTGAGGCGGGTGATCAGGTCGATGACGGCGGCGCCGCGTTCGTGGTCGAGGGCGCTGGTGGGTTCGTCGACCAGGAGGACGGTGGGGTCGTTCATCAGGGCGCGGGCGATGTTGACGCGCTGGCGCTGGCCGCCGGAGAGCTGGTGGGGGCGGCGGTCGGCCTGGTCGGCCAGGCCGACCGAGTCGAGGAGTTCCAGGGCGCGGTCGCGGGCGGTGCGGGGTTTGCGGCCGTCGATCTGGGCCATGACCTGGAGTTGTTCGGCGGCGGTGAGGGAGGGCAGCAGGTTGGGCTGCTGGAAGACGATGCCGATCTTGCGGCGGCGCAGTTCGGCCAGCTCCCCGCGGGACAGGCGGGTGGTGGGGGTGCCGTCGATGGTGACGGTGCCGGCGTCGGGGGTGATCAGGGTGGCGGCGACGGCCAGCAGGCTGGACTTGCCTGAGCCGGAGGGGCCGACCACTCCGGTCATGCTGCCCTTGGGGACCACCAGGCTGACCCGGTCCAGCGCGGTCAGGAGGGTGTCGCCGTCGGGGTAGGTGAGGGTGATGCCGGTCAGGTCAAGGCTCATCGGGTGCTCCCCAGGGCGGTCAGCGGATCGACGGAGGTGATGCGGCGGATGGACAGGGCGGCTCCGAGGGCGCCGAGGAGGACCATCACGGCGGCCGGGAGCAGGATGGTGGTGGGCGTGAGGAGGAACGGCACGGCCGAGCCGGCCAGGAGGGCGCCCAGGGCGGCGGCGATGCCGGTGCCGGTCAGGGTGCCGCCGGCGAGCAGGACGACGGCCTGGCCGAGGGCGTCCTTGAGCAGGTCGGCGGTGGAGGCGCCGAGCGCTTTCAGGACGGCGACGTCACCGCTGCGCTGGATGGTCCACACGGTGAAGAAGGCCCCGATGACGAGGGCGGAGATGGCGAACAGGAAGCCGCGCATCAGCTGGAGGGAGCCGTTCTCGGAGGTGTAGGAGCCGATCGCGGACAACGAGTCCTCGGTGGAGACCGTCCGTGTGCCGGCCTGCTGGTCGGTGGCCGCCACGTCGGCCGCGGACGTGGTGTTCAGGGCGATGACGGTGGCGACGGGGCCGTCGCCGGTGGCGGTGGGCGGCGCGGTCTTCCGCCAGACACCGAGGCTGGTCCAGATGACGGGGGTGTGGCTGAAGAGGGCGTCGCCCCGCACGGCGGCCACCTTCAGCTGCCGACCGGCCAGGGTGAGGGAGTCCCCGGCCTTGACGCCGAGGCCGTCGGCGGCCGCGGTGGACAGCACCACAGCGCTCTCGGTGATCCTGCTGCCGTCCGGGGCGAGGCGGGAGCCGGGCCGTACGCCGAAGACCGAGACCCCGGTGCTCCTGTCACCGGCGGTGGCCCTGGTCGTGGTGATCCCCAGGGGTTCGGCGCTTTCGACGCCGGGCGCCTCGGCCCACCGCCGCCACTGCTGCCGGGTGACGGTGGAGTCGGCGTACGACAGGTCCTGAGTGTCGCCGGGGGCCTGGAAGGCGATCTTGTCGGCGGGCAGTCCCGTGATCGCGGAGATGTTCTGCCGGCCCAGTCCGGCCGTCAGCCCGGACAACAGCCCGACCAGCAGGGTGATCAGCACGATGACGGCTCCCATCAGGGCGAAGCGCCCCTTGGCGAACCTCAGATCTCTCCAGGCGACGAACACGGTATCGGCCTGTCCTTTCCGGTGGGGAAGCGGTACGACTCCACCGTCGCGGCAACCCTTCCGTGTCCGCGCCTGGCACAGGACGGCACTTCGCGGGCCGGAAGGCGGCACACGGGTTCCAACTTTCGATGGAGGCCCCCGGGCGCCGGCCTCCGTAACCTGGGACGCACTGTGAACACCGCCGCCCCTGCCCTGACCCCGACCACCCGGGCCCTGGCCTGGTGCCTGCACCTGCTGGTCGTCGGCCTGCTCGCGCTGGCCGCCGGCCGGGCCGTGACCGACGGCCGGCCGCACGCCGGACCGGTCGTCGCCGCGGTGGCGGCGTGCGGCCTGGTGTACGCCGCCGGGCCGCTCCTGCCCCGCGTCCGTGCCTCCCGGCGGGCCGCGGCCTGGTGGCTGGCCGCCGTGGGCGCCGTATGGCTGGTGCTGCTGGCCCTGTCCCCCGACGCGGTATGGGTGGCGTTCCCGCTGTACTTCCTCCAGCTCCACCTGCTGCCGCGCCGGTCCGGGCTCGCCGCTGTGACCGCCACCGCGGCGGCGGCCATCGCGGGCTTCGCCGCCCACCAGCACTCCTTCGGCCCGGCCATGGCGATCGGCCCCGCGCTCGGCGCCGCTGTCGCCGTCGCGGTGGTGTGGGGATACGAGGCCCTGTACCGGGAGAGCGAACAACGCCGGCAGCTGATCGAGGAGCTCACCGCCACCCGCGCCGATCTGGCCCGGGCCCAGCACACCGCCGGTGTGCTCGCCGAACGCGAGCGTCTGGCCCGTGAGATCCACGACACCCTCGCCCAGGGCCTCTCCAGCATCCAGCTGCTGCTGCGCGCCGCCGAACGCGCCCTGCCCGGCCGACCCGACACCGCCTCCCTCCACGTCGACGCGGCACGCCAGGCCGCCGTGGACAGCCTCGCCGAGGCCCGCCGCTTCGTCGCCGCCCTCACCCCGCCCACCCTGGAAGGCACCACCCTGGCCGACGCCCTGGAACGCCTGTGCACCACCACCAGCACCCGCCACCGCCTCACCGCACGCTTCCGCCTCACCGGCGACCCCACCGTGCTGCCGACCGCCCACGAGGTCGCCCTGCTGCGCGTCGCCCAGTCCGCCCTCGCGAACACGGTCCGCCACGCCCAGGCCACCGCCGCCGAGGTCACCCTCAGCTACCTCGGCGACCGTGTCGCCGTCGACGTCGTCGACGACGGGCACGGTTTCGATCCCGGCCGGCTGCCCGCTCCCGACCCCGAGGGCGGCGGTTTCGGCCTGGCGGCCATGCGCGCCCGCGTGAACGTCCTCGGCGGCACCCTGGTCATCGAGTCCGCGCCCGGTCACGGCACTGCCCTGGCCGCCCGGCTCCCCCGCACCCCGCTCACCCGGACCGAGCCCGGGGCCCGCACATGACCGACGACGCACCTGTCCGCCTCCTCCTGGCCGACGACCACCCCGTCGTACGCGCCGGGCTGCGCGCCGTACTGGAAACCGAACCCGGCCTCGTCGTCGTGGCCGAAGCGGCCACCGCCGAGGACGCCGTCACGCGTGCCGCCGAAGGCGACATCGACGTCGTCCTGATGGACCTCCAGTTCGGCAGGGGCATGGGCGGTGCCGAAGCGACCGCCCGGATCACCGCCCGTCCGTCCGCACCGCGCGTGCTCATCGTCACCACCTACGACTCCGACGCCGACACCCTGCCCGCCATCGAGGCCGGCGCCACCGGTTACCTCCTCAAGGACGCCCCACCCGAAGACCTGGCCGCCGCCGTCCGCACCGCCGCCGCGGGACGTACCACGCTGGCGCCCACCGTCGCGGACCGGCTGCTGAACCGGCTGCGCACGCCGAGGACCGCACTGACCCGGCGCGAGACCGAAGTCCTCGCCCTGGTCGCCGACGGTCTGTCCAACCAGGCCGTCGGCGAGCGGCTCCACCTGACGGAAGGGACCGTCAAGTCCCACCTGGCCCGCGTCTACGTCAAGCTCGGCGTCGACTCGCGCACCGCCGCCGTCGCCACCGCCATCGGCCTCGGCCTCATCCGCCGCTGACCGGGCGCGCGCGGGCTCGGGGAGACCGGTCAGCCCCGATCCACTGGCGGGACGGTCAGCCGGTTGCCCCGTGTGAGGAGACGCCGGCTTCTTGAGCCGCGGCCCACGAAGCGAGCAGGCGAAGGCTTTCTGCGGACGGGGAGCCGGGTTCGGCGGTGTAGATGGTCAGGGTGAGTCCGGGTTCGGCGGCCATCTCCAGACCTTCGTAGGCGAGGGTGAGGTCACCGACGGCCTGGTGGTGGAAGCGCTTGGTGCCGGTGCCGTGATGGCGGACGTCGTGGGCGCCCCAGCGGGTGCGGAAGGCGTCGCTGCGGGTGGACAGCTCGCCGACGAGGTCGTGCAGGTCCTTGTCGTGGGGACCGCGGCCGGTGCCGGTGCCAGGCACACCGGGCGCACCGTCCGAGAGGAGAGCCGTGACGACCATCCGCCTGACGATCGACGGTCAGAGCATCGACGCCACCCTGAACGACAGCGCCGCGGCGCGCGACTTCGCCGCGCTGCTCCCGCTCACCGTGGAGCTGAAGGACTTCCACCACACCGAACGGATCGGCGACCCGCCGCGCGAGCTGGACACCTCCGGCGCCCCGGACACCGTCACGCCGAAGGCCGGCGACCTCGCCTACTACGCCCCCTGGGGCAACCTCGCGTTCTTCTACCGCGACGGCGAGCACTCCCCCGGCCTGGTCATCCTCGGCCGCCTCACCGACAGCCGCGGCACCGGCCGCCTCGCCACGGCCGGCCGGGTCCGCGTCGAAGCCACCTCCTGACCCCGACCAGCCATCGCCCAGGAAGAAGAACGAACGTGAACGTCAGTTACGACTTCCACGGCAGCACCGCGTTCATCACCGGCGCCTCCTCCGGCATGGGCCTGGCGACCGGGCCGAACAGTTCGACCGGGTCGACGCCATCAACCTGCGCGGCATCTGGGCCGGCATGAATCACGAGCTGCGTCACATGCGCGCCCAGGGCAGCGGCACCATCGTCAACTGCTCCTCTCTCGGCGGGCTCGTCGGCATCCCCGGCCGCGCCTCGTACCAAGCCTCCAAACACGGCGTGATCGGCCTGACGGGCAGCGCCGCTCTCGAATACACCCCGCGCACCATCCGCATCAACGCCGTCTGCCCCGGCACGATCGACACGCCCATGGTCAGCGACATGATCGCCAAGGGAGAACTCGACCGCGCCGAGGCGGAAGCGGGCCAGCCCATCGGCCGCCTGGGCACCGCCGAGGAGATCGCCCAGGCCGTCCTACGGCTGTGCAGCCCCGGCGCCGGCTTCGTCATCGGCGTCGCCCTGCCCGTCGACGGCGGATACGTCGCCCGGTAAGGGAGCAGTGGGCCACGCCGGTACGGGAGTCGGCCCACCCCGGGGCACCGCACCGGCTGACGGCCGGGCGCCATCTACCGCGGCGGGGGGCAGTGGCCGTGACCGGTGCCGTGGTGGCTCACCAGGCCTTGAGCCGTTGATCAGGCGCTCGGGCCGGATCAGTCGCGGCTGGTAGCCGGTGGGCCGGTGACGGCGGTGAGTCGGAGCTTGGTCTCGTCCTCGCTGCCGGGCACGGCGGTCATGATGACGATCTTGAGCTCGGAGTCGCCGTCGGCCAGGACGTCGCAGTCCACCGTGACAGGGCCCACCGAGGGGTGGTCTATCGTCTTGTGGTCCTCGCGGTGCGCGGCCACCCCTCCAGTCGCCCATAGCTCGGCGAACCTCTTGTTACCCGCGTTCAGTTCACGGATCAGCGTGGACAAGCGGCTGTCCTGAGGGAAGCGGCCGGTGGCGCGGCGCAGGTCGGAGACGACGGCGGCGTCGGTGGCGTCGCGATCCGCCTCGGTCACCGGCCACAGCGCCAGGCGGGCGGGGCCGGCGTCCACCGGGAACCTGTCACGGGCGAAGTTACGCAGCCGCGGCGGCGAGGCGGAGGGGTCGCCCAGCAGGGCGGCCCACCCGCGATTCCACCAGACCAGTTGCCAGTCCGCCGCGAACACGGCGACCGCCACGTCCCCGAGGCGGGCGAGCACCCGCTGCATGCCGGGCGGAAGATGGTCCGAGATCGCGCCGCCCGTCGGCGGTACGAGCTTGGCCAGCCGGTAGAGGTGGTCCCGCTCGGCGGTGGACAGCTGGAGGGCGCGCGCCAGGGACGCCACCACCGACGCCGAGGGTGTCGTGGACCGTCCCTGCTCCAGGCGCACGATGTAGTCGACCGACACCCCGGCCAGGTCGGCCAGTTCCTCACGCCGCAGCCCGGCCGCCCGGCGCCCGCGGGCCACCGGCAGCCCGGCGGCCGACGGGGGCAGCCGCTCCCGCCACGTGCGGATCATCGCGCCCAGTCCGGTCCCGGGTGTCGTCGACATGATCTCCATCCTCCTGCACCGCCGGTCGTGCGGATGGGCACGAGGGTGGTACTGGTCCTCCTACCGCCGAAGCGTCCCTGGTCCGCTTCCCTCGTAGAGGCAAGCATCGAACGCATGACCATCACCTTCATCACCGGAGCCAACAAGGGCCTCGGCCGCGAGACCGCCCGCCGCCTGATCCAGTGTGGCCACACCGTGCTCGTCGGCGCTCGCAACCGCGAGCAGGGCGAGGAGACCGCCGCCGCGCTCGGCGCACGCTACGTCCCCATCGACGTGACCGACGACGCGTCCGTGGCCGCCGCGGCCGCGAACGTCGCCGGACACGAAGGCAGGATCGACGTCCTGATCAACAACGCCGGTGTCCACGGCCCCGTCGGAGATCCCAGCGACCTCACCGCCGCCGACGCTCTCGCCGTCCTCGACGTCAACGTCATCGGGGTCGTCCGCACCACCACCGCGTTCCTGCCGCTGCTGCGCCGATCGGACGACCCCGTGATCGTCAACGTCAGCAGCGGCATGGGCTCCCTCGCCCTCACCCACGACCCCGACCGGCCCGAGTCGCACGTCATCGCGCCGCTGTACACGTCCTCGAAGGCTGCGCTGACGATGTTGACCACGCAGTACGCGAAAGCGCTCAACGGCATCCGCGTCAACGCCGCCGACCCCGGCTACACCGCGACCGACCTCAACGGTCACAGCGGCCCTCAGACCGTCGCAGAGGGCACGGACGCGATCGTCGCCCTCGCCACCGAGAAGCCCGGCTCCGGCACCGGACGCTTCCTCTCCCGCCATGGCGAGATCGCCTGGTCCTGAAACCGGCCGCACCGGCATCAGCCGTTCCAGGGGGACGAGGACGCCGCAGATCGTGTCCTGATCAGTCTGCAAGGTCCGCCCTTATGGCGGGGCTTGGACCTTTAGGCCGTCTTACGTGACGCGAGTGCGACGGGGCTTGCACATGCCGGCCCGGACCGCGCGGCCGTGGGGCCGTGGCCGTGGGGGCTCACTTGCTTTCCACTCGTCCTACCGGGTCCGGCCCGGTCGTCAGTGCCTCGCACGCGGCCTGCCATTCCGAGGTGCCGGGATGGAACCGGGTGTGGAGGTAGGCCGCGGTGAGGCGGGCGAGGGCGGCGACCCGCTCGGGATTCTCGTCGGTGGTCTCGGCGGCGTCGTATCCCGCGATCCCGCCGAGTCCGTGCTCCGCGCCGAACAGGGTGAGCAGGGTCTTGGGCCCGGGGGCGAGGGTGTAGGGGTCGGCGTGCCAGTCGGGTCCCATGTCCGTGAAGTGCCGGGAGTCGTCCTCGTCGCCGGCGACGACAAGCGCGGGTGCGGTCATCGTGGAGAAGTCCATGGTCCGGAAGGCCGGCAGTGCGTCAGCCATCGGTCCCTTGAGGACATCACCCCTGCCGGGCGCGGCGAGCAGCACGCCCGCCTTGATCCGGGGTTCGAGAAGGCTCACCTCTCCCCCCTCGTCGGGGTCGGTGACCCGGGCACCGAGCAGGAGGCTGGAGGTGAAGCCGCCGAACGAGTGCCCGGCAACGGCAACCTTGGTGTGGTCGATCCGCCCGGAGAGCGACGGCACGGCCTTCTCGATCAGGTCGAGTCGGTCGAGGATGTGCGACATGTCCTCGGAGCGCGAGCGCCAGAAGAAGGGCGCCCCGGGGGCATCGGCGACCAGGTGTCTCAGCGCCCTGGAGCTGAGGTGGGTGGGCTGGATGACAACGAATCCGTGGGCGGCCCAGAGGTTGACGAGCGGCGCGTAACCGTTGAGCGAGGAGAGGTTGTTCGAGGGGCCTTGGCCGTGGGAGAGCAGGATGACGGCAAGGCCGGTTCCGGTCGCGGGTGCGGAGACGCGTAACCGGAGGTCCACGGGACGTCCGGGCACGGAGAGGACTACGGGGCCGAAGGACAGGACCGGGACGGGCGCGTCCGGGGCGTCGGTGCTGGTGGCAGGCGGTGTGCTCACGATGTGGATTCCCTTTCGGTGGCACCCGCCGTCCGCCGGTCTACTGCGACCGACGAAGGGCAGGGCGGTCAGGAGCGACCCGCTTCGGCTAACCTGAACCGGAGCGTCGCTCCGGTTAATATTCGGAGCATCGCTCCGTTTTGTCAATCGATGTGGAGGAGTGCGTGATGGCCACCGACGGCCCCCCAGGAGAGTCGCCGTCCCGAGGCAAGCGGGCCGACGCACAGCGCAACCGGCAGGTGGTGCTCACTGCCGCCGCCGAGGTGTTCGTCACCTCCGGCGTCGACGCACCCATCCGTCAGATCGCGGCCAGGGCGGGTGTCGGGATGGCCACGATCTACCGCCACTTCCCGACCCGGGCGGACCTCGTCACAGCCGTCTACCGCCACCAGATCGAGGCATGCGTCCAGGCCGGCCCGGACCTGCTGGCCAGTGCCGGCTCCCCGCTCGACGCACTGCGCCAGTGGATCGACCTCTTCGTCGACTTCCTCGTCACCAAGCACGGACTCGCCGACGCCCTACAGTCCGACAACGACCGCTTCGCCGCGCTGCACGCCTACTTCCTCGACCGTCTGCTGCCCGTCTGCGACCAACTGCTCGACGCCGCCGTCGAGTCCGGCGACATCAGGCCCGGTACGCAGCCGTACGAGCTGATGCGCGGCATCGGCAACCTCTGCATCGGACGCGACGACGACCCCCGCTACGACCCCCGACGCCTGATCGCTCTCCTCCTCCAGGGACTCCAGCGACCTCACGCGTCCTGATGCCGACGAGCTGCATCGCACACCGCCCCGGCCTCGTCGGCGACGGCGACGGCGACGGCGACGGCGACGGCGGTCGTGACTGCCCGTCATCGAGCACGGAGTCGGCCGATGTCGATGATCCCCGGGGCAGCGAAGGCCTGAACTCGGTGACCGATCACCCCACCCCGTCGGGTGCAAACGCCGGGCCGGACGTCATACCCGAGGCGGCTTCCGCCGGGCCGAGTCCGCGAGCCGTGCGGCGAACGCGGTGACGAGTCCGCGGAGTTCGTCCGGTCGCTCGATGACGAACGGACGGTCGAGCGAGGCGAGCACGGCGGGCAGCCAGTCGAGCCGGTCCACGCGCATGTCGACGCGGGACCAGCGCTCGGTCCCCGCCTCCGGGCCGCCCTTGGACGGCAGCTCCGGGCCGCCCTCGGACGGCAGCTCCTCCACGATCGCGATACCGGCGGGAAGCCGGGCCCGGACGTGCTCGGCCGTCCCCTGGACCCGCACCGTCACCTCGTGCCGGTACGGAGCGGTGGCGAGTCCCGACAGGACGCGCTCCGCCGGATCCCACCCCGCGGGCGGGTCGAACGTGCCGGGCAGGGTCCTCGCACCGGCGATGCGATCCAACCGGAACGTGCGTTCCGCGCCCGCAGCGCGATCCTCACCGGTCACGTACCACCTGCCCGAGTGAGCGACGAGTCCGTACGGGTGCACCGTGCGCTCGCTGCGCCGGCCGTCGACGGCGATGTACCGGATCGAAATCGGCCGGTGATGGCGCACCGCGTCGGCGACCGCGAGCAGGATGCCGGTCTCCGGGGCCGGTGACGTGCCGGACGGGGCCGTGAAGGTGAGGGAGCCGAGGACGGCGTCGAGCCTGCGGCCGAGCCGTTCCGGCAGGACCCGCCGGATCTTGGCCGCTGCGGTCTCGCCGGCCGTGCCCGCGGCGGTCATCAGACCGGTCCGCCGACCGGCGACCAGGCCGAGCAGTACGGCGAGGGCTTCGTCGTCGCTCAGCATGAGCGGAGGCATGCGATAGCCGGAGGCGAGCCGGTAGCCGCCGTGGCGGCCGCGCACCGACTCGACGGGGACGTCGAGGTCGAGGAGGTGATCGGCGTACCGCCGCACCGTGCGCTCGTCGACGCCGAGCCGGGCGGCGAGTTCGGCCGCGGTCCGCAGACCGCCCGACTGCAGGAGTTCCAGCAGGGTGAGCACGCGCGCGGTGGGTCGTGACATGCCGAGAAGTCTCTCGCGGATACCGGGCGGATCCTGTCCGGTATCCGCTTTAGCGTGTGATCACAAGCACCGAGCACTGGAGAGAGCCGTGAACTTCGTTTCGATCCGCATCATCACGGGCGACGTCGCCCGCCTCGTCGACTTCTACGAGCGCGCCACCGGCGTGGGGGCGGACTGGTCCACCGAGGATTTCGCCGAGCTCAGGACCGCCTCGGCGACCCTCGCCATCGCGGGCGTCCGCACCGTGCCCCTGTTCGCGCCGGGCGCCGCCCGGCCGGCCGACAACCACAGCGTCATCATCGAGTTCCTCGTCGACGATGTGGACCGCGTGCACCAGAACCTGACGGGGTCCGTGGAGGACTTCGTCCAGGCGCCCACCACGATGCCCTGGGGCAACCGCTCGCTCCTCCTCCGGGACCCTGACGGCAACCTCGTCAACTTCTTCACCCCGGTCACCGCGGCCGCCGTCGCCAGGTTCGCTCGTCCGGAGTGAGCGGCTGATGTCGACCGCGACGAGTCGGCGGCGGGCTGCGTGGTGCGTGCCAGTAGGGTGAGAGTCTGAGGGGAGGAGCGGTGAGAGCGGCGCGCACTTTGGCGAGACTCGACGAGGTCGGCACTGGCGACCACGTCTGCCAGCTGCTGGGTCCGGCGGACGATGTCATGGACCGCAGCCGGGCCTTCGTCGCGGACGGAGCCCTGTTCGGCGACAAGGTGGTGATCGTCGGCCCGGCCGCGGATGCGACCGGCGAGTTCGCCCCCAAGGTGCTTGATCCGGCCCGGCTGGAGGGTTCACTCCTCGCCGCGGTGCGCCGCGAGGCCGTCAGTGCCGGGCGGGAGGGGTTCCGCTCGCTTCGGGTGCTCCACCACGTGACCCCGGACGGCTCGCCGACGCAGTCCGAGCAGCTGCTGCGCAGTGAGCTGGACCTGGAGGAGTTCGCCGCCGACAGCGGTGCTCTGGTGGTGTGCGCCTACAGCAGT
Source organism: Streptomyces sp. NPDC006309 (assembly GCF_040613095.1). Classification (NCBI taxonomy): domain Bacteria; kingdom Bacillati; phylum Actinomycetota; class Actinomycetes; order Kitasatosporales; family Streptomycetaceae; genus Streptomyces; species Streptomyces sp. NPDC006309. The sequence goes on along the minus strand of NZ_JBEXRO010000025.1, from coordinate 94,883 downwards.
GCCGACTGGGGCGCGTCTACACTGGAGAAAGTCAGATGCGTGCACCCCCACCACCTGGGCAGCCGTCCGGCATCACCCGCATTCCAGGTGTACCGGACGGGAAAGGACGGCTGGACGGTGAACGGGGTTATCGACGCCGAAGGCGCCCCGGCCTTCGCCGCCATCCTTCGGACGCTGCTCGCCCGCACGGCGACGGTGCGCCTGTACTGTCAGGCCCTGGACTTCTTGGACGCCGCCGGCATGAGCGCCCTGGCAGACGCCGCCGGACATCTGCCGGACCGCAAGGTCGTCCTGGAAGGAACGAACGAGACCGTGCGGCTGGCCTGGGAAATCTCCGGGTTCGCCGCGCCCGTAGTCCCGGTGGTGATGACGCCGTGACCTCCTCCCGCCCCGCCTCCACGTCTTCCGGTTCCGGGACCGGTTACCGGCACGAGCTGTACCCGTACCGCGGAAGGGACGAGTTCGTCGAGGGCACCATGGGCTTCATCCAGGAGGCACTCGACGAGGGCGAGGCCGTCGTCGTGGCCGTCCCGCACGACAAGGCGTCCCTGCTGCGTGCCGAGATCCCCGACGACGGGGCGGTGCGCTACGTCGACACCACCCCCACGGCGCACCATCCGGGGCGGCTCATCGGAGCCTGGCAGGAGTGGATCGAGGAGTACGTCTCCCAGGGGCGCCCGGTGCGCGGCATCGGCGAATCCCCCTGGGAGGAGGCCCGCAGCCAGGCCGAGGTGGAGGAACTGCGCTATCACGAGTGGCTGCTCAACAAGGCCTTCGCGCACAGCCCCGCCTGGTGGCTGCTGTGCCCCTACGACACCGCCGGCGAGAGGGCCGCGCTGGAGAGCATGACGCGCTGCCACCCCGAGATCCGCGCGGACGGCCGCACCACCTCGTGCCCGGACTACAGCCCGCATGCCCCGTTCGACTTCGCCGCGCTGACCGACCCCTGCGACCCGTACGACGAATTCCCCTACGCCCGCGGCAGCCTTCCCGCGCTGCGGGAGAAGATCACGGCCTGCGCCGAACGCCACGGGCTGAGCGCCCGGCGGCTGCGCGAACTCCACCTGGCCGCCACAGAGGTCGCCGCGAACAGCATCCGGCACGGTGGGGGCGAGGGCGTGCTGCGCACCTGGAGCGAGGAGCGCCGGCTGATCTGCGAGTTCCGCGACGCCGGGTACATCGAGGACCCCCTCGCCGGACGCTCCAGGCCCACCGGCACGCAGCTCGGCGGACGCGGTCTGTGGCTCGTACACCACCTGTGCGACCTCGTCGAGATACGCTCCACCCCGCAGACCGGTACCACGATCCGCCTCCATACGGAACTGCCCGGCTGACCGCCGTGAATCGATGTGCACGCCGTCCCTGATGGGGCACTCGGCTCCCAGAGACGAGGGGAGCCCGATATGGCTGACGACGACTTCTACACACGTGATCGCCCGGACAATCCGCAGTACGTGGAGGACCGCCCGAGGGGCGGGGGCCCGGAAGACACCCACCGGAGGAATCACCGGGGCGGCAAGTCGGTGTGGATGGTGATCCTGCTGATAGCCGTGGTGGTCGTACTCCTCGCCCTTTTCATGCCCTAGCCGTTCATGCTCTGAGCCGTCGGATAGGTGACCTGGTCCGAGGAGTGTTCCGGCCTCGCGCTAGCCTGCCTCACCATGACGCGAGCCTGGTTCCTACCGGTACTGCTGCTGCTCTGCGGATCAGTCGTTGCGGCTGGGCTGGTCTCCAGCGGGAGCCCCGGCCCAGCCGCATCCGGCCTGCTGCTGTTCGTGCTGTTCGCGGCCGTGAACTCGCCTCTGGTCTTCCCGAGGTCGATGGGCGCGCTGGAGGCACAGCGCCGTGGCGCGGTCGACGGCCGGCCGGTCGTGTTCTGGCGGCCTGGGTGCCCGTACTGCCTGCGGCTGCGCATCCGGCTGGGCCGTAGGGCCCGTGAGTTGCATTGGGTCGACATATGGCGGGACCCGGCCGGAGCGGCTGCGGTGAGAGCGGTCAACGACGGCGATGAAACCGTGCCGACCGTCATGATGGCGGGCGTACCGCACGTCAACCCCGACCCCGCATGGGTACGCGAGCAGCTTCCCTCAGCGCACCATCGGTGAGCGCGGTGCCGCACCGGAGAGGACGCAGGGCCCGGCCCGTGCCCTGACCAGCGGCCGCCGTGCGCTCAGTCGAAACGGATGTGCCTGATTCCTGTCCAGGCCCGCCGCGCGCTCCCCCGCAGCGGTCCCTCGCCGTTCGGGACGAGCGCCAGGCCCGCGCTCGCGGCGAGGTGTTCGGCGACCTGGGGCACGGTGAGGTGGTCGGTCCACACCTGCTCCGCGAACTCCTCCGCACGCAGGCGCTCCAGGCAGAGGTCGAGCTTCGACACGGCGAAGCTCTCCCGGCGCAAGGGGGCGTCCTTCCCCGCGATCAGCTGGGCAGCGTGTCCGAAGCCGCGGCGGCGCAGCCGTCGCAGCACCGTCTCACGCCCGGCCAGCAGTGCGAAGTGCCGGACCTCGTGACCGCGCTCGCGCAGTCGGCCGACGGTCTCCCGGAAGTACGCCGGCTCGACCACCGTCATCGGCGCGATCACCGTCCCGTGGTGCCTGCTCAGGACGTGATCCAGTACCTCGAACACCCCTTGCCGCCAGGCCGCGAGGTCCTGGAAGTCTCCGCGCAAGGACGGGGGCGTCATCCGGTGCAGTCCGAAGCCGACGTGTTCGGGATCGCAGACGACGCTGTCCGTGAGCCGATGTCGGAGTTCGTAGGCGGTCTGCGTCTTGCCGCCACCGAACGGGCCGTTGATCCACAAGAGCATGCACCCGACCCTACGGGGAATCGCCCTGGCGGGCGCACGCCCGTCAGATGGCGTACGGCCAGACGGTGAGCATGTACGCGCCGTACCAGCAGCCGAACAGCGCGCCGCCGGTCACCGCGATCGCGACCGTGGTGGCGCGTGCCCGGGCGAGAGCGCGGGCGAGGGGGACGAGGAAGAGTACGGCGGGGAGCATCAGGCGCAGCTTGGAGTGGTAGAAGCTGGTCTGTCCGAGCGTCAGGATCAGGATGCCGGAGCCGTGGACGAGGAGGGGCGGCCAGGTGTTCCGGCGCCAGGTGACGGCGGTGGCGTCGACCAGGGCCAGCAGGAGGACCGCGGTGCTGACGGGCACCCATCCGTCTCCGTGCGCCAGCGTCTCACCGAGGAAACGCAGGAAGGACCTGCCACTGTCCCAACGGGTGCCCCAGCCGGCCTGCTCGATGCGGAACCAGGCATCCGGCCGGCCGGCCCGCCGGCCCACCCACCAGAGGTAGCCGGGCGTGCCCGTGCAGGCGAGTGCGACGGCGGCGAGGGGGCGCCAGGCGGGTCGGCGTGTCCTGGCCAGGGACAGGGCGACGGCGACGGCGAGGGCCGCCACGACCGCCATGCCGGCCGGCCGCGTCAGGCCGGCCAGCATGGCGGCGGCACCGGCGGTGAGCCACGCCTGCCGTCGGACGGCCAGCAAGGTGGCGGCGGACAGCGCGAGGAACAGTGATTCGCTGTAGGCCATGACGAAGACGAGTGCCATGGGTTGCGCCGCGGCGAGCAGTACGACCGCGATGAGTGCCGTACGCCGTCCGTGGAGCCGGGTCAGCAGCAGGTCGACGAGGATCAGGGCGGCGGCGAAGGCCAGGTTGGCGGTGACGATCGCGGCCGTACCGTAGTCGAGGCGGGTCACCGTGTGGACGGCACGGATCAGTAGCGGGAACAGCGGGAAGAACGCGAGATCGTTGCCGGCGAGCCGGCCGGAGGGCGCATAGGTGAAACCGTCGGGATAGCCGTGCGCGGCGATCTCCGTGTACAGCCGGCCGTCCCAGGCGAGCAGGCGGTCGCGGAGGCCGGGCCCGTCCGGCGGGCTCATGACAGCCAGGACGGCGAGGTGCAGGAGCGTGGTCGCGCCGTAGATCGCGAGCGCGGGCCATGCCTCGCGCACGGACCGGTGAGGACGCGCACCGACCCGCTCCTTCGGCAGCGGCTCGCCGATCGACTGCGCCGCGCTCCGGAACGAGCGACGTCTCACCTCACTTCTCACCGCCTCGGGCCGTGGGACGGGTGTGGTCCGATACTGCGCCTGATCTGCGCCTGCGGCGACTCAGCCCACCGGCCGGTGGGCTGGTGGGAGCGGTGGGCGAGGCGTCGGGCCTCGTCGGTCCTGCCGGTTCAGCGGGTGCGCGGCCGGTCTTCTGAGTTGGCGTCCGGCCGCGGCCGTACGACCCTGGAAGCATGAACCTCGCCCGGAAGGCGGCCCGGCGATGAGTTGGCCGGGGCAGCTGAATCCTCAGGTGGCGCAGGTGGTCGCGGCCTTCGCGGGCATCGGGCTGGTGTGCTTCTACGCGCTGCTGGTGATGCTGGTCCGCAAGCTCCGTGGGAGGCCCGTCAGTGGCCTGCCGCCGAGAGACCGTTAGCGCGTCACGCCTTGGTCCACTCACCCTCGCTCCCGTGCGTCCGGCCGGTCGGTGAGCGCCGATGACGGCACTCGGTGCCGGTGAGCTGTCCGGGCGGGAAGAAAAGCGGATGCCCGGGGAGCCGGGACGCGTTACCTTCTGCGCTATGAACGTCACGGGCCGAAGCAGCACCGCGACCGCGCGAGCGACCAGCTCGCCGGTTGCCGCCGCCTGACGTACTTCCCAGTCCCACCGGCGACCGGACACGGTCCGCCGGTGGTTCCCTGGCGTCTTCCGCCCGGTTCCGACGCCCGTGCGGACGTGCTGTCCGGTGCCTCCCCCGCACACGCGAAGGAGCCACCCCGTGCACACCGACCAGATCGTACGCACGTTCGTCGAGTACTACGAGGACCGCGGCCACCGCCGCATCACCGGCTCGACTCTGCTGCCGCCGCCGGGTGACCCCGTGCTGTTCACCACCTCGGGCATGCACCCGCTCACCCCCTACCTGGAGGGGCGCCCGCATCCACTCGGCAGGAGGCTGGTCGACGTACAGCGGTGTCTGCGGACCACGGACCTCGACGAGATCGGCGACGACACCCATCTGACCGTCTTCGAGATGCTCGGGACCTGGTCGCTCGGTGACTACGGGGGTCCGTCGAGCCTCGGCTGGGGCCACGACCTGCTCACCGAGGGCTTCGGCATCGATCCGGGACTGCTGCATGCCACGGTCTTCGGTGGCGACGGCCAGGCCGGTCCGGACACCGCTTCCCTGGAGCTGTGGCAGGGGCGCGGGGTGCCGGTGGAACTCACCGTCGAGGACAACTGGTGGTCCAACGGACCGACCGGCCCGTGCGGCCCCGACTCGGAGATCTTCCTGTGGACCGGCGACACCCCGCCGGAGTCGACGCCCACCCGTGACGAACGCTGGGTGGAGGTGTGGAACCACGTGATGATGCGCCACCGGCGCCTCGCCGACGGTTCGCTCGTGCCACTCCCCCAGCACAACATCGACACCGGCCTCGGCCTGGAACGACTGGCCTCGCTGTTGCAGGGCCGGACGTCGGTCTTCGATTGCGACGTCTTCGACCCCTGGCGGCGCCTCCTGCCGGCCCTGTGGCAGCTGGACGAAGTGTCGCTGCGGTTGGTCTGCGACCACATCCGCTCAGCCATCGTGGTGATCGGTGACGGGGTCCGCCCGGCCGGCACCGGTCGCGGTTACGTACTGCGCCGTCTGCTGCGGCGGGTGCTCACCGTGCTGCGGCGGGACGATCCGTCGCGCGGCCTCGGAGACCTGCCGGACGAGCTGATCCGGCACACCCTGGACCTCTTCCGTCAGGATGAGGATCCGGACGTCGTGCGCCGGGTCCTGCTGGACGAGGAGAAGCGTTTCGGCCGCCTCCTGGAACGTGGCCGGCAGGTACTGGCCCGGCCGCGCTTCCGGGGCCCGCTGAGCGAGGAGGACTTCCACCACCTCCACGACACCTACGGCCTGCCGCGTGACCTCGTACTGAACCTTCGGCCGCAGTGACGGCCCGGGCGGCCCGGGCGCGGCGATGAGTTTTCCCGGGCCGGAGAGTCTCCTCACCGTCATCACCACCAAAAGGAGGAACACGTGCCTCAGCTGCTGAGAGTCCAGAATTTCAGCGTGTCGAGCGACGGCATCGGTGCCGGCGCGGACCAGAGCCTCGAGCGTCCGTTCGGAAACGTCTCCCCGGAGCGGCTGTTCGCCTGGGCCGGCGCCACGGCGAGCTGGCCCATGCGCACCGATGCCGGGGGCAGCCGGGGTCTCGACGACTACTTCACACGGGACTACGCACGCAATATCGGTGCCGAGATCATGGGGCGCAACAAGTTCGGGCCCCAGCGCGGGCCCTGGCACGACGACGAGTGGCGTGGCTGGTGGGGCGACGAACCGCCGTTCCGCACCCCGGTGTTCGTCATGACCCACCACGTACGTCCGTCGTTCACGCTCTCCGACACCACGTTCCACTTCGTCGGCGGCGACCCGGCCGCGGTCCTCCAGCGGGCGCGGGAGGCGGCGCAGGGCAAGGACGTCCGGCTGGGCGGCGGGGTCACCACCATCCGGCAGTTCCTCGACGCCGGCCTCGTCGACACCATGCATGTGGCGGTCTCACCGGTGAAGCTCGGTTCGGGACTACGACTCTGGGAGTCACCCGATGAGCTGCTCGACCGGTTCCACCTGGACGTCGTCCCCAGCCCGAGCGGCGTGACGCACTACCTGTTCTGGCGCAAGTGACAGGGCCCCAGGGACCGACGGGACCGACCGGACCGACCAGCTGACAAAAAAGAGGCTCCGGGCTTCGGTCCGGCTGCGCGATGATCCCGGCACGAGCGAAGAGATCAGGTGGGTGGATGGGCACGATGCACGCGGACGAGGCGGAGAGCGACGCCGGCCTGGTCCGGCGGCTGCTGCGTGCCCAGTTCCCCGAGTGGGCCGACCTGCCGGTCTCCCGGCTCGCCTCCGGAGGCACGGTCAACGCGATCTACCGGCTCGGCGAGGACCTGACCGTCCGGCTGCCGCTGCGCCCCGGCGGCGCCCAGGCCGTCGCGCTGGAGGCACGGCTGCTGCCTCGGCTGGCCCCGCTGCTGCCGCTGCCGGTCCCGGAGGTGGTGGCGACCGGCGTCCCCGGCGAGGGCTACCCCCTGCCCTGGGCGGTGCACCGGTGGATCGAGGGGCGCAACCCGGTAGAGGGTGAGCTGGTCGAGCCGGGGCTCGTCGCCCGTGACCTCGCGGAGTTCGCCGTCGCCCTCCGCAAGATCGGCCTACCCGGCGGTCCGCGCGCCCACCGGGGCGAGCCGCTGATCGCCGCGGACCAGGAGATGCGGGCGTCGATCGAGGCGTTGCGCCGCACCGACGAACCTTTCGACGCCGACGAGATCACCGCGGCCTGGGAGGAGGCTCTCGCGGCACCACGGTGGACGGGCGCGGCCTGCTGGACGCACTCCGACCTGATGCCGAGCAATCTGCTGCTCACCGGCGACCGCCTCTCGGCGGTCATCGACTTCGGCACCGTGGGCATGGGCGAACCGGCCACCGATCTCATCCCCGCCTGGAACCTGCTGCCCGCCTCGGCGCGTCCGGCGTACCGCGAGGCGGTGGATGTGGACGAGGCGACCTGGGCGCGCGGCCGGGGCTGGGCGCTGTCCATGGCGGTCATCCAACTGCCGTACTACCGGACGACCAATCCGATCATCTCGGCCAACGCCCGGTACGTCATCCGGGAGATCCTGCGCAGCCCCGCGTAGGACAGCACCGCGCAGGCACCGGCGGTCAGCAGTCCGCCGGCGAGGAAGGTATCGCACACGTCGGCGAGCGACAGGATCAGCGCGCCGAGCATGGCCCCTGCCGCGATTCCGGCGTTATAGGCACCGGAGTTCGCCGCGAGTGCGATATCCGTGCGGCCCGGTGCGCAGTGCGGCATCGCGTTCTGGGTGGTCATGAACACCGGTGCGAGCGCGCCGCCCATCAGGACCAGGAACACCACCGCCGCCACGGGGCGGGTGCCGGTCGCGTACAGGCCGAGCATGCCCGCCGCCTGCGTGGCTACGGCGGCGGTCAGCGCGGCCCGCGGCCAGCGGTCCAGCAGCGCCCCGGTGATGCTCACCCCGGCCAGACACGCACCACCGAACGCCACGAGCAGGACGGTGGCCGCGTCGGGAGAAGCCGCTCACACCGCCCAGGAACCGCACGATGTAGGCGCAGCCCGCGAACGCCCCGGTGGCGGACAGCCTCCCGGCTGCCGGCACCGTCCCGAACCGGCGGGCGTCGGGACTGCTTCCGTACGCGGCGGGTGCTTCCTCCGGGCGTGAGGTCGGCAGCAGAACGGCGATCGTCGCCATGCAGACGAGTCCTGGAACGGCCGGCAAGGCGACGGGGATCCGCCAGTCACTCCGCCGGCCCAGCCAGGTCCCGGCGGGAACACCGAGCACGAGGGCGGGCGAACCGGCGACGGACAGCGCCCCCAGCAAACGGCCGCGCACCCCGGGCGCGAACAGGCACACCGCTACCGGCCCCATCACGGCCCAGAACAGCGCCTGGGCGAGCGCGGTCCGCAGCCGCGCTACGAGAAGCAGCCAGTAGGGAGGTGGCCGGCGCCGCGACCGGACCGGACACGACCAGCACGGCCAGGAGACGCCGGGGCACGGCACGGGTGACGTGCGCGAGCGGAAGGACGCGACGGCCACCGTCACGCCGTGACCGGTGATCAGGAGCCCCACCGCCGGCACCGGCACGCGCGGACTCTCGGAGACCAGATCCAGGAGGCCGATGGGCAGGTTCTCGGCGGTGTTGAAGGCGAAGGCGGCCAGCATCAGGGCCGCCTTCACCTCCGACCTGCGCCACGGAGCCGGACGCACCGCGATCCTGCGGACACGTCCCGCCCTCCCCCGCCGCGCGGAGTGCCGACAGCAGTCGGCGGAAGAGGGACGGGGTCCGGCCGACGGGGGTTTGGGGTCGGTGTCCGAGTCGCGAGTGGTGGGTTGGGCGCTGAGGATGGAGCGACACGACCATCGATTCCTTGGACGGCAGCATGTCGGTGAGACGACTCAGAGGTTTCGGCAGGGCCCGGCGCCGGATCGCCCTGGGGAGTGCCCTCGGCATCCTTCTGCTTGCGGGCGGGCTCTCGGGCTGTGGCGGCGGAAGCGGTCAGGGCGGCGGTTCTTCGTCCCCGGCGAGCGCTCCCGTTACGCCGAACGCCTCGTCGTTCTCCGGGACTCCGCCGTCGGCATTGGCGTCCGCCGCCTCTTCGGCGATCAGCTCCGCCCGTGCTGCCGCCTCTGCCGCGGCGTCGTCTGCGTCGGCTCGGGCCTCCGAGTTCGAGGCATCCGTGGACGCCGAGACCCAGCGCAGGAGCACGGCGGCGCAAAAAGCTCTGAAAGATGTCAAAGGACACGGGAACGCGCTTTCCGAAGTCGCTGTGACCGGGATGCCGAAAGCGGAGACGGGCGGAGTACTCGCCGTTCTGGTCAAAATCACCAACAAGAGCGGCAGCGAAGCCTCCTACGCCGTGCAGATCGACTTCAAGAACGCATCCGGCAAGGTGGTGGAGACGCGGTACGTGGGCGCGGAACACCTGAAGCCAGGAGAGAAGAAACAGCCCATCGCGTTCAGTCATGAGCCACCGGAGCCGAAGCTGACGCCCGTTCTCGCCAAGGCGCAGCGCTACTGATCGCTGACCCGGTGAGGTGCGGTGTCGCGCGGTGGGCTATCGCTGGTCGGGCCAGGTGGCCAGCACGTCGCCGGTCTCCTCGTCCGTGAGGGTGACACGGGCGCCGGGCATGCCGCCGTACTCGCCGACCCAGCGCCGGAACTTGTCCCGCGCGGTCTCCTCACTGCCCCACCAGCCGTGCTGCACCGGTCTGCCGTCGGCGGAGAGCCGCAGATGGTAGCGGCCGGAGCCGGTCATGTGCGGTGGGGCCCACGTCGCCGGACCGGCCCGCGGACGCTCATACGGTCACGCACTTCTCGGCCGGCGTCCGGCCGTCTTCTTGGCCGCGGTCTTCTTGGCCGTCGCCTTCTTGGCCGGCTGCTTCTTCGCGGCCGGCTTCTTCTTCGGCGTGGGAAGCTCGTGCACGTCGGCCGGGCCCGCCTCCCCGGCGCGGGACGCCCTGGCCTTCTGCACCGACTCCTGCAACGCCGCCATCAGGTCGAGTACCTGGGCCGGCTGCTCCGGCGCCGGGGCTTCCGGCAGCGGTTTCTCCTCGCGTTTGGCCTCGATGATCCGCGCGATGGCCTCGGTGTACCGGTCCTGGAACTCCTCCCCTTCGAGTTTGTCGACGGTCATGGTGTCCATGAGGGCGAGCGCGCCCTCGATCTCGCCCTCGGACACCTCCACCGGCGGCGGCAGCAGCTCGGCGGGCTCGCGGATCTCGTCGGGCCAGTGCATGGCGTGCAGGACCAGGACGTCGTCGCGCACCCGCAGCAGTCCCAGCCGTTCCCGACCGGACCAGGCGTACTTCGCCACGGCCACCTTGGCCGAGCGGCTGAGCGCCTTGACGAGCAGCTTGTACGGCTTGGCCGCGACCTGTCCGGCCGGCTGGAGGTAGTAGCCCTCGGCGATCCGGATCGGATCCACCGAGTCGAGGGGCACGAACGCGTCGATCTCGATCGCCTTCGCGGTCGGCAGCGGCAGATTGCGCAGGTCCTCGTCGGTGATGGGGATGACCATGGTCTTGGTCAGCTCGTATCCCTTGCCGATCTCCTCCTGGGCGACCTCGCGGTCCTCCAGCTCGCACACCTTGCGGTAGCGGACCCGGCCCTGGTCGGGCAGGTGGTACTGGTGGAACCGGATGCTGTGATCCTCGGTGGCGCTGACCACGTTGATCGGCACCGTGACCAGACCGAAGGAGATCGCGCCGGACCAGATCGTTCGGGGCATGGCTGTCCTTCCGCAGACGCCCCGAGCACCCTCAGGCTATGGACGCCGCGGCCGGTCCGCACGTGGGGGCGGCCCGGCCCTCCCCCGGGTGAGCGATCCCCCGGGTGGGGTGCCAAGGATCTCTGCCGGCCCATCGGGCGTGCCCCGGTCACCGGCCGGGCCGTGCGCGGCTACTCCATGCCCTGTCGAAAACCATGGGCCGTTCGGCCGGCGGTCCGGTCAGTATGTCTTTCCGTGAAGCATGTACTGTGCGGGCTCGCCGTCAACCCGGCTCTGCCCTGCGAACTGGTCGGACGTCTGATCGCGGTCGCCGACCCGGACATCGCCGACGCACTCGCCGACCGCGCCGGCCTCAGCCATGACCAGGCGGTCGACCTGGCCGCGCGGTTCCCGGACAGCGCGGTGCGACTCGCGTACGAGGGTCTGCTGACCGCCGCTGACGTCGACCCCGTCACACAGCCGCGGGCCGCGCTCGCCCTGCTCGACGAGCATTCCGGCGACCCCGAGTGGGCCCGGCTCCTCGCCCGGGACGCGGACGTCGAGCGCAGGGCGAAGCTGGCCGCCTGTCCCGGCCTTCCGGACGATGTACGGGAGACCCTTGCCGTGGATTCGGACATACGCGTCGTCGCGGAACTCGCGTCGCGGACGACCGCGGAACTGGCGGCGCGTCTCGCGCGGCACCCGCATGCGGAGGTCCGCCGCGCGGTGGCGGCCAACGAGGTGACGCCACCGGAGGTGCTGGCGATGCTGGTCACGGGCGAAGGGCTCCAACCGGCGGAGCGGTGCCTGGTCTGCGACAGCGAGGAGACGCCTTACACGCACGACCGGCAGTGCCCGAGGCTCGACTGCGAGCTTCGGGCCGGCGCCTCGTGCGACGGCTCCCACGAGTCCACCGTCCATGAGACGGCCGAGTTGGCGCTCCGGAACCCCGCGACACCCGTCGAGGCTGTCCTCCGGTTCGCCGAACACCCGTCGGTGCTGCTGCGTCTTCAGCTCGCCGCCCGTCGCGACCTGCCGCCGGAGGTGGCCGCCCGGCTCGCCGTTGATCCCGCACCCGGCGTTCGTGCCGACCTCGCGGAGAACCCGGCGATCGGTGACACGCTGATGCGTGTGCTGGCCGCCGACCGTGACCACGCCGTCCGGCGTGGACTCGCCCACCATCCCCGCGTGCCGCTCGATGTCCTCTCCCGCCTGGCCGCCACCGTCAGGATCGGCCCGACTCTGCTGCCGCGTATCGCCGCCGCCACTCCGGCCGAGGTCGCGGAGCTGTCCGCGTCGTCGGATCCGAAGGTGCGGATGCTCGTGGCCGCCCGGCGCGATCTGCCGGCCGCGATCCGGGACGCGCTGGCCGCCGACCCCGACGTGAAGGTGATCAAGTCCATCGCGCGGCATCCGGGGCTCTCGGAGACCCGGCTGCGGGCCATGGTCGAGCGCCACGGTGTCCGGGTCGCGGCCGGCGTGGCGGCGAATCCGGACGCACCGGCCGCGCTGCTGGAGGACCTGGCCCGACAGGTGCCGCCGGCCCACAAGGCCCTGCGCGAGGTCGCCCGGCATCCCCGGGCGACCGGTACGGCCCTGCTCGCCTGTCTGGCGGACGCGCAGGCACGGCCCGCAGCCGCCGGCCACCCGGCGCTGCCGCCGCAGGTCATCGTCGGGCTGCTCGCCGACGACGACTGGCGAGTGGCGCAAGCGGCAGCCGCCAACCCCTCGCTCCCCGCAGCCGTGATGGCGGATCTGGTGCCGTAGGTACCGGGGCTGCGCCTGTCGAGGCCGGGGCGGGACGCCGCGTACGCGTCGGCGGCCGGCTGAGCGGGGTGGTGAGCAGGGTGGTGAGCAGGGTCCGGGCCGGGAGGGAGTGCTTGCCGGTCACGCGTGGGTGAAGGGAGCGAAAGCCTCCGGTCACGCTCGCGCCGTACGGTGGTACCGGGGCCTGCCGTTCCACTGCGGTGAGGGGCCCGCGACCGGCGTTAGAGTCGTGGTCGGGCATTGTCACCGAGGAAGGGGACCGGGGATGAGCGGGACAGTGACGGCGGTCAGCAGCAACGGCGTGTACTCGTTCACCAAGCCGAACCGGGACAGCATCACGCTGCTCGCCGGGCTCGGTGTGGAGGGCGACGTGCATGCCGGTGTGACGGTCAAGCACCGCTCCCGGGTCGCCCAGGACCCCACCCAGCCGAACCTTCGTCAGGTCCACCTCATCCATGAGGAGTTGTTCGCCGAGGTCGGTGCGGAGGGGTTCCGGGTGGCACCCGGTGACCTGGGCGAGAACATCACCACCAGCGGCATCGATCTGCTGGGCCTGCCGGTCGGCACGCTGCTGCGCATCGGCGACGAGGCGGTGCTGGAGGTGACCGGCCTGCGCAACCCGTGCCGGCAGATCGACCGCTTCCAGGACGGACTGCTGAAGCGGGTGGTCGGCCGCGACGAAGCCGGGCGCCTCGTGCTCAAGGCCGGGATCATGAGCGTCGTGAGGGAGGGCGGTGCGGTGCGTCCGGGCGACACGATCCGGGTGGAGCTTCCCAGCGAGCCGCACCGGCGCCTGGCGCGGGTCTGACCTCCCTCCCCCCGGCGGGCCGCTGCCTGGCCCGCCGTAACAGTCTTCCCCGGCCAGGAGTGGCTGCCTCCTTCGGCGGAACTCCCTTGCACGCCCGCTCTGCCGCCCGGCGCGACGTCCGCTCTGCTGCCCGGCGCGACGTGGTCCCGGCGGGGAGCCCGGTGCCTGATGCGGCGCTCCGCCGCCGCGGGGGTTGCGCCGCACCGGTGGGGTACCCGCCGCGCGAGACGTTCCCGCCGTTGTGGTGGAAGAGAGGGCTGGATGGTCATGACAACGTACGCGCGCCCCGTACCCGCTGGTGGAGATGATCGCCGGTGACCGCCCGGAAGGTGATGTGGACCGCCGGGGTGAGTCTCGCCGCCGGGGCCGCCGCCGTCGCCGTTCGGCGGGCGGCCGTGCGGTCCGGGTCGGCGACGGCCGACGACAACCGCTGGCTGACGGTCACGGTCAACTGCCAACCCGGCGACCTGGACCCCGAGAAGCTGCCGTCCCCGCTGCGGGAGCACGCCGGCCGTATCGAGACACGGATTCTTCCCGCGCCCGGTGACCGGGGCACGGAACTGGCCGTACGTCTCAGGGAACCGGGCACCGCCGCCTCCCGTTCCCTGCCCGCCCGGCTCGCCGGCGCCGACCCGCGTCAGGATCTGCGGCGCGCCCTGCGCGAGGCCAAGGCGCTGCTGGAGACGGGAGAGGTGATGCAGCCGGACACACCGTCCACCACGCACGACACTCCGGGCGGAAAACTGGTGGGACTGCTGAGCCGGCGCGCCGGCGGGGAGGGAGTGCTGTGAAGGCCCTGTGCTGGGAAGGCGTGAACAAGCTCGCCGTCGAAGACGTCCCCGACCCGGTGCTGCACAACGACCAGGACATGATCGTCCGGCTCGTCGCGGGCACCACCTGCGGATCCGACCTGCATCTCATCGGCGGCTACATCCCCTTCATGCGGGCCGGGGACGTCATCGGGCACGAGTTCCTCGGCGAGGTCGTCGAGGTCGGTCCGGGTGTCCGCAAGCACCGCGTGGGCGACCGGGTGGTCGTCGCCTCGTTCGTCGGCTGCGGCCGGTGCTGGTACTGCTCGCACGACCTGTGGTCGCTGTGCGACAACACCAACACCAATCCCGGCATCGGTCAGGCACTCTTCGGTGCCGACACCGGCGGGATCTTCGGCTACTCGCACGCCATGGGTGGTCTGCGCGGCAGCCACGCCGAGTACGTCCGCGTGCCGTTCGCCGACTACGGCGCCTTCCCCGTGCCGGAGGGTATCGACGACACGAGCGCGCTGTTCGTGTCGGACTCGGTGCCGACCGGCTGGATGGGCGCCGACCTGGGTGGGGTGCAGCCCGGTGACGTGGTCGCCGTATGGGGTTGCGGGGCTGTCGGGCAGATGGCGGCGCGGGCCGCGATCCTGCTCGGGGCGGAACGCGTGATCTCCATCGACCGCATCCCGGAGCGGCTGGCGATGACCGAGCGGCACATCGGCAGCGAGGTCATCGACTACACGGCCACCGACGTCGGCGCGGAGCTGCGCGAGCGGACCGGCGGCCGGGGCCCGGACGTGTGCATCGAGGCGGTCGGCATGGAGGCGCACAGCGACACCCTGGTGCACGCCTATGACCAGGTGAAGCAGCAGCTGCGGCTCCAGACGGACCGCCCCACCGCGGTCCGGGAGGCCATCCACGCCTGCCGCAAGGGCGGCACCGTCTTCGTGCTCGGTGTCTTCGCGGGCGCGGTCGACAAATTCCCGCTCGGTGCGGTGATCAACAAGGGCCTGACCGTACGCGGCGCCCAGCAGCACGGTCAGCGTTACATCCCGATGCTGCTCGACCGGATGGCGGCCGGGGAGCTGATCACGTCGCATCTGGCGACCCACAGCGTGCCGCTGGGCGAGGCGCCGCGGGCGTACGAGATGTTCAAGGACAAGGACGACGGCTGCGTGCGGGCCGTCATCCGGCCGTAGCGAAGAGAGCGTTGGCGGGGCGGAGGCGTGCTGACCGGGGGCGGCCCCTGTTGTCGGCGGTCCCCTTGCCTGGTCACGTTGGCAGCGGTGTTCGTCAGCAGCATCCCCGAGGGACTGTCAGGGCCGCAGGGATGGAGCAGGCCGGGCGCGGCAAAGGCCGGATCTTCGGGTGCGTCTCCGGAGTGCGTCTCCGGGATGCGTCTCCGGGGTGTGCCTTCGTAGTGTGGCGAGCGATCGCCGCAGCCGGTGCGCTGTCCGCGGTCCCCGGCTGTACCGTGGCCGGCGCTCCACCGGTGGCGGTGACGGCGCACGGGACGCGGGCCGGGGGACGGATTGCGTGCGGTATCGCCGGAAATGGGCCGTATTGTTGCGATTGACAATAGTGGCCCTCGGGCAACAATGGGACGGTGCCGGACGGATACAGCGTGGGGACGGGGTACGCCCCCGTCGGACGGGCAGCGCTCCGCGTGCCGGCAGGCGGGGCTGGCGGCTGGGCGGCCGGCGGTTCAGGCGGTCCGGCTGCCGGAGTCAGGGGCGTCGTCGTCCAAGATCTGCGTCGCCGCGGTGACGCAGAACGCCTCCAGCCCCTCCAGGAGCGCGGTCCGCTTGACCGCGGGCATATCCGCCAGCACCTTGCGCAGCTCCCTCTCCCTGCGGCCGCGCAGGTCGACGAGGAACGCGCGGCCCCGGCCGCTGAGATGCAGCCGCACCTCACGCCTGTCCTGCGCGCTCACCACCCGCTCCACGAACCCGGCGGCCACCAGCCGGTCGCACAGACGGCTGGTGGACGGCGGGGTCGACGCGAGAGACTCGGCGAGGGTGCGCAGGTTGATGCCGTCGTGGTGTTCCAGGATGTGCAGCACCCGCAACTGGGACGCGGAGGTGGGCGCGGTGGAGGCGCGGCCCCACACGACTTCCAGCAGCTCGACGGCCGTGGTGGTCACACGCGCGACCTCATCGGGCTCTGGACGGCGGCGGAAGGCAGTCACGGTCACACTCTCGCAGGCACTGGGGCGCCTGTCAGCGTACTAGGCGCACGCGCCCGCTGAAGATGATCCGGGGCGACCGTCGCAGCCCCTTCACAAGCTCGGCCGGTGTGCCGCGGCCGTACGTCGACCGGCGAAGGATGGGTGCTTTTCCTCATGGACGGATGTGTGGCCGCTGAGCGTGCTCTGCGCACGGCGGCTCCCCACGAGTTGCTCGGCGTCCTGCGCGCCGTACTGGTCGAACGGTACGGCGCGCAGGCCGTCGAGCTGTTCATGGCCGACTACGGTCTGACCGTGCTCCAGCCGGTGTCCGTGCTGCCGCACACGCTGGAGCCGGTGTCGGTGCACAACAGCCCCGCCGGACGCGCGTTCGGCTCCCGGCAGTGCTACCGCGAGGACCTCAGGGACGGGCGGGCGTGCCTGCACCTGCCGGTCAGCGTGCGCGGGGACCGGCTCGGTGTGCTGTCCGTGACCCTGGCCGCGGTTGACGCCGGCCGCCATCAGACCGAACTCTGCGAGATCGCCGAGGTGCTGGGGCGCGAGTTGCTGGTCGCCGAGCGGGACACCGATCTGTATCTCCAGGCGCGGCGCAAGGACCGGCTGACCCTGGCCGCCGAGATGCAGTGGCAGCTCCTGCCCGGCCGTTCCTGCTCGCGCGCCGAGTACGACCTGGGCGCCCAACTGGAGCCCGCCTACGGCATCTTCGGCGACAACTTCGACTGGTCCGCCACCGCCGACCACCTGATGCTGTACGTCACCAACGGCATGGGCGAGGGCATAGAAGCGTCCCTGCTGACCAACCTCGCCATCAACGCCCTGCGCAACGCCCGCCGGGCCGGCATCCCCCTCGCCGACCAGGCCGCCCTCGCCGACCAGGCCGTCTACGCCCACTACCGCGGACGCTGCCACGTGTCGGTCCTGCTGATCGACTTCGACCTGGGCACCGGCCGGGCGGAGGTGGTGGACGCGGGCTCTCCCCAACTGTGGCGGCTGCGCGACGGCGTCGTGGAACACGTCGGGTTCGAGGCCCAGTTGCCGCTGGGCATGTTCGAGGAGACCGACTACGTGACCCAGGACTTCCGGGCCGAGTCCGGCGACCGGCTGGTCTTCGTCAGCGACGGGGTGCATGCCGTGGCCTCCCCGGAAGGAGAGGCGTACGGGGAGGCCGCTCTCGCGCGGGCGATCCAGTCGACCCGGCTGCTGCCCGCGGCCGACGTGCCGCGCGCCATCCTGCGCGAGCTTGCCGGTCACCGGGGCGAGGCCATGCCGGACGACGACGCGGTGACCGTCTGCCTGGACTGGCACGGGAGGCCGGCCGGCCGGTGACCGGGCGCGCGGTTGTGACGATCGCGTGTTGTTCCCCGACAGCGCTCACGCTAATGTTTGCCATAAAGCAATAATTGTTTGATGGCTCGTCGTTCGGCCGGCCGCAGGAGCCCAGAACAGGGAGACGATGCAGGTGGCGGAGCACGAGACGGCCTCCGAGGTGGCGCAACGGCTGGGCGGCTTCCTGGAACGGCGCCGCGAGCAGATCGCCCAGCGGTGGGCGGACGCCACCCTGTTCCGTACCGTCTTCACAGTCTCCCGCGGCGAGGCGGTCGAGGCGTGCAAGGCGGTGGTGGACGCCCTGGCCGAGGTGGCCCGCACCGGGCGGCTGGAGGACATCGGGGCGTCCGGCTTCGGCACGGTGAGGGAGCAGCTCGGCCGCATGTCCGCCTCCCGGGCCCGGGCCGGGTCCACCCCGTCGCAGATCGCCGGTGAGGTCGCCGGTCTGCGCGCACCGGTGACCGCGTTGCTGGACGCCGAGTTCGCGGACCCCGGTGAGGAGCAGGCGCACGCGTGCCGGCTCGCGCTCACGGTGCTCATGGGCACGCTGCGTCTGGTGGTCCTGGAGACGACGGTCGGCGCGGCCGAGGAACTGATCGCCCGGCAGCGCCATCAGCTGCTGGAGGCGGCCACTCCGGTCATCCGGCTGTGGGACGGCGTCGTCGCCGTACCGCTGATCGGGACCCTGGACAGCGCCCGCAGCCAGATCGTCATGGAGAGCCTGCTGGAAGCGATCGTGGACCAGCGGGCCCGGTTCGCGATCCTCGACATCACCGGTGTGCCGACCGTCGACTCGGGCGTGGCCCAGCACCTGATGAGGACGGTCGCCGCGGCCCGTCTGACGGGCGCGGAGTGTGTGGTCTCCGGTATCCGTCCCGCCATCGCGCAGACCATCGTCCAGCTCGGCATCGACCTGGGGTCGATCATCACGCGGGCCGGCCTCGCCGACGCGCTGGCGTACGCGCTCGGCCGGCAGGGCCTCGTCGTCTCTCCGGCCCCGGCCGCGGGAGCGATCCCGCGGTGACCCGCTCGCCCGCCCCCCGTCCGGGTCCGGTGCCGGTACCGGCGCTGGGAGACGTCCCGCTGGTCACCCTGCAAGGACGGCCGCACGACGAGACGGCCGGACGACCGCGGTCCGGCATCGTCCATCGCATCGGGTCCGCACCGGCCCCGGTGGGCGGTTTCGTGATCGACGTCTCCGGTGTGGAGATGGTCGCCCCCTTCCTCGGCCATATCCTCGCCGAGACCGCGGGGAGCACGCGCCTGCCGGCCACGCGGACCGTGCCGGCCGGCATGCGTCCGGCCGCGGCCAACACCCTGGTCGAGCCGGGGCTCACGCTGCCCGGCCCGGTCACCGCCCTGGACGCCGGAAGGGCCCTGTCGCCGCTGAGGGACACGGTTCCGGAAGCGTTGCCCGCTCACCCGGGTCGCCCGGGTCGCCTGGCTCACCCAGTCACCCAGGTCACCCGGAAGAGGGTGCGTGATGCATGACCCCCTCTCCCCGACCGCGCGCCTGCCCATCGATTCGGACGCGGATCTCTCCCGGGTGCGCCAGCGGGTGCGTCAAGCCGCCGCCGACCTCGGTTTCCGGCTGGTCCAGCAGACGAAGCTGGTGACCGCGGCCAGCGAACTGGCCCGGAACACCCTCGTCCACGGGGGCGGCGGACACATGGAGATGACGCTGCTCGGGGACGGGGCCCGCCGGGGACTGCGGCTCTCCTTCGTCGACGCCGGCCCCGGGATACGGGACGTCGAACGGGCGATGACCGACGGGTACACCACCAATGGCGGCCTGGGCCTCGGTCTGAGCGGGGCCCGGCGGCTCGTCCGGGAGTTCGCCCTCGACACCGGCCCGGACCGGGGCACCACCGTCACCATCACCGACTGGGCTCTTTGCCTGCCCTCACCCCGTACCGGTGCGTCATGAACGCGCGAGCCGTGGCGGTCGTGGCGCCGACCGCCGGCGAGCCGGTGACCGGCCTCGCCGAACCCGCGAGCGGCGGCCACACCGGCGTCCGCACGGCCGGCCCGTCGGGCACCCTCGCGGACAGCGCACCGTGCGTACGCATCGCCTCGCCCGGCCACGGGCCGGGCCTCCCGGACGTGCCGGCGGCACGCCGGGTCCCCCGGGACGCCGGCGACGCCGTACGCCCCCCGCGCGACGACAGCAGTGTGGCCGTACTGACCCCTGACCTCCGGACGGACGTCCATGACCGCAACCCCTGATGTCTGGAAGATCGCGTCCGTCGGCGACGCGGCCCGGGCCCGCGTGGCCGTCGACCGCGTCGCCACGGACGGCGGCGCGCCGGTGCTGGACCGCGCCCGCTTGCTGACGTCCCTGACGGCACGGCTGCGCCGCTGCCTCGACCAGGGCGGCACGTGGGAACTCCGGCTCCACGCCCGGCAGAGCACGGCCGGCCGGGAAGGCCGGCTCGAGGTCTCGCTGCGGCGGGCCGGCTCACCGGTGCCGGGCCCGGACGACGAGCCGGCCCTCGTCTGCCCCCTGCCGCACCGGCCCGCCCCGGACGGCCCGGCCGACGACACGACGCTGCCCGAGGCCCTGCTGCGCGCCGACGAGAACACCGCGGCCGTACTGGACGTCCTGGACGAACGGGAACGCCTCGTCCGGCTGCACCTGGAGGAGCTGCACCAGACCAACCAGGGCGTCCTGGCGCTGCACTCCGACCTGGAGGCCGCGGCGCTGGCCCAGCGCGAACTCCTCGAGGCCGAGCGGACCGCGCGCGCCGAGGCCGAGCGGGCCCGGCGGCTGCTGACCTTCCTCGGGGACGCCAGCGCCGCCATCACGGCGTCGCTGAGCCATACGGCCATCCTGCGCCGCCTCTCCGACATGCTGGTCCCGGGGTACGCGGAGCACCTCGACGTATGGCTCTTCGACGAGGAGGACGGGGAGCAGCAGGAGTACGGCGCGGACGCGCACCGCGTGCGGGAGCGTCCGGACGCCGCGGTCGCCGCCGCCCGTACCGGCCGTCCCCAGCACGCCGCCGCCCACCCCGGGAGGCTGCCCGGCACCGGGGACCTTCCGCCGTCCGCCCCGTCCCCGCAGCGCCCGGTGCTGGCCATCCCCCTGGTGGCGCACCGTCAGCTGGGGGTCCTCACCCTCACCGCGCCCGGGCCGCGCTTCGACGCGGACACCACGGTGATGCTGGTCGAACTCGCCCGCCGGGTCGGTGTCGCCCTGGACAACGCGCGCCGCTACGAGCAGTACCGCGACACCGCCGAGACCCTGCAACACGCTCAGCTGACCGACCTGCCCACCGTGTCCGGTCTGCTCCTGGCCGCGCGCTACCTGCCCGCCACCCGGGGTCTGAACATCGGCGGCGACTGGTACGACGCCTTCCTCCAGCCGGACGGCAGCCTGCTGGCCGTCATAGGCGACGTCACCGGGCACGGTCTGCACGCCGCCGTGGTCATGGGCCAGTTGCGTACGGCGCTACGGGCGTACGCCGTCGAGAACGACAGCCCCGGCGACATCCTCACGCACCTGCACCGCATGCTCCGGCACCTGCAGCCGGAGCTGTACGCCACCGCCATGATCGCCCGTTTCCGGCCGGGTGAGCCGGAGGTGGTCTGGGCGTCGGCCGGTCACCCGCCCGCCGTGGTGCGCGACGCCGACGGCACCGTACGCGTGCTGAACGCCAAGCCCGGTGTGATGCTGGGTATCCCCGTGCCCTACGCGTACGCGGACCACCGGGCGGACCTGCCCGCGGGCTCGTCCCTGGTGCTGTACACCGACGGCCTGGTCGAACGCCGGGCACAGGGCATCGACCCCGGCATCGAGCGGCTCGGCCGGGCGCTGGGCGCGCTGAGCACGGCCGAGCTGGAACAGGATCTGGACGCCGTGGCCGACGCGCTGCTCAAGCCCCTGCTGCACGACTCAGAACGCGACGACGACGTCTGCGTGCTGATGTGCCACACCATGTCACCGTCCGGACGGGAAGAGGCGGACCGGCGTCCGTCGCCCACCCGGCGTCCTGGAGGCGGACGCTCTCGGGGTAGCGTGGAGGACACGAGGCGAGAGGGTGGATGCAGTGAAAGCTTCTGAACCGCTCCCGTCGGCGGAGGCCCTTCTGCGCGCGGCCGCGCCCCACGCGCTGGTCGCCACGGCCCGCCGCATCCTCGCCGAGGGTGTCGGAGCGCAGGAGGTGACCCTCCTGCTCGCCGACTACGGCCTGACGGTTCTGCAACCGGTGTCCCACCTGCCGCACACCGGCACCCCGGTCTCCGCCCACGACGGTCCCGCCGGCAGCGCCTTCCTCACCCAGAACCCGGTGATCGAGGTCCTCCAGGAGCCGGCCGGCCATCTGGTGCATCTGCCCATCACGGTGCGCGGCGACCGTCTGGGCGTGCTCTCCGTGCGCCTGCCGGCGGGGGCCGCCGGCCCGGACACCGTGCTCCAGCTCGGCGGTTTCGCCACGGCGCTGGGGCATGAGGTCACCACCGCCGGCCGCGACACCGACCTCTATCTCCAGGCGCGTCGCACCCGCCGTCTCACCCTCGCCGCGGAGATGCAGTGGCAGCTGCTGCCCGGCCGGGGCTGCGCCCGCGACGAGTACGTCATCGGCGCCCATCTCGAGCCCGCCTACGCGATCGGCGGGGACAACTTCGACTGGTCGACCACCGCAGACCGCCTCGTCCTCACCGTCACCGACGGCATGGGGCAGGGCATCGACGCCTCGCTGCTCACCAGCCTCACCGTGGGTGCGCTGCGCAACGCCCGCCGCGCCGGCATCGGCCTGGCCGACCAGGCGTCCCTCGCCGACCAGGCCGTCTACGCCCAGTACGGCGGCAAGATGTACGCCTCCACCCTGCTGCTGGCGTTCGACCTGGCCACCGGCGCGGCACGCGCGGTGGACGCGGGCTCGCCCCAGCTGTTCCGCCAGCGCGACGGCCACACCGAGCGGATCGAGCTGGAGGCGCAGATGCCGCTGGGGATGTTCGAGGAGACGGTCTACGAGGAGCAGAGCTTTCAGGTCGAGCCCGGCGACCGGCTCCTCGTGGTCAGCAGCGGTGTGCACGGGACCCGGTCCGCCGGCGGCGATCTCTTCGGCGAACAGGCCCTGCGCCTGATCCTCGGCGCCACCCGCCCCGCACCGCCGCACGAGACGGCCCGCGCGGTCGTCGCCGGGCTGATCGAGCACCACGGCAGCAAGGAGCTGATGTCCGACGCCGCCGTGGTCTGCCTCGACTGGCACGGCCCGCCGGCCTGACGCCGAGCGGCAGCGTGGGCCGGCGTGCGGCGCTTCAGGGTCCGGGGCCGTCGGTCCCCCGGCCGGGGCCGGCCTGAGCGGCCAGGAACGCCCGCATCCCCCGGCTCAGCGCGTCCCGCTCGCCGGGTGTCATGGCCGCGAGGACCGCGGCGAGCGCCTGTGACCTGCGGGCGGCCACTTCACCGAGGACGTGCCGACCGGGACCGGTGAGGACCAGCCGCACCTCCCGCCGCCTGTGCGGATGCAGCAGACGTTCGAGGAGACCGGCCGCCTCCAGCCGGTCGCACAGCCGGCTGGCGGTCGGCGGCCCTATCTCCATCCCCTCGGCCAGAGCGGTGAGATTGAGCCCCGGCTGTGACTCCAGGATCCGAAGGGCCCGCAGCTGGTGGGGTGACAGCCGCAGGCTCGCGCCCTGGGCGGCCACCGACCACAGGTTCGCCAGACCGTCCGCGGCATCGGCGATCTCCCGCGCGACGGACAGAGGGTCGTCGTCCCCCGGTCCGCCCGGCCGGTCGTCTCCCGAGCCACTGAGACGAGTCACGAACACATCGCTTTCAGTAATAGCCTGCCCATACGGATACCACCCTCATTCAAACGCGGTTACCCGACGAGCCGCCGGGCAAGCACCGCCGGCCGGGCCATCGTATGAGCTGAGGTGACCGGAACAGTTCATTCCCGGCCGACAACTATTGTCTGAGGGAAACTTCTCCGTCCGTGCCCGTCCGTGCCCGTCCGTGCCCGGGCAGGAGGCGGGCCGACTCCGTCCGGCAGCCCCGACGAGGCCGGGCGCCGGGCCCGGAGGTCACAGGAACCGGCGGACCGGGGTAACGGCGGCCTCCTTGAC
The DNA here is from genome assembly GCF_040613095.1 of Streptomyces sp. NPDC006309. Taxonomy (NCBI): domain Bacteria; kingdom Bacillati; phylum Actinomycetota; class Actinomycetes; order Kitasatosporales; family Streptomycetaceae; genus Streptomyces; species Streptomyces sp. NPDC006309. Next base: position 71,183 of record NZ_JBEXRO010000025.1, on the reverse strand, counting down.
ACGCTGGAGGACCGCGCGCCGTCTCCACCGGGCGAGGTCGATGGCCACACTCTGCCGCAGGTCCTCGTCGTAGTCGCGGTCGAGTTCGGCGGTGAACGTCTCGTCCAGGACGGCGAGCATGACCTCTTCGTCGTGGTCCATGGACCTGCGGTTGAAGTTGGTGGAACCGATGAGGGCGGCGACCGAGTCCACCGTGATGATCTTGGCGTGCATCATGGTCGGCCGGTACTGCCGGATGTGCACGCCGGCCTGGAGGAGTCGGGTGTAGTGGTGCTGGCCGGCGAGCTGGCAGGCGCGCTGGTCGGTGTGCGGGCCGGGGAGCAGGATCTCCACGCGCACACCGCGCCGGGCGGTCTGGCACAGGAGGTCGATGAAGTAGGTGTCGGGGGCGAAGTAGGCGGTGGCGAGGCGGAAGCGCTCCTCGGCCGAGGTGAGCATGACCCGGATCAGGGTCTGCATGTCCTGCCAGCCGATGCTCGCCGAGCCGCGCACGACCTGCACGACCGACGAGCCGGCCTGACGGTGCTCGGTGAAGCGGTCGCGGTCGTCGAAGAGTTCGTCGTGGCACTCGGCCCAGTTCTGCGCGAACGCCGCCGCGATGCCGTCCACGGCCGGACCGCGCACCTGGACGTGGGTGTCGCGCCACTCACCCGGCCCGCGGGCGTCGCCGCACCACTCCTCCGCGATGCCGACACCGCCGGTGAACGCGGTGTCCTCGTCGACGATCAGGGCCTTGCGGTGACAGCGGTGGTTCTGCTTGAACGGCGACAGCCAGACGGGCCTGCGGAACCAGGCCACCTGAACGCCTGCCTCGTCCATGAGGTCGAGCAGGTCCCGCTCGATCTCCTTGGCACCGAAGCCGTCGAGCAGCAGGCGCACCCGTATCCCCTCGCGGGCGCGCTCGGCGAGGGCGGTCGCGAAATCACGGGCGATCTGGCCGCGCCAGTACACGAACGTCATCATGTCGATCGTGTGCCGGGCCGACCGGATCGCCCCCAGCATCGCGGGGAAGATCTGATCGCCGTTGCGCAGCGGAAAAAGTTCGTTGCCCTCGGTGGCGGCGATGCCGATCAGCCGTTCCAGACGGCGGCGCAGGCGCTGCTTGCGGGCAGCCGCGTCGGACGCGGTGCCACGGGCGGGAGCTGCCGGTATGCCGTCGAGGATCACGCAGGTACTCCGTAGGGCCGGGGGTGCGGATGGGTGCGGGCTTCGCCGGACGAGCCCGCAGAAGCACATGCCCGGCGGTCCGTGTCTCACTCCCCCTGCCCGGGGACGCACCGCCCGGGACGGGGGACGACCGCAGGTCTACCCGATCGGGCGATGAGTCCGATGGCCGGCGCGTGACGCGCGCCGACTAGGATCTGTCCCCGTGGCAGACGTCCCCGATGAGCTGGTCAGGCTGGAACGATGCGCCCAGGAGGAACGGGCCGCGCTCGCCGGCCTCACCGGTGACGAGTACGAGGCGCAGTGGCGTCGCTGGCGGGCGGCGTCCGAGGCGGCGCGGGCGGCCGTCACCCGGCGCGCCGAGGCCACGGGGGCCGACGAGCACGAGGTGGAACAGGCCGTGCAGAAGGCTGTCCGGCAGGGCCAGGAGGACCCGGCCGTCGAGTAGGGGGCCGACGGGCGGGCCGCGCCCGGCGTCCTCCCCCACCCCACCGCGCCGCTCGGCTGATGGTGACGACGCGCGCCCAGGGTGGCGGGGTGTCCGGGACGTACTCGGCGTTCTCCTCGTCCACAGCACGCGCGAGGCGGGTGAAGAGGCCGACGACGGTGCGGCAGGACGGTTGCTCGGACCGCCACGGCGTCAGACCGTCCGTGAGGGCGACGATCACCCCCGGGCGGGGCCGGGAGCGCAGCGCCCGGGCGAAACCGGAGCGCAGGTCCGTCCCCCCGCCGCGGCTCAGTTCGATGTCCTCGGCGCGGCACAGGGGGACCGCGACCCCGGCCGCCGCGTCGCAGGAGATCACCGGGACCGGGTCGCGCCGCCCGCCCACCGCCCGCGCGATCGCCGCCACCTCCAGCGGCGCGCCGCCCGGTTCGGCGTCGCTCACCGAGCCGGAGGTGTCGATGACGGCACGGACCCGGGGCCGTGTGCGGCGCAGGCCCGGCAGCAGCACCCCGGGGACCCCGGCCGAACGCCGCGACGGGCGACGGTAGCTGTGAATCTCGCCGGCCCCCGGCGCGTCCGCCGCCGAGCGGACCGCCGCGCCCAGCAGCTGCGGCCACGGCTGCGGCGGGTGGAACGCCTCGTCCGCCCACCGGCGCCGTCCCTGCGGCGCGTCACCCGGCCGGGCCCTGATCCCCTCGGCGACCCGGAAGCGGACCGCGTCCCGCTGCTGCCCGCTCAGGCCGCGAGCCCCGTCGGGCCCCAGCTCCCAGGGCCGTACCTGTCCGTCGGCACCGCTGCCGCAGTCCAGCGCCGCGCACCGCCGCGCGAGTTCGCCGCTCCGGCCGGCGTCCCGTAGGTGCCGGTGCGGGTCGAGCCGGAAACGGCGGTCGGGATGCGGGTGCGGGTGGTGTCCCGAGGGGCCGGTTCCCTCCCACAATGCGGCAACAGGCCAGGGAGAGGGTGAGGCCGGTCTGAGCCGGCCGTCGGGCGGGATCCGGGGCATGCGCCGGCGCGGCAGGTCCGGCGCCAGCCGGCGCAGGTTCCGCACGGAGGTGGGTGGCGGCGTCGGTGCCGTGGCGGTCGCGCACGGCGCGCGGATCATCGTCAGGATCCCAGCCACGCGTCCGAGGCCGTGTCCCCCCTTTTTCGCGGCGCCCGACGCGGCCCTCTCACACCGGACTCAGTGGGTGGGCCGCCGTGGCGGACCGTGGCGGCCATGCCTGGGGGGAGAGGATGCCGAGCACGTAGGCGCGGGCGACCAGGGCGGGGCGGGTGGGGGCGTCCAGCAGGTCGCGCAACCGGCTCAGGTGGTAGTCGACCGTCTGCCGGGAGAGGTGCAGCGTTCCCGCGATGTCCGCGTTGCTGTGCCCGGCGGCCAGCAGGGCGAGGATGCGTACCTGGCTGGGAGTCAGTGACGGCTGGGGCTCGTGGCGCAGGCCGACGTGGGTGATGACGGCCCAGATACTGGGCACGCGTTCCGCGGCGTGGCACACGGCGTTCAGGTGGACCCGCACGCGGCGCTGCCGGCTGTCTCCGTCGACGAGCACCGCGGAGGTCCGGGCGCTTCTGCGCCGGCCGCCGACGAGGTCGTGCCAGATCCGGTGCACCGCGGTGCGTTCGGGTGTCCTCGCCAGCAGGGTGTCGGCCGGCAGCCCTATGAGGTCGGAGAGGCGGACGCGCAGGAGTTCGGCGACCGCGGTACCGGCCTCCCCCACCAGTCCGTCGGTGGACAGTCGGACGCACAGGAGGCCGCTGTGGTCGCGCAGGGCCCTCAGGTCCTCCTCCGCCCGGCGCCGCTGGGCCAGCGCCCGGGTGTAGTCGGTGACGTCGACGTAGATGCCCGCCACACAGCGGCGGCCGCCCCAGCGGACGGGGAAGCGGTACCCGGCGGCCTGCCCGGACGTTCCGTCGGGGCGCCGGTAGGTGAGGGTGTGCCGTACGGGCCGGCCCTCGGCGAGCACTGCCCGGTCCAGGGTGAGGAACCGGGTGACGTCGTCCGGTTCGTCGACCTCGGCGAGATGGCGGCCGATCACGGCGTCGCGCGTGGTGCGGTACAGGTGGGCGTACGCGTGGTTGGCCCACAGGTAGCGGCCGGTGGCGTCGCGCACGAAGGCCGCGGCCGGGGTGAGGTCGGCGAACGCGGCGTACGGGTTGTCCTCCGGCCGGCCACCCACCTCGACGGCCGCTCCCCTGCCGCCGTCGCGGCCCGCGCCGTCGCGGCGGGCCGGCCAGTTGACGTGGAATGTACGGCCCTCGAAGCGCACCCGGTAGGGCGCGTCCGGGAGGCCGGACGGCCCACCGCGGTCGGCGCGGAGGGCTTCGAGGAAGCGTCGCGCGGCCCCGTCGTCGTCGAACGCGCCACCCCCGCTGTCGACCACTCCCAGCCCGTCGTCGGCCTCCCACCAGGACACCGGAAGGGGCGCGAGCAGCGTCTTGAAATCGGCCTCGTCCACGGCCCAACTCCTTCAATGGTCCACCACATCACGTTGAGTGACACAGCATGCGTATCCCGTGGCGGAGCAGACATGCGGACCGGGCGGAGGCCGCGCACGTGCGCACCGGCCGGGCACTAGCGCATCACGCGGTCTTCACATGCCGACAACCAGCCGCACCAGTAAGGCATTTGCCTGAACGCTTCGCCTGTCTGCGCGCAGTCGGGGGCAGTTGGGGCTGGTTCGCTTGAAGTAGACGGCGCGGCAGCCGGCTTCACACCGGCGCGGCGTTTCGCCGGCCGCCGTATCCCGTCCGGGCGCGGCCCGCGTCCGGGCCTTCGGGACGACCAAGGGAGTTGGGTATCGGTGAGCAAGGTGCTGTACGTGCATGCCAAGGGCGGCCCCCCGGTGGGACACGCCCTCGCGCGGGTGGCCGCGAGGTCCGCGGTGCACCTGCTGGCACTCAGCGAACTGCCCGCCACGGTGGCGGAACGGGCCGCGAGCCTGTGCGACTCGGTGGTCACGCACACCGCTGCGGAGGGGCGCGACCTCGTGGAGGTCATCACGGCCCGGGCCCGGGAGGTGAGCGCGGAGGCGGTCGTCACCTTCTCGGAGTACGCGGTGGTGGCGGTCGCCGAGGCGTCCCGGCGGCTCGGGCTGCGTGGCGCCGGGCCCGCCGCCGCGCTGGCCCGGGACAAGCGGCTGATGCGGGCGGCGTGGGAGCGCCGGGGGATACCGCAGCCCCGGTTCCGCGCGGTGACGACGGCGGCGGAACTGGAGCGCGCCGCAGTGGAGTTGTCGTTCCCGCTGCTGTTGAAGGCCGCGTGGAGCGCCGGTTCGACCGCCCACCAGATCATCGAGGCGCCCGGGGACGTGCGGGACGCCTGGCAGCGGTCGCGGGCGGTGATGGCGGAGTCGGCGCTGCTCGGGTTCGCGGAGCTGCATGTCGCCGGGGCCGGCGAGGACTTCATCGTCGAGGAGATCGTCAGCGGCTGCGCCGAGGAGTGGTTCGACGGTGCCGGCTGGGGTGACTACGTCAGCGTGGAGGGCGTGGTCGTCGGCGGTGCGTTCCGTCCGGTCTGCGTGAGCGGCCGGATGCCGACGGTTGCACCGTTCACCGAGCGTGCCGGTATCACCCCGGCGGCGCTGGGGGGCGCGGCGCAGGACAGGATCGTGGAGCTGGCCGGGCGCGCCGTGGACGCCCTGGGTCTGGAGGACTGCGGCACGCACACGGAGATCAAGCTGGGCGCGGACGGACGTATGTGGGTGATCGAGACGGCGGCGCGTTTCGGCGGCGCGATGACGCTGCCGCAGATCGAGCAGGTCTTCGGTCTCGACCTGGCCGGCATGTTCACCGATCAGCTGCTCGGCGGCTCACCCGCCTGGCCGGCCCGGACGCTGACGCCGCAGGACGCCGTCGGCGCGGCCGGGTCCCTGGTGGTGCTGGCCGTGAACGGTGACGGTTCGCCCTGGGCCCGCCGCCATCTGTGGGACTCCGCGACGGTCGTCCGTTCGGCCCCTGTCGGGGCGGGCAGCACGCTGTCCGTCGTCGCCGAGAGCGCCCTGCCCGACGGCGCCCCCGTGCCGGTGTACGACCCCGCCGCCGGCGCCAACACCATGGCGGCCGTGTGCCTGCTGTCGGCCGACCGGCCGCAGACCGTCGTGAGCGACTTCGCCGCCGTGGTGGACGCCCTGCCGCGGATCCTGCCCACGGACGTCACCGAGGAGGCTCGCGCATGACGCACGTACCGGCCGGGGCGGCCGTGCCCGACGCCGGCGCCGGCGACCGTACCGTCATCGGCGCGAACCTGTCGCTGCCGCTGTTCCGCGCGTTGTCCGGGGTACTGGCCGGACACCCGTACCTCAAGGTCGTCGTGGACCGTGCCGAGAACACCTGGCATCTGCTCGACACCCGGGTGCATCCGTTCCACGTCGACTACATCGCGACCCGTGTCCTCGGCATGACGCTGGACGAACTCGACGCCGAACTCGACGCGTTCAACGCGTCGGTGTACATGGACCCCGAACGCCGGTTCCTCCTCGGAGTGGTGTCCCTGCACAGCGAGGAGGAGACCGACGGCTCCGAGCGGCCCTTCCTCGTGCTGGAGACGACCGAGGCGGACACGATGCCGGGGCCCTTGCTGGAGGAGTTCTACCACTACGTGCGCGGACGGGTGGACGGCCGCCTGCCGCTGCTGCTGAAGCCCGCCAACCACGGCCAGGAGCACGAGCTGGCCGCGATCGGGGAGGCGCGCGTGCCGCGCGTCCTCAGCCACGAGCTGTTCGGCAACCGCACCCGCACCTGCCTCAACCCGGGCGAGACCGAAGGGCGGTTGCGCTACTTCCGCACCACGGCTGAGTATGAGAGCGCGGCCGGGGAGCTGGGCTGGTCGGACATCGTGGCGATGCCCCGGCTGCCCGACGACGTGCCCCGGACCGCGGGGTTCATCAACACGGTCCCCACGACCCCGCTGTCGCACACCAACGTCCTCGCGGCGGGCTGGGGGATCCCGAACGCGATCGTCCGCGACCTGGACGCCGTCGTCCGGCAGGACGGCCTCGACGGCGCCTGGGTGCGCTACCGCGTGCGTGAGGGCGCCGTCACGCTGGAGCGGCTGCCTCACGCACCGGCCCTGGAGCGGCCCGCCTGGCACCAGCAGCGCATCCGCATCGAGACACCGCTGCTGGAGGAGGCGCCGATCCTGGAGCTGCACCGGCTGCGGTGCGCCGACCGGGACAGTTACGGCACCAAGGCGGCCAACCTCGGGGAACTGCACCACGTCCTGGACAGCCGCACGGCGGACCTGACGGCGTTCTACGCGCGCCCGCGCCCGCCACGGCCCGATCTGCTCGGCCACCTCGCCGCCCGGCTGGGCGAGCCGGGAGCGTCACCGCGGCAGCTGCGCGCCGCGGCGGCCGAACGCGTGGCACGGACGGTCCGCGCCCCCCGGGGCGTGGCGTTGCCGTTCCGGCTGCACCACCTCTTCCTCACCTCCTCCCCCGCCCTCCAACAGGGCATCGGCAAGCTGAAGATGGCGCTCGAACTCGAGGCACTCGACGTGATCGACCCGCTGTCCCTGCACCTTCAGCACCTGACGTGCAGTACGCCGATGCCCGAGGAGGTGGTGCGGGCGATCACCGCCTCCGTGGCGGCGCTCACCGCCGACGGATGCCGTCTGGTGGTGCGCTCCTCCTCCAACGCCGAGGACCTGCCCGGTTTCTCGGCCGCCGGGATCTACGACTCGGTGACCACCGTGCACGGCACGGACCAGCTCATGGACGCCGTACGGCAGGTGTGGGCGTCGCTGCTGTCGCCGCGCAGTGTGCGCCTGCGGCACCAGGTCGGCATCCCCCTGGACGACACCTACATGGGGGTGATCGTCCAGGAGTACGTGCCCGCCGGTCTGGGGGGCGTGCTCGTGACCTGCGATCCCACCCGTCCCGAGGACTTCCGCAACGTGTACCTGAACTGCACGCCCGGCTCGCCCGAGCAGGTGGTCGACGGCACGGTGCTGCCGCAGCAGTACCTCTACAACACCGTCGAGGGCGGCGGGCGTACGGTCGACATCGGCTCGTCGGGCGCGGACCTCCCGGCGGCGACACGCGCCTCACTGGCCGAACTCGCCTTCGCGGGGCGCCTGTTGCAGTCCCACTTCAGCGAGGACGATCCCGACGGTGCCCTGGACATCGAGTGGCTCATGACCGCGGAGGGGGCTTTCCACCTGGTCCAGGTCCGCCCCTACGCCCGGTGAGGCGCCGCATGTCCCTCCTGCGGTCCTCGCCACCCGTACCGGCACCGCCCCCGGCCGCGCGCCGCGTCATCCGCCTCAACAACGGGTTCCAGCTGCTGTTCAACCTGCTGTGGTGGATGCCCGTGTTCTACGCCTACCAGCGGGACGCGGGCCTGTCCGACGGGCAGATCTTCGGCATCCAGAGCATCTACTACATCGCCTTCTGCCTGTTCGAGATACCGACCGGGATCGTCGCCGACCGCATCGGCGCCCGCAACTGCCTGCGCGCGGGAGCGGTGGTCATGACGGCGGCGAACCTGGCGCCGGTGCTGGCCCCGACGTACACCGGCTTCCTCGCGCACTTCCTCGCCATCGCGGCCGGGCGTTCCCTGGCGTCGGGCGCGGCGAGCGCCTATCTGTACGACGGGCTGCGCGCCGAGCGGGCGGAGGGCCACTATCTGAAGGCGGAGGGCACGGCGCGCGCCCTCGGGCTCGCCGCCAAGGTCGTGTGCTGGCCGCTCGTCGGGCCGCTGATGACCCTGGCCCCGCAGACACCGTACGTGCTCAGCGCGGTGTGCGCGGCCGGTTCCCTCGGCTGCGCCCTCGCGCTGCCGCGGCTCGCCACGCCCGGCACGGACACCCGCCGGCGCGACCGGGCGCGCCGGGGCGGCGGACCGCTGCGTGACACGGGCGCCGCTCTGCGTGCCCTGTGGTCGTCACCGTGGCTGGCGCTGCTCATGGTGCAGGGCGTCGCCGTGTTCACGCTGTCGCGGATCTGCCAGGTCAACCTGTTCCAGCCGGTGCTGCTGGAGCACGGCATCGGGGAGAGCACGCACGGCAGTGTGCTCGCGGCGATGACGGTCGCCGAGGCGGTGGCGTCGGCCCGTCCCCAGTGGCTGAGCGGCCGGCTGCCGCCGGCCGGCTGGGTGTCCCTGCTGAGCGTGGCCCTGGCCGCCGTGCTGGCGGGCACCGTCGTGGGCGGGCCGTGGACCGTCGTCGCGCTGCTGTGCGCGTTCGCCGCGATCACCGGGTTCGTCTATCCGGTGCAGCGCAAGCTCATCAACGACGCCATCCCGGTCGACGCGCCGCGGGCCACGCTGCTGTCGGTGGAGAGCATCGTGGACCGCGGTGTGTGCGCGGCGGCCGCGGTGGCCGCGGGCGCTTGCCTGGCGGCGGGCCGGCTGGACGCCCTGCTCTGGTACAGCGCCGCGATCACCTGCGTCCTGATGCCGGCGCTCCACCTGGCCCTGCGTCGCACCGGCCCCCGCGGTGCCCCGGCCGGGAAGGACCGCGCCGCGCCCGGCACCGGCGGGCCGGACGCCCCGGCGCCGGACGAGCCCGTCTCCCTGCCCGTCGACGAGGGAGCGGCGCCACGCGCGTGAGCGGAGCGGCGCCGGGCGACCCGGTCGCGTACCGAGAGGGTTCTTCTCGGGGACCGAGGAAAACCATCTCCGCCGGGACGGTCAGGGGAGGGTCCGGGGCATGAGACCGGACAGCTCCCCGAACCCGGTGGGCTCCCGAACCGGCGGTCTTTGCCGGGCGGGAGCTTCCCCGGCCCGGAGGCTTCCCTTGGGCCGGGGAACTTCCGAAGGACCGAGGGCTTCCCCCGGGCCGGAGGCTTCTCCCGGGCCGCATGCCTCCCCCGGGCCGGATGCCTCCCCCGGGCCGGTGGCTCCCCCGGGCGGGTGGCTTCCCCCGGGCCGGATGCCTCCCCCGGGCCGGAGGCTTCCCTTGGGCCGGGGAACTTCCGAAGGACCGAGGGCTTCCCCCGGGCCGGAGGCTTCTCCCGGGCCGGATGCCTCCCCCGGGCCGGATGCCTCCCCCGGGCCGGTGGCTCCCCCGGGCGGGTGGCTTCCCCCGGGCCGGATGCCTCCCCCGGGCCGGATGCCTCCCCAGGTCGTCGACTCCCCAGGCCGGAGACCCCCTGAACCGGCAGGGCCCCCGCGCAGCAACCGCCCCGAACCGGGAGGATCCCGGACCAGCGAGGCTCCCCGAACCGGCGGGGCTCCTCCCGGCCAAGGTTTTCCTCCAACCGGCGGAGCGCCTCCCGGCCAACCGCCTCCCCCGAACCGGCACAACTTCCCCCGACCCGGCGGGCTCCACCCGACCATCGGCCTCCCCCGACCCGGCGGGCTCCACCCGACCATCGGCCTCCCCCGAACCGGCACAGCTCCCCCCGACCCGGCGGGCTCCACCCGACCATCGGCCTCCCCCGAACCGGCACAGCTCCCCAACCCGGCGGAACGCCTCCCAACCAGCGGCCCCCCAACCCGGCGGGCTCCGTCCGCCGGTGGCCGTGGGGGGACGGATCGGTGGTGCGGCACCATGGGGTGCATGCGGACACAACCTGTACTGGTCTACGACGGTGACTGCGGCTTCTGCACGGCCTCCCTGGCCTTCGCCCAGAAGTGGATCAAGCCTCGCTGCGAGGTGGTGGCCCAGCAGCGCGCGCCGCTGGACGAACTGGGCGTCACCCCTCGGCGAGCCGCGTACGAGGCGCTGTGGGTTACCCCGGACGGAACCGTGTACGGGGGCGCCCAGGCAGTCGCCCGGCTGCTGACGAGCGCGGGCGGCGCCTGGCGCGTTCCCGGCGCCCTGCTGCGGCTCCCCCCGGTCCGCTGGATCGCCCACGGCGCCTACCGCCTCGTCGCCCACAACCGGCACCGCCTGCCCGGCGGTACGGCGGCCTGCGCCCTGCCCCGATAGCCGGTAACCCGTAACCGAAAATCGGCCTTGGCCGACGCCGGCAGAGTGCCCCCGGGCCCCGCCGGTCAGCGCAGCGGGACGGTGACCTCGCCCGTGCCCTCGCCCTGTGCGCCGCCGGCGACGCGCACGGTGAAGGGCCGGCCGGAGCCCTCCGCGGTGACGCGCAGGAGGCCGCCCTCGCGCCGGACGCGGAACCGCGCGGCCGGCGCGCCGGTCAGGTCGGGGACGCTGACCTGATGGGTGTACTCGGCGGTGGCCGGCGGGTGGACGAGAAGCGTGGGGTTGTCCAGCCAGTCGCCGTCGGGCCGCTGGTCGTCGGTGGCCAGCGGCAGGACGGCGCCGTCGCGGACGTAGAGCGGAAGACTGTCGTAGCCGTGCCGTTCGGTGCGCCAGAGCGGGCCGGTGACCCGCTCGCCGCTGAGCAGGTGGGTCCAGGTGCCCTCGGGGAGATAGACCTCGACCCGGCCGTCCTCGGTGAACACCGGGGCGACCAGGAGGTCCGCGCCGAGCAGGTACTGGCGGTCGAGCGGGCGGCATGCCGGATCGTGCGGGAACTCAAGGACCATGGGCCGCATCACGGGTACGCCGGTGTGGTGGGCCTCGGCGGCGGCACCGTACAGGTAGGGCATGAGGCGGTGTTTGAGCAGCGTGAACCGCCGGGCGACGTCGACGGCTTCGGCACCGAACTCCCACGGCACCCGGTACGACGACGAGCCGTGCAGGCGGCTGTGGGAGGACAGCAGCCCGAAGGCGAGCCAGCGTTTGAAGACCGCCGGGTCGGGGGTGCCCTCGAAGCCTCCGATGTCATGGCTCCAGAAACCGAAGCCGCTCAGGGAGAGGGACAGACCGCCTCTGAGTGACTCGGCCATGGCCTCGAAGGACGCCCAGCAGTCGCCGCCCCAGTGCACGGGGTACTGCTGGCCGCCGGCGGTCGCGGAGCGGGCGAAGAGCACGGCCTCGCCCTGTCCGCGCTCCTTCTCGAGGAGTTCGAACACGGTCCGGTTGTACAGGTGGGTGTAGTAGTTGTGCATCCGCTCCGGGTCGGAGCCGTCGTGCCAGACGACGTCGGTCGGGACGCGCTCGCCGAAGTCGGTCTTGAAGCAGTCCACGCCCTGGTCCAGCAGCGGTTTCAGCTTCGACCGGAACCAGGCGCGGGCGTCGGGGCTGGTGAAGTCGACCAGTCCCATACCGGCCTGCCACAGGTCCCACTGCCACACGTCTCCGTCGGGGCGGCGTACCAGGTGGCCGAGCGCGGCGGCCTCCTCGAACAGCGGGGACTTCTGGGCGATGTACGGGTTGATCCAGGCGCTGACCCGCAGCCCTCTGGCCTTCAGCCGGGCGAGCATTCCCTCCGGGTCGGGGAAGACCTCGGGGTCCCACGCGAAGTCGCACCACTGGTACTCGCGCATCCAGAAGCAGTCGAAGTGGAAGACGGACAGCGGGATGCCGCGCTCGGCCATGCCGTCGACGAACGACATCACCGTCGGCTCGTCGTAGTCCGTGGTGAAGGAGGTGGTCAGCCACAGGCCGAAGGACCAGGCGGGTGGCAGGGCCGGGCGGCCCGTGAGGGCGGTGTAGCGGGTGAGGACGTCCTTCGGGGTGGGACCGGCGACGATGTGGTACTCCAGCGTCTGGTCCTCGACGCTGAACTGGACCTGCCCGACGGATTCGGAGCCGACCTCGAAGGAGACCCTGCCGGGGTGGTTGACGAAGACGCCGTAGCCGCGTGAGGACAGGTAGAACGGGATGTTCTTGTAGGCCTGTTCGCTGCTGGTGCCGCCGTCGGCCTGCCAGATGTCCACGCTCTGGCCGTTCTTGACGAACGGGGTGAATCGCTCGCCGAGGCCGTAGACCTGCTCACCGACGCCGAGCGCGAGCTGGGCGAGGACGTGGTGGGCGCCGTCGTCGGTGGTGGCGAACGCGGTGCCCTTGCGGCCGGCGCGGGTCAGCTCCCGTCCGTCCGCGTCGTGGAAGGTCAGGGCCCAGGGGGCGGCCCGGTCCAGGCGCAGGGTCAGCGGGCCGCTGGTCAGCTCGGTGACGGTGCCGTCCTGCCGGACCTCGCCCGGGTCCGCGCCGCCGGGGCCGGCCGCGAGGTCGAAGTCGGGGCCCGGGCGCGTCCGGCCGGCGTGGTGGGTGACGCGCACACCGATGACGCCCTCGGCGGGCGAGAAGCAGTCGACGGTGAGGAGCGGCGCGTTGAGCGTGTCCCCCCTGCGCGTCACCTTCTGCGTGGCGGCGTAGACGGTGAAGCGCTTCGATTCCATGCGTACGTCGCGTGTCTCGGTGGCGTAGGCGATCTGAACGCCATCGCGGACGCGCCAGAACCCGTTGGTGAACTTCATGGTCTTCCTCGGGGGAGCAGGGCTGTTCGGCGGGGACTGCGGAGACTGTCGTCCCGGCGTGGGGATCGTACACAGGGCGGACGGGCCCCGTCGGCGTACGACACCTCTGACACCCGCACTGAGCTGGCCTTATGCGCATTTGCGCGAGAGACGTCACCGCGGAGGCCAGGAAAAAGGATGCCTGCACGGGACTAGCGGGACGGCAGAGTTCTGACGTATTAGTCATCGCAGCAAACAAAAGCACCGGCGAGGACGCCGACGACACGACAGCAAGGACCACACCATGTCGAAGCGCTTCAACGCAGTCCGTCGCCAGCTCCGCGACGCCCGCTGACGCCGTCCTCCCCTCTCCCACGCAAGGGCACCCACCGTGACAGCAACCACTCCGGCTGCGGCGCGCCGCGGACGTTCCCGCAGGGCCGTGCCGCCGCTCGCCGCCGTCTGCGTCCTGGTCGCCGGGGCGGCCCTGGCCGGATGCGGCTCGCCGCGCGACAGCGGCGTCTACACCGTGATGAACTCCTCGACCGACGAGACCTACCACCGCTGGGACGCCCAGGCGATGGCCCGCTGCGGCCGTCGGCTGGGCGTCACCGTCGAGCAGCGGAGCGTCCCGGCCGCGCAGGTGATGACGAAGGCGCTGCGCATGGCGTCCTCCAGGTCGCTGCCCGACATCGTCCAGTTCGACGCCTCCGAGATGCCGACGTTCGCCGAGGCCGGCGGGCTGACCGACCTCAGGACCCTGGGCCTGCGCACCGACGGCGTCCCCCGGGGCATCGTCGACTTCGGCTCCTACGAAGGCACGTACTACGGCGCGGCCCGCTCGGTGAACACGCTCGCGCTGTTCTACGACAAGGACGCCCTCGCCAGGGCCGGCCTCGACGTCCCGGGCACCTGGGCCGAGCTGCGTGCGACGGCGAAGAAACTGACCCACGGCAAGCGGTACGGCCTGGCGCTCAGCGCGGGCGGCGCCGAGGACGGCGTCTTCCAGTTCACGCCGTTCATGTGGTCCAACGGCGGCGACGAGAGACACCTCGACGGGCCGCGGGTCGTCGAGGCGCTGGACTTCTGGAAAGACCTGCTGCACGACGGTTCGCTGTCGAGGTCGACGGTCGGCTGGACGCAGGCGGACGTCAACGACCAGTTCATGGCGGGCAACGCGGCTATGATGATCAACGGCCCGTGGCAGGTGGAGACGCTGAACACCGACAAGTCACTGCACTGGGGCATCGCGCGGATCCCTGTGCCGAAGCCCGGGGACAGGTCGGTGGGACCCCTCGGCGGTGCGGTTCTCACGGTCCCGAACACCGGAAACAGGGTGCGGGAGAGAATGGCCGGGCGAATCGTCGCCTGTCTGTCCGGTGAGAAGGAACAGCTGACGTACGCGCTCAACAGCTGGATGGTGCCGGCCGCCGAGAAGGCCGCCGCCGTGTGGCGCGAGCGGGTGCCCGAGCTGGACGCCCTCGCCGGCCAGGTGGCCACGGCCCGTTCCCGCACGGCCGAGCTGGGCGCAGGCTGGCCGGGCGTGTCACTCGCCCTCCAGAGCGCCTTCCAGTCCGCACTGACCGGCGAGTCCAGCAAGGCCGCCCTGACACGCGCCCAGCAGCGGGCCACGAGCGGGAACCGAGGTACGCGCACATGACCACGTCCACCGTCACCGTCCCGGCCGCCCCCACGGCGAGCCGGGCGGCCGGCGCCCCCGATCCGGGACGGCTGCGCCTGCGCCGCCACCTCGCCCAGTGGGGGTTCGTCGCCCCCGCGGTCGTCTTCATGCTGCTCTTCTTCGGCTACCCGCTCGTCCGCAACGTCGTGATGAGCTTCCAGCACTACACGCCGCGGACGTTCTTCACCGGCAAAGCCCCGTTCAACGGCGTCGACAACTGGTCGCACGTCCTGCGGGACGCCCTGTTCGGCAAGGCGCTGTGGCACACGCTCCTGTTCACCGCCGGATCGTTGCTCGGGCAGTTCTGCGCCGGTCTCGCGCTCGCGGTGTTCTTCAGCCGGCGGTTCCCGCTCAACGGCGTCCTGCGGTCGCTGATCCTGTTGCCCTGGCTGGTGCCCATGGTGGTGTCCGGCATCGTGTGGCGGCGGATCCTCGACCAGGACACGGGCGTACTGAACTCGTTCCTGGACACGCTCGGCCTCGGCGGCCACACCCCGTGGCTGACCAGCCCCCACCTGGCCCTGCTGTCGGTGATCCTGGTCAACATCTGGATCGGTGTCCCGTTCAACATGGTCATCCTCTACGGCGGTCTCCAGGAGATTCCCGCGGAGCTGTACGAGGCGGCCTCGCTGGACGGTGCCTCGGCCTGGCGGACGTTCCGTTCCGTCACCCTGCCGATGCTCAGGCCGGTGATCACCGTCGTCCTGGTCCTGGGCTTCATGTCGACGGTGAAGATCCTCGACCTGATCCTCGCGCTCACCGACGGCGGACCGGCCGACGCCACCCAGACCCTGGGCACGCTGACCTACCAGAACTCGTTCGTGCAACTCGACTTCGGGGCGGGCGCGGTCGTCGGCAACGTCCTCGTTCTCGTCTCCGCGGTGTTCGCGGTGATCTACCTGCGGGCCGGCCGCAGCGAGGGGAAGTGACGTCCATGGCCACCTGTACGTCCACGCCATCCAGGCGCCGCTGGGGTTCCACCCTCGCCGGAGTGCTCATCCTGTGCGTGATGCTCTTCCCGCTGTACTGGATGCTCGACACCGCCCTCCAGCCCGCCTCGGGACTGCTCCAGGTCGATCCGGTGCCGAGCCGCCTGGACCTGTCCGGCTTCTCCAAGGCCCTCGGTGACCAGGGCGGACACCTGCTGACCTCACTGGCGGTCTCACTCGGCGCGGTCGTCCTCTGCCTGGCGGTCTCCGCGCCGGCGGCGTACGGGCTGGCCCGGTTCGGCCTGCGCGGCACACGGACGATCGTGTTCGGCACCCTGATCACGCAGATGGTGCCGGGCATCGTGATCGCCAACGCGCTGTACGACTCGTACGTCGAGCTGGGCCTGGTCAACTCCTACTTCGGGCTGATGCTGGCGGACTCCTCGCTCGGCATCCCGTTCTCCATCGTGCTGATGCGGTCCTTCATGCTGTCGATCCCGGGCGAGGTGATCGAGGCGGCGCAGATGGACGGTGCCGGGCCGGTGCGGACGTTCGTGCGGGTGGTGCTGCCGATGAGCCGCAACGCGCTCATCACCTCGGGCCTGTTCGCGTTCCTGTTCTCCTGGAGCGACTTCATGTTCGCCCTGACCCTGAACACCACCGACGACGTCAAGCCGGTGACGCTGGGCATCTACCAGTACATCGGCGCGCACGTCGGCGACTGGGGCTCGGTGATGGCCGCGTCCGTCCTGTCCGCGGTGCCGGCGGCGGTCCTCCTCGTCCTCGCCCAGAAGTACATCGCCGCGGGCATCACGGGCGGTTCCGTCAAGTGACCCCCTCAATTACCCGGCCTTCCTCGGCCTCGCTGCCGGCCCCTGCTGGAAGAAGCTCGCTCACGCATCGTCCGGGACACGGCCCTGTTGACTCATCGCGGTGACGAGGGTGGAGGAGATGTGGGCCAGGGCGGGGTCGGCAGCGATGAAGAACGTCTCGACTCCCGCCAGCTCGTGGTTCATGCGGGCCATCGGCATTTCGTAGTCCAGGTCGGTAGCGCCGCGGACTCCGCGGATGACGACGTCGATGCCGACTCGGCGGCAGTAGTCGACCAGCAGGCCGCCGGTGTGGGAGTCGACCGTGACGTTGCTGAAGTCAGCTGCTGCCGCGCGGAGCCGGTCCAGCCGTTCCGGGACGGGGAAGCGGCCGGTTTTGCTCGGATTGAACATGACGCACACGACGACCTCGTCGAACAGGAGGGCAGCGCGCCGGAGTACGTCCTGGTGCCCTTGAGTGACCGGGTCGAAGGATCCTGGGAAGAGGGCTCGCATGATCGGGAAGAGTAACAAGCGGCCGCCCCCGGCGATGAAGTGTTCAGGCGACCGAACCCCACCAAGAACAAGCGGGACGGGGAGAACGTCCAGCGGGACGGGACGACACAACGCCTCCCGTAGACCAACGGGAACCGGCAGTCGGCCCAGCGGACGGCGACGCCCGGAGGGTCCCGCACATCGGCGCCCGCGTCGCGGTCGAGCACGAAAACCCGCCGTACCAGGGCGAGTTGCTCCATCGATTCGACCGCTTCCGTACGAGCCCCCATCGGTCCCACGGCTGGTGGAATCGCCGTCCGCTACTGCTGTCGGCCGGGGCGCGGGTGGGCGGTGGAGGAGAACGCGTCCCAGTCGGCTCGACCTCCGGCGCCCAGGACTCCCACGTCGTCCGTGAGCTCCGTGCCGGAGAGCGCCCGCAGTTCACGCCGGGCGAGCCGGGCGACGAGGGCGGGGAAGAGCGGCCTCAGGGGCTGGCACCAGCGCAGCCAGGGCGGGGCGTAGACGTGGTGGGCGCGGTGCAGGACGCCGGTGGTGAGCCAGTCGGCCACCTGTGCCGGGGTGTGGACGCGGCGTGCGAACCAGGGCTGGTTCTGGCGCAGGGCTCGCAGGACGGGATGGTCGTCGATACCGCTGATCATGTCGGTGCCGGTCCAGTGGAGGTAGGCGATGCCGACGGAGACGCCGTCGGGTTCGACTTCACCGCGCAGAGCCTGGGCGAAGGATTCCACGCCCGCCTTGGAGGCGCAGTACGCGCTCATCATGGGTGCGGAACCGAAGGCCGCGGTCGAGGCGATCTGGAGGAAGTAGCCTCGGGTGCTGGTCAGTTGGGGCAGGAAGGCTCTGGCGGTGTTGGCGGCGCCGACCAGGTTGACGTCGATGACCCGTTGCCACAGGTCGGCTTCCGTGCGGCTGAACGGGCCGCCGACGGCGATGCCCGCGTTGGCCACGAGCACGCTGGCCGGGCCGAGCTGTTCGGCGACCTGCCTGGCGGCACGGTCGAGCGCGGCACGGTCGGTGACGTCCGCTTCGACGCAGATGCTCGGCGAGGGCAGGGTCGCGGCGGCCTGCCGCAGGGTTTCCGCTTCGCGGCCCAGCAGCGCCACCTTCATTCCGGCGCCGGACAGGCGTCGGGCGAGCGCTTCGCCGACTCCGCGGGCCGCTCCGGTGACGACGGCGACGCGTCCCCGCAAAGGTGTGCCGTGGCCGGGTGCCTGCCCGCCGGTGCCCGCGTTGTCGCGCATCCGATCCTCGTGTTCGTCGGCCACCGGCGGTGGCGTTCTCTACCGCACTACCCGCAATGGACAGGTCCGGCTGTCCGCCATGCGGAGTGACCGGGAGGTCCGGCGGGTGACATCGGCCGGGGGCGGGCGTCACCGGGGGCCGGAAAACGGCGAAGGCAAGGAGGAAAGCCACTCCTTGCCACTCTCAACTTATAGCGCACCCAGGGGCTTGCGGCAAGGCCCCGACGGTCCCGCAGAATGGCCGGCCAGGGCCAGGACCTGCGGAAACGGGACACCGCTCGCCAAGGGGCGGTGGCATGTCCCGACCTCGGTGAGGGACCGGCCGACGCAATCCCCTCTCCTCGAACGGGTGCTCATATGACGGACGTGATCGTGGTCGGTGGCGGACCGACCGGCCTGATGCTGGCCTGCGAACTGCGGCTGCACGGTGTGCACGTGGTCGTGCTGGAGAAGCTGACCGAGCCGACCAGGCAGTCCCGCGGCCGAGGCCTGCACACCCGCAGCGTCGAGCTGACGGACCAGCGCGGCCTGCTGGAACGGTTCCTCGCGGTCGGTGAGAAGTTCGAGGTCGGCGGGCTCTTCGGCGGCATCATCACACCATGGCCGGACCAGCTGGACACGGCTCACCCGTACGGCCTCGCCATCCCGCAGCGCGCCACCGAGCAGCTGCTCGAGGAGCGCGCCCGCGAACTCGGTGCCGAGATCCGGCGCGGCCGTGAGGTGACCGGGCTGAGCCAGGACGAGGACGGCGTGACCGTCGAGCTGGCCGACGGCACCCGTCTGCGTTCGCGCTACCTCGTCGGGTGCGACGGAGGCCGCAGTGTGGTGCGCAAGCGACTCGGTGTCGGCTTTCCCGGCGAGCCGGCCACGGTCGAGACGCTGCTCGGGGACATGGAGGTGTCCGAGGATCCGGCGACGGTCGCCGCCGTCGTCACCCGGGTGCGCAGAACCCAGCTGCGGTTCGGCGCCATCCCCGACGTGGACGGCAACAAGGGGGTGTACCGCATCTGCGTACCCGCCGAGGGGGTGGCCGAGGACCGTACGGCCGCGCCGACGCTCGACGACTTCAGGAAGCAGCTGCGGGCCTACGCCGGCACCGACTTCGGCGTGCACTCGCCGCGCTGGCTCTCCCGGTTCGGCGACGCCACCCGGCAGGCCGAGCGCTACCGGGTCGGCCGGGTGCTGCTGGCCGGCGACGCCGCGCACATCCACCCGCCGGCCGGCGGGCAGGGGCTGAACCTCGGCGTCCAGGACGCGTTCAACCTCGGCTGGAAGCTGGCCGCCACGGTCAACGGCTGGGCGCCGGAGGGGCTGCTGGACAGCTACCACACCGAACGGCATCCGGTGGGCGCCCGCGTCCTGGCCGGCACGCGCGCGCAGATGACACTGCTGGGGAGCGATCCGGGGCCGACGGCGCTGCGGGAACTGTTCGCGAAGCTGATGGACTTCGAGGAGGTGAACCGGTACGTGACCGGGATGATCACCGCGGTCGATGTCCGTTACGACTTCGGGGAGGGTCACGAGCTGCTGGGCCGGCGGTTGCGTGATGTGCGGCTGAAGCGGGGGCGCCTGTACGAGCTGATGCACGACGGGCGCGGCCTCCTGCTCGACCGGACCGGCCGTCTGTCGGTGGCGGGCTGGGCGGACCGGGTCGACCACGTCGTTGACGTCGGCGAGGAGCTGGACGTGCCCGGGGTGCTGCTGCGGCCGGACGGACACGTCGCGTGGGCCGGTAAGGACCAGCAGGACCTGCTCGACCGGCTGCCCAGGTGGTTCGGCGCTCCCGTCTGCTGAACCCCCCGCGCGGCAGTCAGGCGATCCAGGTGGCGGTGAGGTCCTGGACCGCGGAGCCGTCGAGACCGGCCAGCTGCGTTCGCGATCTGGATGCTGCGGGGCTTCGTGAAGGCCGTGGCGGGGTCGCTGGAGGAGGCCGCGTACCTCGACGGGGCGAGCCGCGCGCGATTCCTGTGGCAGTTCCTGCTTCCGCTGGGGGCGGCGTCATGGCGGCGTCCACGGTGATGACCGTGCCGGTGCTGGTGTTCTTCGTACTCGTCCAACGGCGCCTGGTCTCCGGGACGGGCGGAGCGGTGAAGGACCGGCGGACGCGGGCGCCCGGGCGGGGAGGCGGTGGCGGGGCCTCGAACCGGCCGGTCCCCGGCAGAACCGGGAACCGCGGAAGCTTGATGAGAGGCCTGACGCAGACCTCGGCGGCTGAAGGGGCGCGCGGTCACCTTGTCGCGACGGCCAGGCGGTCAGCCGACCCTGAGCTCGATGCTGGTGACGGGCGCGTCGGCGTCGGGCCTGCCGAAGGAAGGTGACGTCGGTCGCGTCGTCACGTGGCGTGCCGCTCACCCCGGTGGGGGCGGCCGAGTGGCCGCCGGTGATCTTGACTCACGAGGACCGAGCCAGGTCGTACGCATCTTCCGTCCGGCCTCCGCCGGCCCGGTTCAGCGCACGGCCACCAGGGCGTCGTACATGGGCGACGCGCCCTCGCTGACGAAGGCGCGGATGGCGGAGAGGTACTCGTCGCGGTCGACGCGCCCGTCGCCGTCGGCGTCCAGGGCGTCGAAGGCCTCGCCCGCGTTGCCGGCGCTGTTGCCCAGGACCTCCCGCAGCCGGGTGAACTCCTCGCGGTCCAGCATGCCGTCACCGTCGGTGTCGGCCAGGTCGAACAGGGACCCCAGCGCCTGCCGGCAGACTTCGTCGAAGGTGTGGGCGCCGGCCCAGGCCGCGTACTCCTGGAAGGTCACCCTGCCGTCTCCGTCCGCGTCCATGGAGTCGTAGACGCGTTCGTGCCGGCTGCGGGCGACGGCGACGAGGGGGTCGTTGACACCACGCCCCAGCCGCGCCGCCGCCCGGTCCGGGCGGGTCAGGTACTCGTCGCGGGTGATCACCCCGTCGCCGTCCGCATCCAGCGTGCGGAAGACGCGGTCCCTCGCGGCCATGACGTCCATACGGCTCCCCTTCTCACAGACTACGGAGACGATCCGGACAGTCACTATAGGCATGCAAGTGAACGCGGAGTGTGATGACGGTCTGCGGCGGCCTGGAGGTGCGGGCGGCGAAGATAACGGCGACCACTCCCCGTCGTGGCGGCCCGGCGGGCGAGTGTCGTTCACTAAACCGGTTTCGTAGCGTAGCTCGAATACAAGTCGCGATGGCGGGAATCAACTGAACCACAACTAAACTTAACCGGTTTGGTTCGGATGATTGTCTCGACGACAGTCTCGTTCTAGCCTCTCTCCCAGCCGTCGACGAAGGGGATTTGAGGCCACCCATTTCCTGGCGAGGTCTCGTGGGTGTCCCTCTTCGGCGGCCTGCCGTCCCGCTGCCCGGTGTGAGCCGCGACCAACGCCCGGGCAGCGGGATGCCGACCGGCTCGCTCCTCGCGTTCCCGGACCGCCGGCGCCCCGCCGGACCGGACGGACGAGCCGGACGCACAGCCATGCAGTGAACGGCAGTGCCGTGCGCGCCGGAGGCGTTCTCGTCCTCCGGCCGCACGCGCCACCATCCTGGGAGCAGTCATGAGAAAGTCACTGGCCACCGCGGCGGGAGCGTTGCTGGCCCTCGCCGCCTCGGTACTGGCCGCGCCGGCCCCCGCGCAGGCGGACACACAGGCCGCGCCGGGCTTCCACGTCGCCGACGGGCGGCTGCTGGACGCGACCGGCAAGGACTTCGTCCTGCGGGGTGTGAACCACGCCCACGCCTGGTACCCCACCAGGACCGCGCAGGCCCTGAAGGACGTCAAGGCGCTGGGCGCCAACTCGGTGCGCGTGGTGCTCGCCACCGGTGACCGCTGGACGAAGAACGACACCGCCGACGTCGCGTCCGTCGTCGCGCAGTGCAAGGCGAACCGGCTCGTCTGCGTCCTGGAGGCGCACGACACCACCGGCTACGGCGAACAGGACGGAGCCGTGTCGCTCTCCCGCGCCGTCGACTACTGGACCAGCGTCAAGGCCGCGGTGCAGGGCCAGGAGAAGTACGTCGTCCTGAACATCGGGAACGAGCCCTACGGCAACACCGGGTACGCGTCGTGGACGTCCGACACCGAGAACGCCGTGGCCCGCATGCGCGCCGCCGGGTTCCGTCACACGCTCATGGTCGACGCCCCCAACTGGGGCCAGGACTGGTCGTTCACGATGCGCGACCACGCCGCGGAGGTGTTCGCGGCGGACCCCGACCGCAACACGGTGTTCTCGATCCACATGTACGGCGTGTTCAACACCGCCGACAAGGTCAAGAGCTACCTGGAGCGGTTCACCTCCCAGCATCTGCCCATAGTCGTAGGCGAGTTCGGCAACATGCACTCCGACGGTGACCCCGACGAGGACGCCATCATGTCCACCGCGCAGCAGCTCGGTCTGGGCTACCTCGGCTGGTCCTGGAGCGGCAACGGCGGTGGCGTCGAGTACCTGGACATGGCCACCGGCTTCGACGCCTCCCAGCTCACCGCCTGGGGACAGCGCGTCTTCTCCGGCGCCGACGGCATCAAGCAGACCGCCAAGGAAGCCGGCGTCTTCACCGACGGCGGTCCGGCCACCGGAAGCTGCGCGGTCAGCTACAGCCTCAGCGACTGGGGCAACCGGTTCAACGCGGACGTCACCATCCGCAACACCGGTACGACGGCCGTCAAGGGCTGGCAGCTCGCCTTCGCCTTCCCGGGCGCCCAGAAACTGAACTCGGTGTGGAACGCCAGGGCCGTCCAGCAGGGCGGCGAGGTCCGGGCGAGCAACGAGTCCTGGACGGAGACGATCCCGGCCGGCTCCACGGTGAGTTTCGGGTTCAACGGCTCCTCCACCGGCGCCAACGGCGTCCCGGCCGTCTTCACCCTCAACGGCGGCACCTGCACCAAGAGCTGACACCGCTCCCCCGGTGTGCCGGAGGGCCGCGTCCGCACCGGACGCGGCCCTCCGGCATCACTACGCGTCCGTTCCCGGCGCCGGCGCGGTGGAGCCGCGTGGGGTCAGGGACGGCGTCGGCACCTGGTGGCCGCCGGTGTGCGTGCCGTTGACCACGTCGAAGAGCACGCGCGCCACCTCGGCACCGAACTGGTGCACGTCGTGGCTCATGGCCGTCATCGTCGGGTGGGTGATCCGGCACAGCTGGGAGTCGTCCCACGCCAGCAGCGACAGATCGTCGGGGACGGTGAACCCCATCTCCGCCGCGACGCCCGCCCCCGCGACCGCCATGATGTCGTTGTCGTAGACGATCGCGGTGGGCCGGCCGGCGGCGAGCAGCAGGGTGCGGGTGGCGCGGGCGCCCTCCTTCTCGTCGAAACCGGTGGCGATCTGCCGGCCCTCCTCCAGGCCCAGTTCCCGGAGCGTGGCGGCGAAGGCGCGGGCCCGGATGGCGCTGTGCCCGAGGTCGGCCGGGCCGCCGACGCGGGCGATGCGTCGGTGGCCCAGGGCCGCCAGGTAGCGGACGGCCTCGGCGACCGCGGACGCGTCGTCCGTCCACACCGCGGGGAAGGAGCCCGTGAGGGAGGGGTGGCCCACCGCGACCGCGGGCAGGCCGAGGCCCTGGAGGGCGGGCACCCGGGGGTCGTCCTCGCGGAAGTCCACCAGGATCGCGCCGGCGATCATCCGGCCGCGCCACCATTCCCGGTAGACCGCGATCTCCTCGTCGAGGTCACGCACCAGGCGCAGCAGCAGCGAGCACGACCGTTCCGCCAGGACGCTCTCGATGCCCGAGATGAAGTCCATGTAGAACGGTTCCAGGCCGAGCAGCCGGGCGGGCCGGCACAGGGCCAGCCCGACGATGTCGACCCGTCGGCTGGACAGGCTGCGGGCGGTGGCGCTGGGCGCCCAGCCCAGTTCCTGGGCCGCCGCGAAGATCCGCTCGCGGGTGGCCCGGGAGACGCCGGGCTTGTGGTTGAACGCGAGCGACACCGCCCCTTTGGACACCCCGGCCCGGGCCGCGACGTCCTTGATGGTGACGCGCTGGGGGGAGGCGCTCACACGACGTCCACGCAGAACAGGGCGGCCCTGACGGCGTCGGCGGTGACGGGGCCGCAGCCCTGGACCCGGATGCGCGTCCGCTCGCCGGGCAGCAGGGTCTGCCGGCCGCGGTCGCAGACGGCGGCCGGGCCGAGCCGGTCGGGCTGGAGCAGGAGGTCTCTGACGAGAGTACGGGCGCTCACCACGACGTCGACTCTATCTCCCTGGCCGGGCACGGGCTCCAGCGTGACGTCGTAGCGCGGCCGGGGGTAGGCGAAGTCCTTGTCGGGGACGGGGAAGTGCAGGGCGCGCAGTCCTTCCCCGCTCGCAGCCTCGTCCCCCGCGTCGGCGACCAGGAACTCCTTGGTGGACCGCTCGTCCGGTACGAGGGCCGCGGGCACCGCGGTCCGGGCGACGGAACGGGGGTCCACGGTGAGGTCGAGGAGGGTCTCGGCGACCACAATGCCGTCCGCCTCCACCCGCCGCAGCGTCACCGTCGTACGCCAGGGTCCGTCGGACTGGTTTACCGCGGCGAGCACGAGGCCGCCGGGGTCCGGCTGGAGGGTGAGGAGCCGGTCGGCGTAGACGCGGCGCAGCTCGTGGTAGAGCGGCTTGAGGCGTCCGTCGCCGTCGATGGCGGCCCAGGACGAGACCGGCCAGCAGTCGTTGAGCTGCCAGACGATCGTTCCCGCGCACACCGGCCAGTGGGCGCGCCAGTGCTCGATCCCCGCGGCGACCGCACGGGCCTGCACGAGCTGGGTCAGGTAGTGCCACCGGTCGAAGTCGCCCTCGGGCAGCGGGAAGTGGCGGGCGACGCCACGGTTCAGCTTGCCGTTGCCGTCCTCGGCCTTCTGGTGGTGGAGCATGCCCGGGGAGTCGGGG
This sequence comes from Streptomyces sp. NPDC006309, assembly GCF_040613095.1. Taxonomy (NCBI): domain Bacteria; kingdom Bacillati; phylum Actinomycetota; class Actinomycetes; order Kitasatosporales; family Streptomycetaceae; genus Streptomyces; species Streptomyces sp. NPDC006309. The sequence goes on along the minus strand of NZ_JBEXRO010000025.1, from coordinate 46,390 downwards.
GCGAGTTCCTCACCGGGCAGGGCACGGCGCAGGGTGGTCAGCGCGGGCGGCGCCTGCCAGCCGAACTCCGCGACGAAGCGGGGTACGTTCGCCCGGTACTCGGCGTAGTCCTGGCGGTTCCACACCTCCCACGAGTGGTGCGTGCCGTGGGCCGGGTCGTTGGGGTGGTGGTCCCAGGAGCCGGACCAGGGGCTGCCGGCGGTGTAGGGGCGGGTCGGGTCGAGTTCGGCGACGATGCGCGGCAGCAGGCCCAGGTAGTAGCCCTCGCCCCACGAGTCGCCGGCGAGCGGTTCCTCCCAGTCCCAGTCGCGGAAGCCCCAGAGGTTCTCGTTGTTGCCGTTCCACAGCACCAGCGAGGGGTGTGGCATGAGCCGGACAACGTTGTCGCGGGCCTCGGCCTCGATCTCCCCGCGCAGCGGCTGCTCCTCCGGGTAGGCGGAGCAGGCGAAGAGGAAGTCCTGCCAGACCATGAGGCCCAGTTCGTCGCAGGTGTCGTAGAAGGCGTCGTCCTCGTAGATGCCGCCGCCCCATACGCGCACCAGGTCGATGTTGGCGTCGGCGGCCTGGGTGAGGCGGGTGCGGTAGCGCTCGGGGGTGATCCGGGAGGGGAAGGCGTCGTCGGGGATCCAGTTGACGCCGCGGGCGAAGATCCGTACACCGTTGACGACCAGGGTGAAGCCGGTGCCGTGCTCGTCGGCCGAGCGGTCGACCTCGACGGTGCGGAAGCCGATCCGGCGGTGCCAGGTGTCGAGCGGGCCGGCCTCGTCGCCGAGGGTGATGTCGAGGTCGTACAGGGGCTGTTCGCCGTAGCCGCGGGGCCACCACAGGCGCGGGCCGGGGACGTCGAGGCGCAGCACGGCCGTGTCGCCGGTGACGGTGGTCTCGGCGCGGACACCGGCCACCCGGGCCTCGGCGCGCAGTGCGCGTCCCCGCCCCTGCGGGGTGCGCTCGAGTTCCAGCCGCACCTCGACCCGGCCGGTGCCGTCGTCGACGGTGACCAGGGGGCGCACCCGGGCGATGCGCGCGGTGGACCAGTGCTCCAGCCGGACCGGCCGCCAGATGCCCGCGGTCACCAGGGTCGGTCCCCAGTCCCAGCCGAAGTTGCACGCCATCTTCCGGATGTACTGCGAGGGCTCGGGATACACGTTGGGCCGCTCCCCCGTGACCGCGCGGACGGCCGCGGCCTCGTCGTACGCGGAGGCGAAGCGGACCTCCAGCTCACCGGCGCGTCCGGTCACGTCGAACCGGTAACCGCGGTGCATGTTGCGCGTCGTGCCGACGGGGCGGCCGCCCAGGGTGATGCAGGCGGCCGTGTCGAGACCCTCGAAGACGAGATCGGTGCGCTCGTGGACGCTGTCATGGCCGAGGTGGCGGACATAGGTCCAGGCGCGCCGCCCGACCCAGGCGACGTCGGCCTCGTTGCGGTCGAGGAAGGGATCCGGGATGGCCCGGGCCGCCAGCAGGTCGGTGTGGACGCAGCCGGGCACCCGGGCCTCCAGCAGGTCCTCACCGTGGCGCAGGCTCCAGCCCCCGGTGAGCGGGGTGACGTCCTTCATGGTGCGGCTCCAATCGCCTGACTCAGGCCGTTCGCGGGACAACGGCGGACAACCTAACGCGCTGATCTCGCACTGTCCATAAACCGGTCTAGCTGCTTCCCTGAGGGGATTCGCATGCGAGAGCGGCAGCTCACAGGTGGCATGGTCCACCGGACGGTAACAATTGCGCATCGTGCCCGAAACTCTAGCTTTACCGGTTAACCGGGGGCTGACATAGTGCCGACATCCCACTCGCAGAGCTGAGCCGCAAACCTGAAGGAGCTGGGCACATGGGGAACAAGAAGGCACTCACCGGGGCGCTTCTGGCGACCGCGATACTGACCGTCGCGGGCTGCGGCGGCGGGGGCACGGCCTCCACCGAGACCGCCGAGGCGCCTGCCGACCCGGCCGACGCGTCGGGCACGATCAAGGTGCTGACGGCCCGTACCGACCTCGTCCAGAACGGGACGATGGCCAGGTACGCCGACGAGTTCAACAAGACCTATCCCAAGGTCAAGGTGAAGTTCGAGGCCCTCACCGACTACGAGGGCGAGGTCAAGATCCGGATGAACACCGAGGACTACGGCGACGTCCTCATGATCCCGGCCGCCGTGGCCAAGGACGACTACCCGAAATTCTTCGCCCCGCTGGGCACCACGGCCGACCTGAGCGCCAAGTACCGGTTCAGCGACAAGACCGATGTCGGCGGCAAGGTCTACGGCATCGCCCAGTTCGGCACGGCCAACGGCTTCCTCTACAACAAGGCCGTCTGGAAGAAGGCCGGCATCACCAGGTGGCCGGCCACGCCGCAGGAGTTCCTCACCGACCTGAAGGCCGTCAGAACGAAGACGGACGCCCTGCCGTACTACACGAACTTCAAGGACGGCTGGCCGCTGACCGCCTGGACCAACAACGTCGGCTCCGTCACCTGCGACGCCCGGGCCGGCGACAAGCTCGCCGGCGCCGTCTCCCCGTGGAAGCGGGGCGGCGAACTGAACACGATCGACTCCCTGCTGTACGACATCGTCAAGGGCGGCCTGTCCGAGAAGGACCCCAGCACGACCAACTGGGAGGCGTCCAAGGGGCTGATCGCCCAGGGCAAGGTCGCCACCATGCAGCTCGGCTCGTGGGCCATCACGCAGATGCGGGACGCGGCGAAGAAGGCCGGCACCGACCCCGGCGACATCGGCTTCATGCCATTCCCCGTACAGAAGGGCGGCAAGTACTGCGCCGTCCTCGCCAGCGACTACCAGCAGGCGGTGAACATCCACTCCTCGCACAAGGCCGCCGCCCGGGCCTGGATCGACTGGTTCACCGAGAAGTCGGGCTACTCGGCGAAGGAGGGCGCCGTGCCGGTCCTGAAGTCCGCTCCCATGCCCAGCACCCTGAAGGACTTCGTTGACAACGATGTCACCTTCCTGGAGCGTTCCGAGGCGAAGACCGGCGAGGTCAACAAGATCGACAACGCGGCCGAGATCGGCCTGAACAAGCCGGACTACCGCCAGAAGCTGGTCGACCTCGCCCGCGGCGCGCAGCACGGCAGTCTCGACGGCTACCTCGCGGACCTCGACAAGCGGTGGAACGAGGCGGCCGGGACCGCCGGTTCCTGATCGGCGCCGGTGCTCCCGGCCCGGCCGGACGCCGGTACGGGCCCCGTCCGCACCGGACGGGGCCACCGCCCGTCGCCCATCCGCCAAGACGAAAGGCCCGACATGACCGAGACGACCCGCACGGCGCCCGCGAAGGTGCCGGGCACCGCCCCGCCGCCCCGCGGGACACCCGCCGGCGGGGGACGCCGGGGCGGGCGCGTCCTGCGCCGGCTCACCCCGTGGCTCTTCCTGGCCGTCCCTCTCGTCCTGCTGGTCACGTTCACCTACGTGCCCGTGGGCAACATGATCTACTACAGCCTCACCGACTGGGACGGCGTCAGCCCCGACCGCCGTTTCACCGGTGTCGACAACTACGAGCAGATCTTCACCCGTCCCGAGCTGTTCCGGGTGTTCTTCGTCAGCTTCTACTACCTGGCCGCGTCGGCCGTGCAGATCGTGATCGCCCTGTATTTCGCGACCGTGCTCAGCTTCGATCTGCGGTTCCGCAACCTGTTCAAGGGGATCCTGTTCTTCCCCTACCTGATCAACGGCGTGGCCATCGGCTTCGTCTTCCTGTACTTCTTCCAGGACGGTGGCACGCTCGACTCGGTGCTGTCCTGGTTCGGCGCCGGCTCCGGGCACGCCTGGCTCGGTGACCCCTCCTCGGCGAACACCTCCCTGGCAGGAGTGTCCGTCTGGCGCTTCACCGGGCTGAACTTCGTCCTGTTCCTCGGCGCGATCCAGTCGATCCCCGGCGAGCTGTACGAGGCGGCCCAACTGGACGGGGCCACGCGCTGGCAGCAGTTCCGGCACATCATCGCCCCGGGCATCCGGCCGGTGGTCAGCCTGAGCGTCATCCTGGCGGTCTCCGGATCCCTGTCCGTGTTCGAGATCCCATACATCATGACCGGCGGCGCGACCGGCACGACGACCTTCGTCATCCAGACGGTCAAACTCGCCTTCCAGTTCAACAAGACCGGCCTGGCCTCGGCGGCCGCCGTCGTCCTGCTTTTGATCATCCTGGTGATCACCTGGATCCAGCGCCGCCTCGTGCCCGACGAGAAGGTGGACCTCGTATGACCACGCCCCTGCCCGCCCGCCGCCGGATCGCACCCGCACTGACCTACCTGTCGCTGGTCCTCGCCTCCCTGGTCGTACTGATACCGCTCGTCGTCGTGTTCCTCACCTCCCTCAAGACCTCCAAGGAGGTCTCGGACGGCGGTGCGCTGTCGCTGCCGGGCAACTGGCTGAACCTCGGCAACTACGCGACGGCGTTCAACGACGGCAAGATGCTGTCCGCCTTCGCCAACACGACGTTCATCCTGCTGTTCTCGATCACCGGCACGGTGATCATCGGCTCGATGACCGCGTACGCCATCGACCGCTTCGACTTCCGGGCGAAGAAGCCGATCATGGGACTGTTCCTGGTCGCCACCCTGGTACCCGGCGTCACCACACAGGTCGCGACCTTCCAGGTGGTCAACAGCTTCGGGCTGTTCAACAGCATCTGGGCGCCGATCCTGCTGTACATGGGGACGGACATCGTCTCGATCTACATCTTCCTCCAGTTCATCCGGGGCATCCCGGTCTCCCTCGACGAGGCCGCGCGCCTGGACGGGGCGAACACCTTCACCATCTACTGGAAGATCATTCTGCCGCTGCTGAAACCGGCGGTCGCCACGGTCGTCATCATCAAGGGCATCACCGTCTACAACGACTTCTACATACCGTTCCTCTACATGCCGTCCGAGGACCTGGGCACCATCTCCACCGCGCTGTTCCGCTTCAAGGGGCCGTTCGGCGCGCACTGGGAGGACATCTCCGCCGGCACGATCCTGGTGATCCTGCCGACCCTCCTCGTCTTCCTCTTCCTCCAGCGGTACATCTACAACGGCTTCGCCCAGGGCGCGACCAAGTGACCTCCGCGCCCGCGCGGCGGACGTCCTCGCCGGCCGGGAGCCCCGGCACGCCGGCCGGGGCCCCGGCGGACCCTGGCGGGACCGCCGTCAGGAGGTGAGCCGTCCGCCGACCTCGGCGGCCAATGCGTCCGCCGCCCCGTCCAGTGCGGTGCGGAGGGCGTCCGTGGTCGTGCCGGGTGCGCCGAACAGCCCGTGCGCCCGCGCGGCGAAGCCGGGAACGGCGGGCAGGGATGCCTCCCGTGGCCCGGACCGCGCGCTTCTCGTTCAGCACCCGGGAGCGCACGTGGGCGGACAGCGCGTGCACGAGGAGGCCCACCGCGCGGAAGAGACAGCCGGCGACGGAGAAGCTGTCACCGCGTGCCGCTCCCCTGCGGGCGGCCGCCAGGATGCACGGGGCCTCCGGCCGCGCGGCGGCGGTGAGTGCTTCGCGGCGGTTCCGGGTGACGGCGTGTCCGCTCGCGCAGGATGCGAAGCTCGCCGCCGGTGTCGGCGAGGACGCGCCCGACGGCCGCCTCGCCGACGTACGTGTGCGAGTAGACGCCCAGCGGGCGGGCGGGCCGGGTTCCGACCTCGAAGCGTCCCTCCTGGCAGTCCGCCCAGCCCCGGCGTACCCGGTCGAGGTCACGGCAGAGCCGGTCGACGCGGTGGCCGTCCACGGTCAGCCAGGCCCCGCCGTCCGCCCACGTCCGCAGCCGCCGGGCTCGGTCACGTCGACCGACGTGCCGGTCAGTTCGGCCGCGAGGAGCCGCAGGGCACCGGCGTCCAGGGGCGGCCGGGTAGTACAGGGTGAGGCCGTGGTCGGAGTCGCGGTGGGCTGCCCCGCCGCCCGGCTGCCGCCGACGGCCACCACGGCGACACCCCTGACCTCCGCCGGCCGGCCGGCGATCTCCGTCAGACGGTCCACACTCGGAGTGTGCCGGACCGTGTCACCGTCCGCGACCGCATTCGGAGCGGCTCGGCGTCGCCACGGTCGGGGTACGCGTGGGCGTTCACGTCGTAGTGGGTGCCGGTGGCGGAAGCGGTCCGGTCGGTCTCCAGGAAACCGCCCCGGGCTCGTGACGTCGAAGGCCCACTGCCTCGCGTGATCGCGGGCAGCGCCCGGCACATCGCTCGGGCCGCGCCGCGCCGATGACGGGTCGGATGCACACCTGTCCCAGCCGTCGCTGTCCCGATGACCGAAACACCTGCCGCGCGCGCCACCCCGGACGGTGAACCGCTCTCCTGCCACTTGAGGCACGCCGGACGGATCGTTCGCGTTCTTCGGTCAACCCCCCGGACGCCGGCCGCTTGGCCGACATGTGCGCCCCGGCATCGCGGCCGCGGGGGTCACACTGAGGCCCATGGAGAGCGAGACGTGGACATCCACCGGCGCGCGGCCCTCGCCGGCGAGCGGCAGCAGCACGTCACAGAGGTTCGGCAGCGCGCCCGCGCTCACGGTCGGTGTGGAGGAGGAGTATCTGCTGGTGGATCCGGTCTCCCGGGAGCTGAGCACGCGGGCGGACAAGGTCGTGGCGCACGCCGCGGAGCGGCTCGGCGACCGGGTCACCACCGAACTCACCCGGTTCCAGGTCGAAGTGCGCACCGATCCGCACGGCGGTCTGGCCGGCCTGGGCGTGGAGTTGAGCGAGACCCGCCGGGCCGTGGCGGACGCCGCCGCCCGCCTCGGGCTGCGCATCATCTCCAGCGGCACGCCGGTCCTGGGCCGGCACGGTCCCCCGCCGCTGACCGCCGGGGCCCGCTACGCCCAGAGCCTGGCGACCTTCCGCGCCCTGGACCACGAGCAGACCGTCTGCGCATGCCACGTCCACGTCGGCATCCCCGACCTGGCCACCGCGCTCGAGGTCGGCAACCATCTGCGGCCCTGGCTGCCGGTGTTGATCGCGCTGAGCGCCAACTCGCCGTACTGGGAGGCCCAGGACACCGGCTACGACAGCTGGCGCACGCTCACCTGGGGCCGGTGGCCGGTGGCCGGCGCCCCGCCGTACTTCGAGTCCGTCTCCCACTTCGAGGACCTCGTCGGCCGGCTCATGGCCGGCGGGACGCTCCTCGACCGCGGAGGACTGTACTGGGACATCCGTCCCTCCCACCACGTGCCCACCCTGGAGATCCGGGTCGCCGACGCCGCGCCCACGGTCGAGGACACGCTGCTCCTCGCCGCAGCCGTCAAGGGCCTGGCCGGTGCCGCCCTGTCGGCCGTACGGGACGGACGGCCTGCCCCGCGCCCGCAGCCCGAGTTGCTGCGGGCCGCGTACTGGCGCGCCGCCCGCGACGGCATCCGGGGCCGGGCCGTCGACCAGCGGACCGGCCGGCTGGAACCCGCGGCCGTGCACCTCGACCGGCTCTGGCGCACCGCCCTGCCGGCCCTCGCTCCGGCGGAGCGCCGCATGGTCCGTGCGGCGCGGGAACGCCTCGGCACCGTGGGCAACGGTGCCGACCGCCAGCGCAGGGCCTACCGCCGCCGGCACAGCCTCTCCGACGTGGTCGACCACCTGATCCGGCAGACCACCGCCGGCCACGAGACGCCTTCCCCGCCGCCCGGCCCGGCCTGATTTCGGCGCGCGGGGCGACGGCCGGGCGGGGTCGGGCGGTCGGAGCCGGAAGATCGTGAGCACGTAGGTTGTCATCATGACGCAGGGTGAGGAGACCACGGCGCGGGCCGCGTCACCGGATGAGTGCGTACGGGGCGGCATGCCGCTCGGCGGAACGGGCGGCGGCGGGAGGCCTGGCCCGTTCCTCGCTGTCGATGGCGGTGGGCACGGTCCTCTCCCGGGCGACGGGGCTCGTCCGGCAGGTACTTCAGGCCACCGCGCTGGGCACGTGGCTGCCGGCCGGCACCTGCAACGTGGCCGACACTGGGCCGGCCGGCCCGCACACGCTCCTGACCGGCGGTGAACATCGCCTCGGCCACCGTCTGCCGTCCGCTGCTGCCCGCGCGCCGGGCCGTGACCGGCATGGCCGGGGCCTGCCCTGTCGTATCCGGCCGGTCTCGTCCTCACCGCACGGCGGCTGCGCAAGCGGGCGGGCGGCCGTCTCGGCGACGGCGCCCTGCGCCGCACCTGCACCTGCACCTGCACCTGCACCTGGATGGGGGCGCCGCGGCTGTCGCCGGCGTCTCGGCTGGGCCGCCGCACGCGGCCGCGCCGCCCTCGCCGGAACCGGCACCTGGCCCACCGCCGGCGCCCTCGCCGCGGGAACGCTGACGCTGAGCGTGGCCTGTCCCGTTCTCGCCCGCCTCATGTGATCAGTGAGCTGCGGCGTCTGCCCGGGATGCGGTGAGGTGTGTCCGACGGTGCGCCGGGACACGGGCGGGCCCGGTCCCCCCGGGGACCGGGCCCGTCGGCGTGTGCGGTTGTCCGCTCAGCCCTGGCGGGCCTTGAAGCGCGGTTCCTTCTTGTTGAGCACGTAGGTCACTCCCCGCCGGCGCACCACCTGGGCGCCGGGCCGGGACTTCAGCGCGCGCAGGGACTTACGCACCTTCATCCGCGTCCTCTCCCTTCGTCACGGTGCCGGCTCTTCAGCTGTGGGCCGGCGCGGTACGGCCGTAGCGGCGCTGGAAGCGCTCGACGCGGCCCTCGGTGTCCAGCACTCGGGACGTGCCGGTGTGGAACGGGTGGCTCGCCGAGGAGATCTCGACGTCGATCACCGGGTAGGTGACGCCGTCCTCCCACTCGACCGTCCGGTCCGAACCGGCGGTGGAGCGGGTCAGGAACGTCACGTCCGCGGCACGGTCGCGGAAGACGACCGGGCGGGATACGGGATGGATTCCGGGCCTCATGGGGTTGTCCTTCCTCTCAGCGGTCCTGGGGCCGACGCGGGCCCGGGTCAGCGCGCCTCACGGAAGAGGGCGTGCCGCCCGGCCACCGGGTCGTACTTGCGCAGGACCAGCCGGTCGGGGTCGTTGAGTCGGTTCTTGCGCGTCACATAGGTGACGCCCGTTCCGGCCTCCGAGGTCAGCCGGACGACGGGACGCACGGTGCTGCGTGCCATGAGGTCCTCCTTTCGCGGACCGACATCACGTTGCCGACCGGATACGTTCTTGGTCCGTGCATGTCAGTCACATGGGTGTCAACGGAGCCGGCCGCCCGGACATTCCCGTCCGGCACAGTCACCGTGCGGGGCCGCCGGGCGATCTTCCGGACGAGGGTGTCGCTCTCCGTCCGGCCGCTACGGCCCCCTTCCCGCTCGACCGGGAGGCGGGCCGGCGCGCACGGGTGTGCGAAGTGATCACTCGTTGGTGAGTTCCGCGGGCCTCCCGCCGGCCGCGTGGACGACGCTGGCCCTAGGCCGTGTCGTCGAACTCCCGCCTGCTCCACGACGCCATGCACGCACTCTCGCCGCACCGGGCCCCGACCCAAGTACGTCCAGTACGAGAGTCAGGACCCGGCACGCCGAGAGCACGCACCTGACGCCGCAGAGCCCGCCCTCCGGGCGAACGGCGGGAGTTCGACGACACGACCCTGGTGGCGCGCGACCGGCGGCGTCCCGTGGTCGGCGAGGGGAGAAGACGTGGCTGGGGATGCCGGGCACCGAGGGGGGCTGGACGAACAGGCGGTGCTGCTGGCGGCGGGGCTCGCGGATCTGGCGGTGAGCACCGTGATGTCGGCCGCGGGAGCGGTGCGCGGGCTGCTGCGCCGGTCGGACACGGCGCACCTCGCGGCGCAGGCCGAGCAGGACCTGAGGGCGCGCGGACGGCTGGCCCTGGACCGGTACGCGGTGGTGCCGCCGGCGCATCTGGAGGTCCTCGCCCGGCACGTGGTGGCCCGGCGGGCCGGCGATGGCGGCTGACCGCTGGGACGCGCCCGCGTTCAGAGCCCGCGTCGACGAGGTGCTGCGCGGCTTCGTGGGCGCGGAGGCCGACCAGCTGGCGGCCATCGACCCCGCGCTGGATCCGGTCGCCGGGCAGCTGGAGGCCGCGGTGGCGCGGGGCAAGCGGCTGCGGGCCGCGTTCTGCTACTGGGGCTGGCGGGCGGCGGGACAGCCGGACAGTGCCGCCATGGTGCGGGCCGCGGCCTCCATGGAGCTGGTGCACGCCGCGGCGGTCGTCCATGACGATCTGATCGACGACAGCCCGTTGCGCCACGGCCGGCCCACCGTCCATCTCGCGCTGCGGTCCGCCGTGGCCCACCGGCCCGGGGCCGCGCAGGCGGCGCAGGCGCTGGGGATGCTGGTGGGGGACCTGCTGATGTCACTGGCGGGGCAGCTGTTCGCGACCAGTGGTCTGCCTGCCGCCTACTTGGCCCGGGCCCGCCCGCTGTGGGGGACGCTGGCCCGGGAGCTGATCGCGGGCGAGTGCCTGGAGATCTTGCAGACCGCGGGTGTCCCGGACCTGCCGGCCTCGCTGAAGGTGATCCGCTACAAGACGGCCAAGTACACCGTCGAGCAGCCCCTGCTGATCGGTGGGGTCCTGGCCGGGGCCGGGGCCAGGCTGTGCGGGGGCTACTCCTCCTACGGGGTGCCCCTGGGTGAGGCCTTCCAGCTGCGGGACGATCTGCTCGGGCTGTTCGGGGACGAGCGGGTCACCGGCAAGGCCGGCGCGGACGACGTGCGCGGCCACCGCCCGACCGCGCTGCTCGCGGAGGCCTGGCGGCTGGCCGGTCCGGTCGAGCGGGAGCGGTTGCGCGCGCTGCTGGGACGCCCGGATCCGGACGGGGACGGCCTGCGCGAGGTACGGGAGCTGATGGGCCGGCTCAAGGCCCCGGACCGCATCGAGGCCATGATCACCGAACGCGTCGACGAGGCCCTCGCCGCGCTGGACGGACTGCGCCTGCCCACGCCCGCGGACGACACCCTGCGCGCCCTGGCGCACTCGGCCACGGTCCGCCCGTACTGACCGGCCGCCCCGCGGCCGGCACCCAAGGAGCCCTGTCATGACCTACACCGAGGCGTCGCTGGACGCTCTGCGCCGGACCGGCGACGAACTCGCCGACGCCACTGTGGCCACGCTCTTCGCACGCGGGGAGGTCGGCAAGTTCAACACGCTGATGCGCTACGTCTCCACCGCCGGCGCCCCGCTGCCGGACGGGCTGCCCGACGTCGCCCGGGAGTACCTCGCGGCCACGAGCGTCCCGCCGGCCTGGGTGGACTGGGGGGAGATGGAGCGGGCGCGGCTGTTCTTCATCGACAACAACGTGCACATCTCCACGGCCCTGTCCTTCGCCTCCATGCCCGCCTGCTACGTCGTCCCCAACGTGGCGCGGCTGCTGTCGGCGACCCACTCCTTGCAGTACCCCTCCAAGCGGATGGCCGAGACGGGCCAGTTCACCGTCTACCTGATGCAGCCCGACGCCTTCGAGGCCGGCAGCCGGTTCGTCCCGGCCGCCCAGAAGGTCCGGCTGCTGCACGCCTCCATCCGCCATCACCTGGAGCGCGAGAACCGCTGGGACACCCAGTTGTGGGGGACGCCGATCTGCCAGGAGGACCTGATCGGCGGGCAGTTGTTCTTCTCCCTGCTGGTCCTGGACAGCCTGCACCGCCTCGGGGTCCACATGACCACCGAGGGCGCGGAGGCCTACTACTACGCGTGGCGGGTGGTCGGCGCGATGCTCGGCGTCGACCAGGACGCCGTGCCGAAGACCCTGGAGGACGCGCGGGCGTTCCTCGACCTGTACATGATCCGGCACATGGGCCCCTCGGAGGAGGGCGCGCAGCTGACCCGGCAGCTCATCGACCTGTACGAGGAGGTCGTGCCCGGCACCTTCTTCGACCCGATCGTCTCCGCGCTCGTCCGCCATCTCGTCGGTGACACCTGCGCCGACTGGCTGCGGGTGCCCCGCACCCGCTGGGACGTCCTGGTCAAGGCCGTTCCGCATCTGCTGGGCGTGCTGGAGACCATCGAGGACCGCTCGCCGCTCGGTGCCTGGGCCCTGGACCGCCTCGGCCACCTGACCACGATCCTCGAACTGTCCTCCCTCACCCGCGGACGCGTCATGCACTACGCCATCCCCGAACACCTGCGGAAGGACTACGGCGTCGACGGCATGGTGCCCCGCACCCACCGATGGGTCCCGCCCGGCGCCACCGTCTCCCCGTGACCGGTCCGGCGGGCCCGCGGGCCCGGCGAGGTCTTACGGAGCGGTGACGTGCCGGGCCGGTCGACCGTCCCGGCACAGTCGCGCACCTAGCGTGGCCGTATGCGTGTACTGGTCACCGGCGGTGCCGGGTTCATCGGGTCCCATGTCGTCGAGGCGCTGCGGGAGCGCGGGCACGAGCCGGTGGTGTACGACGTCCGGGACGATCCCGCCGCCGACGTACGCGACCCGGTGGCGGTGGCCCGCGCGCTGGCCGGTGTCGACGCCGTGTGCCATCAGGCGGCGATGGTGGGCCTCGGCAGCGGGTTCGCCGACGCGGCGGAGTACGTCTCGCGGAACGATCTGGGCACCGCGGTCCTGCTGGCCGCGATGGCCGAGGCAGGCGTACGGCGGCTGGTGCTGGCCGGCTCGATGGTGGTGTACGGGGAGGGCCGGTACGAGTGCCGGGCGCACGGGGTGGTGCGGCCGGGGCCGCGAGCCGTCGCCGACCTGGAGGCGGGCCGGTTCGAGCCGCTCTGCCCGGTGTGCGGGCAGGACCTCTTCCCCGGGCTGGTCGGCGAGGACGCGCCGGCCGATCCGCGCAACGTGTACGCCACGACCAAGCTGGCGCAGGAGCATCTCGCCGCCGCCTGGGCCCGGGTGACGGGCGGGTCGGCGGTGTCGCTGCGCTACCACAACGTGTACGGCCCGCGGATGCCCCGCGACACCCCGTACGCGGGCGTCGCCTCCTTCTTCCGTTCGGCGCTCGCCCGGGGCGAGGCCCCGCGGGTCTTCGAGGACGGGCGGCAGCGACGGGACTTCGTGCACGTCCGGGACGTGGCGGCGGCCAACGCGGTCGCGCTGGAGGCGGACGCCGCCACGGGGGTGCTGCGGGCGTACAACGCCGGCAGCGGTGATCCGCACTCGGTCGGCGAGATGGCGCGGGCGCTGGCCGCGGCGCACGGCGGGCCCGAGCCCGTGGTCACCGGCGAGTACCGCCTCGGCGACGTCCGGCACATCACCGCGGACTCCGCACGGCTGCGCGACGAACTGGGGTGGCGGCCCACGGTGGGATTCGCGGACGGCGTGCGGGAGTTCGCGCGGGCGACTCCCGGCGGGCGGTGATCGCCGCTACGACGGCAGCGGCAGCGTCACCTCGAAGCGGCAGCCGCCGGGGATGTTGCGTACGGCGGTCCGCCCCCGGTGCGCCTCGACGATCCCCCGGACGATGGCCAGGCCCAGGCCCGCGCCGCCCGGGGGCGTGCGGGCGTCGGTGCCGCGCCAGCCGGTGTCGAAGACGCGGGGCAGGTCCTCCTCGGGGATGCCGCCGCAGCCGTCCGACACCGACACGACCACGCCGTCGGGCCCGCGCTCGGCGGCGACGGCCACCGTGCCGTCGGCGGGTGTCCGGCGGATGGCGTTGACCAGCAGGTTGCCCAGGACCCTGCTCATCTCCCGGCCGTCGATCTCCACCGGTACGGGCTCGACATGGGCGCCGACCAGCCGCACCCCGTGCTCGCGGGCGAGGGGGTCGGCGCCCGCGAGGGCGTCGCCGACCAGGTCGTACAGGGACATCCTGGAGAGGGACAGCGAGAGTGTGCCGGCGTGGATCCGGGAGAGTTCGAAGAGGTCGCCGACCATGGCGTCGAGGCGCTCGACCTCGGTGCGGATCTGCTTCAGGTAGCGGTCCGGGTCGGCGGCGACCCCGTCCTCCAGGGCCTCGGCCATGGCCCGCAGCCCGGCGAGCGGCGTGCGCAGGTCGTGGGAGATCCAGGCGACGAGTTCCCGCCGGGAGGTCTCCGACGCTCTCTCGCGTTGCCGGGACTCGGCCAGGCGGGCGCTGGTGGCCGCCAGTTCCCTGCTCAGCGCGTCCAGTTCGGCGGTGGCGGGTGCGGTGGGGGCACGGAAGGCACCGGCGTCGCCGAACGAGCGGGCGGCAACGGCGAGTTCGTGGCTGCGGGCCACCACCCAGCGGCCCAGCAGCAGCGCGGTGGCCAGGGAGACCACGGCCGCCATGGCGACGACGGTCGTGACGACGGTCAGGTCGTGCGGGGACAGGAACATCGCCCAGGCGACGGCGAGGGTGCCCGCGAGCATGGCCAGCACGCCGACCGCCGCCACCACGGCGAGCGAGGCGGTGAGCGACCGGCGCCGGATGAGCCGCAGCGCACCCGCTCCGGCGAGGCCGGCCGCCGCGGCGCCGGCGAAGGCGTACAGGGCGATGAGGAGGGTGTCGCGCATGGTCAGCTCGTCTCCCCGGCGTCGGTCCCGAAGCGGTAGCCCACGCCCCACACGGTCTGGATCAGGCGCGGCCGGCCCGGGTCGTCCTCGATCTTGCCGCGCAGCCGGCGGACGTGGACGGTCACGGTGGACAGGTCACCGAAGTCCCAGCCCCACACCTCGCGCATCAGGTCCTCGCGGCTGAACGCCCGTCCGGGATGGCGCAGGAAGAAGCAGAGCAGGTCGAACTCGCGCAGCGTGAGAGCGAGTTCGGCGCCGTGTTTGGCGGCCCGCCGGGCGGCTGGGTCGAGCGTCAGTCCGGCCGCGCCGATCGGGCGGGCCGGCGAGGCGGCCTGCGGGCGGGTGCGGCGCAGCACCGACTCCACGCGCAGGACCAGTTCGCGGGGGCTGAAGGGCTTGGTGACATAGTCGTCGGCGCCGACCTCCAGGCCGAGGATCCGGTCCTCCTCGTCGCCGCGGGCCGTGAGCATGACGACCGGGACCGGGCCGCGGGCGCGCAGCCGGCGGCACACCTCCAGGCCGTCCATGCCGGGCAGCATCAGGTCGAGCACCACCAGGTCGGGCCGGTGCGCGTCGGCGCGGGTGAGGGCCGTGGGGCCGTCGTCGGCGCGGTCGACGAGGTGGCCGGCGCGGTCCAGGTAGCCGGCGACGACCTCCGCGACGGTCGGATCGTCGTCCACGACCAGGATCCGGGCGGGCCGGCCGGAGGTTCGGGCCTCGACGGGCTCGTACTGTTGTTGCATGACCCCAGCGTGGCACCGCCTCCCGCCCGGCGTCGCCCCCGACCGCCGCGCGGCCTCTCACGTCCTCGTTCCGTAAGGAGCGGGGATCCGAAATGCGCAGTTCGCGTCCGTAGGGTGAACGCCGTGACCATCTCACCGCCACCACACGATGTCGATGTCGTCCTGCCCTGTCTGAACGAGGCCGAGGCCCTGCCCTGGGTGCTCGCCCGCATCCCGGCCGGCTGGCGTGCCGTCGTCGTGGACAACGGGTCGTCCGACGGTTCCGCCGAGGTCGCCCGGGCGCTCGGCGCCACCGTGGTGCACGAGCCGCGCCGGGGTTTCGGTGCCGCCTGCCACACCGGTCTGAGCGCCGCCACCGCCGGCACCGTCTGCTTCTGCGACTGCGACGCCTCACTGGACCCGTCGCTGCTGGAGCCGTTCGTACGCGACGTACAGACGGGCGTCGCCGACCTGGTGCTGGGCCGGCGCCGTCCGCAGGGCCGCGGCGCCTGGCCCGCGCACGCCCGCGCCGGGAATGTCGCGGTGACGCGGATGCTGCGCCGGCGCACCGGTCTGCGCCTGCACGACCTGGGCCCGCTGCGCGCCGCCCGCCGTGAGGCGCTGCTCTCCCTCGAGCTGACCGACCGGCGCAGCGGCTATCCGCTCCAGATGGTCGTGCGGGCCGCCGACGCCGGCTGGCGCGTCACCGAGCACGACGTGCCGTACCGGCCCCGTACGGGCGCGTCCAAGGTGACCGGGACGTGGCGCGGGACCTGGCAGGCGGTCCGGGACATGAGCCGGGTCCTGGCCGAGCGGCCGGCCGGTGCCCCGGCCGGGACGCCGGGCGGGACTCGCGGCGGACGGAGGGCCGTACGGTGACCACGCTTCTCGTCATCGCCAAGGAACCGCGGCCGGGACGGGTCAAGACCCGCCTCACCCCGCAGTTCACGCCCCGGGAAGCGGCCGCGCTGGCCGAGGCGTGCCTCGCGGACACCCTCGACGTGGTGGCGGCCACCCCGGCCGCCCGCCGCGTCCTGGTCCTGGACGGCGCTCCCGGGCCCTGGCTGCCGCCCGGCTTCGACGTCGTACCGCAGTGCGCGGGCGGTCTCGACGCGCGGCTGGCGGACGCCTTCGCCGGCTGTCCGGGGCCGGCACTCCTGATCGGCATGGACACCCCGCAGGTGACACCCGCACTGCTGACCGTGGACTTCGCCGGCTGCGACGCGTACTTCGGGCCGTCGGCCGACGGCGGCTTCTGGGCCCTGGGCCTGGCGGAGCCCGACCCGGATCTGCTGCGCGGCGTACCGATGTCGACGCCGGTGACCGGAGAGACGCAGCGCGAGCGGCTCGTGGCGGCCGGGCTGCGGGTGCGTGACCTGCCCGTGCTGCGGGACGTCGACACGGCGGCCGATGCGCGTGCCGTCGCCGCCCTGGTCCCGCACGGCCGGTTCGCCGCGCGGCTGGCCCGGTACGCGACGAGGGCGGGCCGATGAGCACCGCCGTGCCCGCGTGGGCCACCGCGGACTCCTACACGGCGGCCCTGCGCTCCGGACGCGGGCCGCTGTTCCTGCGCCGGGAGGACGGCTGGCTGCTGCCGCTGGAGGTGGAACGCTGGTGCGCCCGGCCCGACGCGGCCGACCTGGACGTCCTGGACCGGTGCGAGGGCAGCGTGCTGGACGTGGGGTGCGGCCCGGGACGGCTGGTGGCGGAACTCGCCGCGCGGGGCCGGGCCGCCCTCGGCATCGACGTCAGCGAGGCCGCCGTCGGACACGCCCTACGGCTCGGCGGCCAGGCCCTGCGGCGCTCGGTGTTCGAGCCGCTGCCCGGCGAGGGCCGCTGGGGCACCGTCCTGCTCATGGACGGCAACGTGGGCATCGGCGGCGACCCGCGCATCCTCCTGGACCGGGTGGCCGGACTGCTCCGTCCCGGCGGCCTGCTGATCGCCGAGACCGCCCCGGTGGACGTGGACGAACGCGCTTACGTACGGGTCGTGGACGCCCCGGGCACCCGCGCGGCCGGCGCCCCCTTCCCCTGGGCGCGGGTGGGGACGCCGGCGCTGCTGCGTCACGCGCGGGGCTGGGAGCGGGCCGGCCGGTGGTCGGCCGGGGGCCGGTCCTTCGCCGCCCTGCGCAGCCGCAGCGCCAGCAGCAGCGCGGAGCCGCCGAAGAGTACGGCGGTGATCAGCAGCCAGCGGGCAAGGAAGCCGTCCGGGGACAGCCCGGTGGCGAGCCGGTAACGCCCGTCCACCATGCCGCTGATGAGCGGGAACCAGACGAGGAGGAGCAGCCCGGACAGGGCTGCCGGGACGCGTACGTACATCGTCCGCTCCCGGCGGCCGGCCGCGCCGAGCCCCCGCACGACAGCCCGGTCCGCGACCGCGTACAGAGGCAGCAGGACCAGGTCGTGCAGGAGGGCCAGGCCCACCCACCACAGCGCCACGCCGAACCCGTCGCCCGCGAACAGCCGCACCCCCGCGTAGGCGGCCAGCGCGAACGAGCAGGCCAGCACGAGCAGGTGGAAGGGGCTGCCCAGCGGCAGCGGACGCCTCATCGCAGGTCTCCGAACGTCAGCCGGGCCACCCACTTGGTGTTCAGCACGCCGGGCGCGGCGGGGACGATCACGCGCGCCGGGTGGCCGTGGTCGGGGGACAGCTCCTCGCCGTTGACGTACAGCGCGAGCAGCGAGCGTGGGTCGGCCACCTGGTTGGCGCGCAGGGCCGCCTTCCGGAAGGCCCCGTGCCGCTGGAGGGACTCGACGAACACGTCCGGCGGATCGCCGCCGTACCCGGCCAGTTCCGCCAGGTCACGCAGCCGCACGCCGCGCCACCACTGGTCCGAGGTGGACCAGCCCTCCACGCAGGCGATGGGCAGGGCGGCGCTGTGCAGGGGGAGCCGCAGCAGGTCGGCCCGGCCCAGGCGGACGGTCCCGGCCCGGCCCGTGACGACGAGCCGCCACGCGTCCTCGTGCGTGTCCGCCGTCCGGATCCCGGCGTAGGCCGCCGTCTTGTTGATCTGGAAGCCGTTCGGGCCGGTGCCGGGGTCGGCGCCGCCGTGCGGCGCGAGCAGGGCGGTGCGCCGCAGCCCGTCGAAGTCCTGTCCCACGGTCGTGGCGAACAGCA
The DNA here is from genome assembly GCF_040613095.1 of Streptomyces sp. NPDC006309. Classification (NCBI taxonomy): domain Bacteria; kingdom Bacillati; phylum Actinomycetota; class Actinomycetes; order Kitasatosporales; family Streptomycetaceae; genus Streptomyces; species Streptomyces sp. NPDC006309. Next base: position 28,259 of record NZ_JBEXRO010000025.1, on the reverse strand, counting down.
GCAGCGAGCCGCCGCCGGCGAATTGGAGGGCGCCGCGCCGGGAGACGGTCGGCGGATCCGGCAGCGGGGAGGCCAACTCGCCGTCCTGCTCCCCCCGTCGGCGCAGCGCGCGGACGGCCGCCGGCGTCTTGAGGACGGTGTGGGCAAGGAAGGCGGCGAAGAACACCCACGCGCCGTAGAAGTGCAGCGGGTAGAAGGAGCCGGGGAAGACGTAGTCGAGCTGGACGTTGAGCACACCGGTCACGAACTCGAACAGCGCGCCGCCGACGAGGAGCAGCAGGGAGATCCGCTCCAGCGCGTGGGTGAGCGAGCGGGCCGGCGGCAGTGTGAACAGCCGGGGCACCACCGACCACAGCTTGGCGAGCAGGATCGGGATCAGGGTGATGCCGAGGGTGACGTGGACGCCCTGGTCGAGGCGGTACAGCCAGTGCGGATCGGTCGGCCAGGAGAAGAGGTAGAAGCCCAGGACGCCCTTGCCCGGTGTCTGGTCGTTCACGGGCGACAGGTCGGGGTTGTAGGCGGCGTACGACGCCAGGCCCGTCACGAACAGCACGGTGATGCCGACGAGGAGGACGACGCCGAGCACCGAGGTGAGCCGGGTGCCGCGCAGCGGGCTGCGCCAGAAGGCGGGTGAGCTGGGTGAGAGAGGGAGCCGCATGCCCCGACGGTAGGCCCGCGGGCCCGCGGTGCGGGGCGTGCCGCTGATGACGAAACGCTGACGTCAGGACCGGACGGCGGTACGGAACCGGCCGCGCGGCCTAGCGTTCCGGTGTGATCCGCTTCCGCCCTCGTGGCCGCCCCGCCGACCTGTTCGCGGACCTGGCCGCCGCCCTGGCCGCCGTTCTGCTCGTGCTGACGGCCGTGCTGGTCGGCCGCCGTGTCCAGGACGCCCACCACTCCCTCTTCGTCCACTGGCCGCCGCTGTTCGCCGACTGGGATCCGCATACGGGGCCGGGGACGCCGGCCGCCGTGCTGGTGGCGCTCGCCGCGGTGCTGTACGGACCGGCGGTGGCCCTGCGGCTGCCCTGGCGCGGGCTGCTGGCCGCGTCCTGGGCCGCGGCCCTGGCCTGGACGTGGTCGCTGGCCCTGGTCGACGGGTGGCAGCGGGGGGTGGCCGGGCGGCTCACCACCCGCAACGAGTACCTGACGGTCATCGGCCGCTTCCACGACATCCCGGCCGCCCTGCGGGACTTCACCCAGCACATCGTCGCGGGGCCGCCCGGCGCCTGGCCGGCCCACATCGCCGGGCATCCCCCGGCCGCCACGCTCACCTTCGTCCTGCTCGACCGGGCCGGCCTGCGGGGCGGCGGCTGGGCGGGCGCCTGGTGCGTCACCGTGGGTGCGACGGCCTGCGTGGCCGCTCTGGTGGCGATCCGGGCGCTGGCCGACGAGCGGCTGGCCCGGCGGGCGGCGCCCTTCCTGGTGCTGGCCCCGGCCGCCGTCTGGGTGGGCGCCTCCGCCGACGGCTACTTCATGGCGGTCGCCGCGTGGTCCGTCGCCCTGCTGGCGCTCGCGGTCACCGGCCGGTCCGTGGGGTGGGCGGCCCTGTCGGGGCTGCTGTTCGGCCTGACCTGCTATCTGTCGTACGGCCTGACGCTGTTCGTGCTGATCGGGGCGGCGGTGCTGGTGCCGGGGCGGCACCGGGTCCGCGAACGCCCGGCGGTCCTGGTGCTGCCGGTCGCCGGGGCGGCCGTCGTCCCCGTGCTGTTCACGCTCGCCGGGTTCGACTGGTGGGAGGCGTACCGGTTGCTGGTCACCCGCTACCACCAGGGCGTCGGCGGCACCAGGCCGTACGCCTACTGGGTGTGGGCCAACCTGGCCTGCACGGTCCTGATCACCGGTGTGGCGACGGCGGCGGGCCTGCGCCGGACCGGTGCGCTGCTCGTCCGCAGCCGCCGCGACGTCCTGTCCCTCCCCGGCCGTCCCGGGGCCGGGGCCCGGCTCGCGCTCCTGGTGTCCGCCGCCCTGCTCGGCCTGCTGTGCGCGGACCTGTCCGGCATGAGCAAGGCGGAGACGGAACGCATCTGGCTGCCCTTCGCGCTGTGGCTCCTGCCCTCCGGCGCGTTCCTCACCCACCCCCGCGCCTGGCTCACGGCCCAGGCGGTCCTGGCCCTGCTCCTCAACCACCTGCTGCGCACCGGGTGGTGAGCCGCGCGTCCGACCCGCGCCCGCGCCGGCGCCGGCCGCCCGGGCCACGCTGCTGGGGGGTCCGACAAGCCGGCCGGGTACCGCGTGTACGGAGAACCGGTCGGGCATCCCTTCCGTCTCGTCACTCGCGCGGGTGTGACGCCCGGCGGATGACGGGGGTACGGCCCGCTGTCCCGTCGTCCGTCGGGAGGGGGCCGTACCCGCTTGTCACCGGCGGGTGCGCAGTTTTTCGAAGAGCCGCTGGGCCTGGGCGCGGCGGCGTGGGTCGGAAGCGGTGCGGCGTGCCTGTTCGATCGTGCGCCGGCCCTGCGGGCTGCGGGCGAACTGCTTGATCCGTTCGACGACTGAGGACACGACTCTCCTTCCGCCGGGGTACCGGGGTACCCCGCTGTCTTCAGGTCCTGTGCCGTTCCGCCTACCCGGTGACCGGCGATCCAGCCCCTCCGTCCTGACGCCTCCTCAGCAGGCGATGCCGCGGAGGAGGCGTTCAGCGGGGGCCGGTGGTCTCCTTGCCGGCCGCGGGCACGGGGCCGGTGTGCACGATCCGTGCCAGGTCGGTCATGAGGGAGGCCAGCCAGGACGCGGTCGCGTAGTACCGCCGGGGAGCGCCGGGGGGCTCGGCCCGGAAGGCCGCCAACGCCGCCGCGCCGGGAGAGACCACCGGTACGGATGCCGGGGTGTCGTCCCCCGGGTCCAGTGCCGCGGAGACCAGCAGCATCCGCCCCGCCACCCGCTCCCCCAGCGCGCCGGCCGACGTGGCCGCCGCCGGGTTCAGCGCGGTGAGCGGTGGCTCCAGCAGCCGGTCCGAGCCCCACAGGGTGTGATGGCCGGCCATCAGCGTGGCCTGCCAGTCCAGGTCGGGAAGGTCCGACCTGCGCCTGCTGAGCTGGAACGGCGTCGGCTCGCTCAGGAACTGCGCGTAGGCCGACTCCGCGAGGATGACGGCACGTTGCAGTGACCGGTGACCGGGCACGCCCGTCCGCACGGCCGCCGCCGTGCCGTCGGGTCCGGCCACCGAGGCGCTGGTCGCCACCACGATCTCCGCCGCCCTGCGCAGCAGTTCGGCCGCCGCGTACCGCAGCTCGTCGTGGGCGCCGCGGGGCCAGGCCAGCACGCCGAAGACGGCACCGATGGCGCTGCCGACCAGCACGTCCAGCAGCCGGACCTCCGCCAGCCGCCACGTCGGCGGCGCCAGCTGGGCGAAGACCAGGGCCACGAGGACGGTGAACAGGGCCTGCGCCCACCCGACCCCCTTGACCGGGCCGACCGTGAAGCCGAACAGCATCCACACCGGCAGCACGGCGGCGTAGACGGCGGTGTCGGAGCCCACCGCCAGCAGTATCCCCGCGGTCAGCAGGGCCCCGGCCAGGGTGCCCGCCAGCGCCAGGCGGACGGTGCTCCAGGTCTGGTTCACGGTGGTACGGGTGATGGTGAGCGTCGCCAGCATGGCCCAGAATCCGTGCGGCAGTGTGTCCAGCCCGGCCACGAGCCGGACCGCCGTCAGCGCCAGGGCGATACGCACCGCGTTCTGGAAGAACACCGACCGGCGTCCGGCGTGGCCGCGCAGCCGGTGCCACCACAGCGCCGGGGTCCGCCGGGAGGCGTACCAGAAACGCCCGAGCGGCACCTCCACCGCGGCGTGCCGGCCGCGCACCGCGAGGTCGGCCGCCGTGCCCATCGCCAGCGCCGCGTCGGCGATCTCCAGCAGGGCGGCGTGCCGGCGCAGTACGGCGGGCGGGAAGGCGGGCGCGGCCCCGTCGGGCGGGTCGAAGACACCGGCCGTGCCGGGAGGAGGGCCCGCGGACAGGGCGGACAGACGGGCGCGTGCGGTGATCAACTGCTTCACCTGTGCCGTGGGCGGCGGACCCGACCGCAGGCAGCCCGCGGTCGCCGTGGCCAGCCGGGCCACCGCGCGCAGTACGGCGGCCATGTCCGGGCCCGGGTCCCGGCCGGGTGCGGACGGCAGCTGGGCCAGCCTGCTGAGCAGCGCTCGGGTGGCCAGACCGGTGTGGGTGAGTGCGCGGTCCCGCACGCCCGGGCCCGCCGGACGCTCCGCCTCCGGCACGGTGACGGCCCGCAGGGCCTGCCCGGCCCGCTGGGCGGCCTCGATGTCCGTACCGGTCAGGGCGTAGGGGGGCGCGGCGAGCAGTGTCGCGCAGCGCCGGGCGGCCAGGGCGCCCCGGGCCGCCAGTTCCCGGTACGTCGTCGGGCCGGGTCCGGTGCACAGGAGCGCGTCGGCGGCGGCCAGGACGACCACGCCGGTGGTCGTTCCGGTCAGCCGGTCGCCGAGCGAAGCGAGATCGTACGGCGGGAAGGACGGCAGGATGTAGAGGAGCTGGAGTCCCGGCGCGGCGCCCGCCGGACGCGGGCCGCCCACGGCGGCGAAGGCCAGCGCGAAGCCGACCACGAGCATGCCGGCCACCGCGCTCCACGTCCGCACCGACAGGCAGGTGCCGGTGGTCACGAGCACCCAGCACACCGGGAGCAGGCGCAGGACCGTCACGGAGCGACCGCGTCCGGTGCCGGGGATCCTGGACAGTCCGCCCAGTGCCACGGCGGCGAACAGCGCGTAGGTGGCCGCCACGGGGCGGCCCAGGCCGTAGCGGAAGAGGTAGAAGCCGGCCGCGGCAGCCAGCGTCACGGTCAGCGCATGGCGGGCGGAGACGGCGTAGGCCGCCGGCAGACGACCGACCAGGGCACCCCACACCGTTACAGGATCACCCACGCCCCCGGACCCGGCACCTCGCGCGAGCCGCCGCATCGCGCCCCGCCCCTCACGAGGTGCGGGAGGCCCACGGGTCTGACAGCGTCGGACGGGGGCACCTGTGCTGACGCAGGAACTTCACCCCCATCGACACAGAGGTGAGCAATGACCACTCGGCCCAACGACCTGACCCCCAAGTACACCGTTCCGGGCATCGAGCGGGAGGCGGCCGGCCGGCTGATCGGTCTGCTGCGGCTGCGCCTGCACGCGCTCAACGACCTTCACCTGACGCTGAAGCACGTGCACTGGAACGTGGTCGGGCCGCACTTCATCGCCGTGCACGAGATGATCGACCCGCAGGTCGACCAGGTGCGCGAGATGGCCGACGACGTCGCGGAGCGCATCGCCGCGCTGGGCGGGATCGCCCAGGGCACACCGGGCGCGCTGGTCAAGGAGCGCACCTGGGACGACTATTCCATCGGGCGGGCCGACGCCATCGCGCACCTCGGCGCGCTCGACGTCGTCTACACCGGCGTGATCGAGGGTGTCCGGGCCGCGGTCAAGGAGGCGGGCGAGATCGACCCCGCCACCGAGGACCTCCTGATCGGCCAGCTGCGCGACCTGGAGCAGTTCCAGTGGTTCGTGCGGGCGCACCTGGAGAGCTCGCGCGGCACCCTCGCCACCGGCGACGCGCACTCCGAGGAGGAGGCGGCGGCCAAGGGGGCCGAGCTCAGCTGAACCCGCCGGGGCGGCGAGCCCGCTCCACCGGCACCGGCGCGCCGCCGTCCCCGAGGACGGCGGCGCGCGGCCGGTTCCGGCGCGTCCGCACACCCGGCCCGACGAGCCCGCCGGCTGACGAGCGCGCCGGGGAACGGGCTCCGGCCCTGCGCGAACTCCGGTCCTGCGCGGGCCCCGGTCCTGCCGGGCCCCGGTCCCGTGCGGCCCGGACGAAGCGGAACCGGCCGGTCAGCCCGGCTGACCCCGCTACGCCCGCTGCTCCAGCCGGATGCTCGGCCCGGTCATCCGGTCAGATGGCGTTCGAGCCAGTCGGCGGCGGAGCGGCGGAAGAGCCGCCGGTTGTCGGCGCGCAGGAAGTCGTGTCCCTCGTCGCGCAGCGTGAGCAGCTCGGCGGTGAGACCGCGTTCACGTGCGGCCCGTACGAACTGGTCCGACTCCCCCGGCGGCACGTTGGTGTCGTGTTCCCCGTGCACGGCGAGCACCGGCGCGCGCAGCGCGTCGATACGGCTCATCGGTGACAGGGCGTGCAGCAGCTCGCGGTCGTGTTCGGGATGGCCGTACTTGTGGGCCGCCGACTGGGCGATCCAGGGTTCCGTGCCTTCGAAGAACGTCGCGAAGTCCGACATGCCGCACACCGCCACCCCGGTACGGAAGAGGTCCGGGTGCCAGACCAGCGACGCGAACGTGAGGTAGCCGCCGTACGAGCGGCCCATGACGGCCAGCCGGGAGGGATCGGCCGGGCCGGCCAGTACCGCGTGGGCGGCGCAGTCGGCCACGTCGTCCAGCGCGGCGAACCGGCCCCTGCCCAGGTCGGCGTCGACGAACGACCGGCCGTACCCGGAGGACCCGCGCACGTCGGGCGCGAAGATGTCCAGTCCCCGCCCCAGGATCTCGTGGTAGAGCGGGTTGAGGACGGGGCGTTCCTGTTCCTCCGGGCCGCCGTGGAGATGGATCACGCAGGGTGCCGGTTCCGCCGAGCCACGCCCCGGCGCACGGTAGTACCAGCCGTTCAGCGGCAGTCCGTCCCGCGCGGTCAGCCGCAGCTGGACCGGCCGTACGGGCGGGCGGCCCGGGGGGACGGCGTCCTCGTCCCGGGACGACCAGGGGGTGCGGACCAGGGCCACGCCCTCCGGGAGCCACCACACGCCGGGCCGGCGCTGGGACCCGGACAGGGCCAGCACCAGCCGCCGCGTGCCGGCGCCCACGACCCGGGTGACCACTTCGTGGGGCAGCGGCACGGACCGGGGCGGGCCAGTGGCGGCCCCGGCGGTACCGGAGGGGTAGAGGTCGAGGATCTCCACGTCGCTCGCGCCCCGGACGTTCCAGGCCAGCACGGCGGTGGCGCCGTCATGGGCGATCTGGAGCAGTTCCAGGTCGGTGTCCTCGCGCGCGGCGGCGACGGACCAGCCACGGGGCTCACCTCGCGGACCGAGGTCGGCGGCGAGCAGCACCGCGAACTCCCGGTGGGCGTTGCTGCGCAGCCAGAGGGTGTCGGCGCGGGGCGAGAACCTGCCGATCCACGGGTCGCCGTCGGCCACCGGCACCACGCAGGTCGTCGCGAGGTCGGTGGTGCGCAGCACGACCGCCTCGCGCCGTCCGCGGGGTCCCCGGCGCAGCAGCGCCAGGGCGCCGTCGCGGCTGAGGTCGCACACGCGGAGCGTCGCCGCGTCCTTCTCGCCGGCGAGCAGGACAGGGGCGGTCACGCCGTCGGGGTCGATCAGATAGGCCGACAGCCCGTCGCCGAAGCCCGCCGCGGGAGCGGCGTGCCGGTCGTACGGCGCCCCGGCGGCCATGGCGGCGCCGGTCAGGCCGGGCAGCAGCAGTCCGCGTACCGTCCCGGCATGGGGCGGCGCGCCGAGGAGCACGGCATCGCCGTCCCGGCCCGGCCAGCCGGCCGGCGAGTGGCCGGCCGGCGGTCCGAAGCCGGTCGCTGCGGACTCCGCCGCGGTGTCCTGGGGCGCGGGCGGGCCGGTGGGGACGGCGACGGTGACCGCGACGGCCGATCCGTCGTGCGCCCAGCAGCCCAGGTAGGCGGAGCTGCCCGGCTCGGCTCCGGCCAGGATGTGGCGGTCGGTGCCGTCCGGGCGTACGCACAGCACCCGTGAGTGCTCACCGCCGCCGGGGGCCGTGGTGTAGGCGATCCAGCGGCCGTCGGGCGACCAGGACACCTCACGGACGGGGTCCGGATCGGAGTCCAGCAGCCGCACGTCGTCGCCGTCGACGGACCCGGCCCACAGCTGGGGCACGCCGCCGCGGTCGCAGATGAAGGCCACCTGGGTGCCGGCGGGGTCGGCCGAAGGGTACCAGCAGCCGTGCGCGACGAGCCGGGTCGTGGCGTCGCGCGGTCCGGAGGCGTCCGGCAGCGGGACACGGGCGGGGGCGGCGAAGGCGGCGGTAGGGCCGTCGGACGTACGGCCGTCGCGGGCACGGCCGTCGGGGGCCGGCGGAGCCGGGCTCGCGTCCCGTGCCCGGTGGGCGACGGTGGGCTGCCCGGCTGCGGCGGAGACCGTGCCGGCCGTAGGGTCCGCGGCGCGCCGCTCGGTCAGATTCCGTGCGTCTGAAGCCATATCTCCAGCAAAGCCACTTGCCACAGCGCGTTCGCTCCGCGCTTGGTGCGGTGTCGGTCGGGGGCCGCCAGGAGTCCGGCGAGGTAGTCGTCCTTGAAGAGGCCGCGCCGCTTGGCCTCGGGGGCGTTGAGCGCCTCGCGGACCCGCTCCAGGACGGGCCCGGCCATGTGGGTGATCGCCGGGACCGGGAAGTAGCCCTTGGGCCGGTCGACCACCTCGTGGGGCAGCAGCTTGCGGCCGGCCTCCTTCAGGACGCCCTTGCCGCCGTCGGCCAGCTTCAGCTCCGGCGGGCAGGCGGCGGCCAGCTCCACCAGTTCGTGGTCCAGGAAGGGCACGCGGGCCTCCAGGCCCCAGTCCATGGTCATGTTGTCGACCCGCTTGACCGGGTCGTCCACGAGCATGACATGCGTGTCGAGGCGCAGCGCGGCGTCGAGCGCGGTCTCGGCGCCCGGCGCGGCCATGTGCTCGTGCACGAACCGGCCGGAGACGTCCTCCCGGGGCAGCATGTGCGGCTGGAGCATCGCGGCGAGGTCGGCGTGCGTGCGGTCGAAGTACGTCTCGGCGTACCTGTCCGGTTCCTGTTCGCGGGCCACGGAGGCCAGGTCCGGGTACCAGTGGTAGCCGGCGAAGACCTCGTCCGCGCCCTGCCCGCTCTGGACGACCTTCACCTCCTTGGCGACCTGCTCGGAGAGCAGGTGGAAGGCGACCACGTCGTGGCTCATCATCGGCTCGCTCATCGCGGCGATGGCCCCGTCCAGGGCTGTCGACACGCGCTCCGAGGGGACCACCAGCTGGTGGTGGTCGGTGGCGAACTCGCGGGCGATGAGGTCGGAGTACGCGAACTCGTCCCCCTCGTCGCCGCCCTCCGACTCGAAGCCCACGCTGAACGTGGCCAGGTCGCGCTGTCCCTCGTCGGCCAGCAGGGCCACGATCAGGCTGGAGTCCAGGCCGCCGGAGAGCAGGACGCCGACGGGTACGTCCGCGACCATCCGCCGGCGTACGGCGGTGCGCAGGGCGTCGAGGACGGCGTCCCGCCACTCGCTCGCGCTCATGCCCGCGTGCTCGGGGCGGCGCGTGTACGACGGCTGCCAGTAGCGGTGGTCGCGGTGGGTGCCGTCCGGCTCGACGACCCGCACGGTGGCCGGGGGCAGCTTGCGCACCCCGTTCAGTATGGTGCGGGGCGCGGCCACGGTGGCGTGCCAGCTGAGGTACTGGTGGACGGCGGCCGGGTCCAGCGAGGTGTCGATGTCGCCGCCCGCGAGGAGCGCCGGGAGCGACGAGGCGAAGCGCAGCCGTCCGGCGGTCTGCGCCAGGTACAGGGGCTTGATGCCGAGCCGGTCACGTCCCAGGATCAGGCGGCCGGTGCGGTGCTCGACGAGGGCGAAGGCGAACATGCCGTGGAAGCGGTCGACGCAGGCGGTGCCCCACTGCTGGTACGCCTTCAGGGTGACCTCGGTGTCGGAGGTCGACCGGAACCGGTGGCCGAGGTCCATGAGCTGCGTGCGCAGCTCCTCGTAGTTGTAGATGCAGCCGTTGAAGACGCCGGTGATCTCCTGCTGGGCGTCGGTCATCGGCTGGGCCCCGAGATCCGACAGGTCGATGATCTTCAGCCGCCGGTGTCCCAGCGCCACGGCGCCCCGTGACCAGATCCCGTGGCCGTCGGGACCGCGGGCGGCGAGCCGGTCGCTCATGCGCTGTACGGCCGCTACGTCGGGCCGTCCGCCGTCGAAGCGCATCTCTCCGCTCAGACCGCACATCAGGCGCCACCTCCCTGGTGCGCGTCCGGGTCACGCGGTGGTGGGGTGTGCGCGGACCCGCCCGTCGGTATCTGGTCGGGGCTGGTTGACATGGTGGTGCATCTCCTTCGGGAACGGGGGTGCGTACGGTGCGGCCGGCTGTGGCGACGGCGGGCTGCGTCCGTGTCAGCCGCCGGCGAGCGGCGCGGGGTGGGGACCGGGAACGTCGTCCTCGGCGGGCAGGCCGATGCGGGTAACGGGCCGGGCCGGGCCGGTGGCGGGGCGGCGGCGCAGGCCGGCGGCGCCGCGGGTCTCGGCGATCGCCAGGTCGGTGCAGGCCAGCAGGTCCTGGTCCGCGGCCGTGCGGCGCAGGCGGTGCGCGGCGCTGCCGTCCGCGAGCGCCCGTTCCGCGAGTTCCCGGACCGTCTGCCGGTCGCCCGCGGTCTCGAGGGCCGGGCGGACCCGGCGCAGCAGGCTGCGGACGACCTCGGCCGCGGGCGCCTCCTGCCGGGTGCCGGGGTCGACGAGGACGCCTTCGAGGCCGGAGCGCGCGGCCCGCCATGCGGCGGCGCGCAGCCACTCGTGGCGGCCCTGGCAGGGCGGGACACCGGTCCGCTCCAGCCGCTCACGGGCCTCGGTCACAAGCGCCCGGAACAGGCCGGCGATCAGCACGACCGTCTCGGCGCGCGGGCAGGCGTCGCAGATGCGCAGCTCGATGGTCTGCTGGTGCGCGGAGGGCCGGATGTCGTGGTAGATCATCTTCGCGTCGCTGATGACGCCGGAGCCGATGAGGTCCTGCACGGCCGTGTCGTACTCGGCGGCGTTCGCGTAGCAGCCGGCCGGTCCCGCGGTGGGCCAGCGCTGCCACAGCATCGTCCGCCAGCTGGCGTAGCCGGTGTCGGCGCCCAGCCAGAAGGGGGAGCTGGCGGACAGTGCCAGCAGGACGTGCAGCCACGGCGCGACCTCGCACATGAGGCGTACGGTCAGGTCGCGGTCGTCGGGGGCGTCGACGTGGACGTGGGCTCCGCAGATCAGCTGTTCGTCGGCGACCATCCGGTACTCGTCGACCATGTGGCGGTAGCGGTAGCCGGCGGTGGGGTGGATGTCCGCGGTGCGGGCCAGCGGCACGGTGCCCGCGGCCACGACGGCCAGTCCATGGGCGGTCGCGGCGGTGTCGAGCCGGCGCCGGGTGCTGATGACATCGCCGTACAGGTCGTCCAGGGAGGTGTGCACGCCGCTGTTCGACTCCACGGTCGCCTGCTGCAACTCGGTCGTGAAGATCTGTCCGGGAAGGTCTTCCAGCACCGTGTCGGCCCGTGGCACGAGCAGGCCCGTCTCCACCTCGACGATGTGGAACTCCTCTTCCACTCCGATGCGAACGGTCACGGTACTCCTTGAGGTGACGGGCGGGCGCTTGGCCGCCTCGCCCCGAAACCGACCCCGCCTGGCCGACTGTGCGGGCGGCGGGCTGTGCACCTCCGACTTCCCAGCTGGCTCAGCAATAAGCAACCGAATGCTCCGCGGAGACGGCTGCGACGCAGATGAGCGGCCCGGTCGCGGTGATGAGCGGCGGGCCCCGGGCCGGTGGGGGCAGCGGTCCCGGGCCGGTGGGGGCAGCGGCCCCGGGCCGGTGGAGAGCAGCGGTCCCGGGCCGCCGGCCGCCTGCGCGTGCGGGACGCGGCGCCCGCCCGCAAGGTGGTACTGCGAGAGAACGGACCCATCACGGCGGGAGTACGACCATGGCCAAGGCGAAGGACCCCTCCGGGAAGAACGAGCCGTCCAAGGGCGACAAGGTCGCCTGGCGCAGTCACGGCAGTGAGACCTCGGGCACCGTGGAGAAGAAGATCACGGAGCGGACCGAGGCGGCCGGCCGCACCGTGGACGCCTCACCGGACGACCCGCAGTACGAGGTGCGCAGCGACAAGTCCGGCCGTACGGCCGTGCACAAGCCGTCGGCGCTCAAGAAGAAGAAGTAGCTCCGGTATGGCGGGCGAGGACGAGCACCGCGAGACCCGGGACTCCTTCCGCGAGCTGGTGAACATGTCACCCTCCGCGCTGGAGAAGTGGCTGGCGACCGAGGACTCCCAGGCGGCCGGGCAGCACACGGACGGGGGCGAGTCCACCGGGCACGCCTCCGGCCGCGCCATCGTGGACATCCTCCGCAAGAAGAAGAACGAGCTCTCGGACGCGGACTACGCGCACATGCGCAAGGTGACCGGCTACATCCGCCGTCACCTCGCACAGCGCCCCTCCGGTGACGTGCGGGACACGCGCTGGCGCCACTCGCTGATGAACTGGGGCCACGATCCCCTCGACGACGGCTGAGACCGGCCGGCCGTGGCCGTGTACGGGCGGGCCGGAGCCAGCGGCGCCGGCGCCGGGGGCACGCGGTACGCGGCCGGGCCTGAGCCGTACCGTCCGGCGGGTGCCTACAGTGGAATGAGGCCGCCACCCCGACATCCCGAGCGGAGCGCACATGAACCACCCCTCCGCGCCGGACGACGGCTCTGACACCCTGTTCGGTCTCGACGCGCTGGACGCCCCGGCGACGCCGGGCGGGGCCGCTACCGCCGGGTACGGCGGTGCGGCTCCCGGTGCCGGGCCGCAGGACGGCCCCCTGTTCCGCGACTCCCCCGCGGCCCGCCGCCTCCTGCCCGTGCGGGCCGTCTACGCGGAGCCGGCCGCCGCCGCCTCCCCGCGCGGCCGTCAGATCCTCGCCCGCTTCCCGGCCGCAGAAGTGATCGAGGTGCCGTCCCACTGGCGGATCCCGGGCCTGCACGGCAACGAGGGCAACGTCGAGCGCTGGGTGCGGGTGAAGGGCGAGACGCTGGTCCTGGGCGAGAGGAAGACGCTGACCACGCGGCCCAACGGCCGGTCGGCCGACTGGATCGCCCCCGGCCCCTCCAACGGGTGCGCGCTGGCCTGCGCGTACTGCTACGTGCCGCGCCGCAAGGGGTACGCCAACCCCATCACCGTCTTCACCAACATCGACGGCATCATCACCCACCTGGCCCGGCACATCGCTCGCCAGGGCCGCAAACCGGAACCCAACCAGTGCGACGAGTCGGCGTGGGTCTACGACATCGGGGAGAACGGCGACTGTTCGGTGGACGCCCTGATCTGCGACAACACCGCGGATCTCGTGCGGTCCTTCCGGCAGTGGCCCACGGCCAAGGCGTCGTTCGCCACCAAGTTCGTCAACCCCGACCTGCTGGCGCTGGACCCGCGGGGCCGGACCCGGATCCGTTTCTCGCTGATGCCCGCGGCGGACTCGCGGCTGCTGGACCTGCGGACCTCACCGGTGGCGGACCGGATCGCCGCCGCGGCGGACTTCCTGGACGCGGGCTACGAGGTCCACTTCAACCTCTCCCCGGTGGTCCTGCGCCCCGGCTGGCAGGAGGCCTGGACCGAGGTGCTCCAGCAGCTGGACGACGTCCTGCCGGACCGGGTGAAGCGGCAGGCGGCCGCGGAAGTGATCATGCTGACGCACAACCGGGACCTGCACGAGGTCAACCTCGGCTGGCATCCCCGCGCCGAGGAACTGCTCTGGCAGCCCGCCCTGCAACAGGGCAAACGCTCCGAGAACGGTGCGTCGAACGTCCGCTACACCAACCGCGTCAAAGCGGAGGCCGTGCATACCCTGCGCGCACTGGTGGCCGCCCACGCGCCCTGGCTCCGCATCCGGTACGCCTTCTGATCACCGCAATGGCGGCGGCCGATGGCGGCCCGCACATCACCGGCGGCATCGTGGGTACCCCCGCAGAGGAGGTTTCCGATGTTCGAGGCATCCGATATCCGTGAATGGCGCGGCCACGACGTGGTCGACCCGGGCGGCCACAAGATCGGCACACTGGAGTCCGTCTACGTGGACACCGGCACCGACCAGCCCTTCTTCGCCACCGTGACCGTGGGCCTGCCCACCCGGCGCCGGCTGGCGTTCGTCCCCCTCACCGGTGCGACGGTCGGCCCGGGATACCTGAAGGTCGCCCACAGCAAGGACACCGTCAGGAAGGCCCCGTCGATCGACACCGACGGTGAACTGTCCGCCACCGAGGAACCGGCTGTCTTCGCCCACTACGAACTGCCCTACGCACCGGGCGCCGGCGGCGAGCGGCGCCTGGGCCGCCGCTGACGCACCGAGCCGCCGGGAGACCCGATGACTGTGTTCCTGTTCCTGATCCTCGTGGCCGTCGTGCTGGGCATCATCGGAGTCGCGGCGCACGGCCTGTTCTATCTCCTGATCATCGGCGCCGTCGTGCTCGTCGTCGATCTCGTCTATGCCGCGATCCGTTTCCGCCGGGGCGGCAGGAAGCACCGCATCCCCCGCTGAGGCGGGCCGGGCCGGCGCGGGGTCAGTCCGTGCGGGAGCGCGGCGGCGGCATCATGGCCCACCGGATGGTCCGGGTCAGCGCGTGGCCGGTGGGGCGTACGGCGATGTCCTCCACGACGGGCAGCCTGGGCAGCCACAGCATGTTCCGGGCCCATGGCGGGAGCAGCGCGACGCCGTTCGCGGCCAGTCCCGCGTAGAACGGCCGGGCCGCCAGGGGCAGCGGGGGCCGCAGCAGCAGGAAGCGGGCGGCGGCGCGGGCCTCGGAGGCGGCCCGCAGTTCGGGCCGGTAGGCGGCGAGGCGCTCGGACAGGGCACGGCGGTCACGGGGCGGGTCGGTCACGCCCAGTGCCTCGGCGACGCGGGCGGTGTCGGCGACGTAGGCGTCGTATCCGGCGGCGTCGAGCGGGTGCGCCCCGTAGCGTGCGTGGGCGCGCAGGAAGCTGTACGTCTCGGCCGCGTGCACCCAGCCGAGCAGGTGCGGGTCGGCGGCGTGATAGGCGAGGCCGTCGGACGTCGTGCCGCGGATCCGTTCGTGGATGGCGCGGACATGGTCGACCGCGTCCTGGGCGTCCCCGGCGGTGCCGTACGTCGTCACGGCCAGGAAGGTGCTCGTACGTTGCAGCCGGCCCCAGGGGTCGCCGCGGTAACCGGAGTGGGCGGCGACGGCCGCCATGGCGCGCGGGTGCAGCGACTGGAGCAGCAGGGCGCTGATCCCGCCGATGAACATCGAGGCGTCGCCGTGCACGGTCCGGATCGGACGGTCGGGGCCGAACCAGCGCGGGCCCGGCGTCTGGTGGATCCGGGCGCGGGAGACCGACCCGTCGGGACCCGCGACCCGATGGAACAGGGCCCGGCCCAGCTGCGCACGCGCGTCCGCCAGCATCCGCCACCTCCCGTGTCCTCTTCAGTGTCCGGCACGACAGCGCACAACCGTGCCGGTCGGTCGCCGGGTACGAGTTCCCCGTCATGGGCGGACCGGGAGCCCGCCGGTGCCGTCGCCGGCTCGTCGGTCTCTTCCGCGGGACGCCGGCAAGACCGAGGGGCGCCGGGAATGCGGGCAGCGCGGGGCCCCGGACAGGCTCGGAGCGCCGGGGCCCCGGCTTTGACGGTCGGGAACGCCGGGACGCCGGTTCTCATGATCGGGAACACAGCGGCGCCGGTTCCCGTGATCGCGGGCGCCGGGGCGCCGGTTCTCATGATCGGGAACACAGCGGCGCCGGTTCCCGTGATCGCGGGCGCCGGGGCGCCGGTTCTCGTGATGTCGCCGGTGAGCCCTCGCGGGGCGCAGCAGCCCGCGGTGCCGCCTCGCGCGGCGGAGCAGCCCGGCCGGTGTCCGGCCGGGCTGCGGGTGACGGCGATGGCGTGGCGGCCCGCGGCGGGCCGGCATGCCGTCGTCGCCGTCACGGGTTCAGTCCTTGCGGCGGCGGCAGATCAGCCCCAGCACGACGACCGCCCCGACGGCTGCCACCAGCAAGGCACGGTTCTCCCGTGCCATCCGGGCGCCCTGGGCGGCCTTCTCCCGCACCGGCTCCGGCGCCTTCTCCTCCCACAGCCGGCCCGCCTCGGCGGCCTTCGCGCGGGCCTGCCCGGCGGCCGACGAGGCCTTCTCCCTGACCGGCTCGGGGAGCTTGTCCTGCACTCGGGCCGCCGCCTCGGCGGCCCGGGCCTTGACCTCCCCGGCCTTGACCGCGGCCTGCTCCTTCAGCTCACCGGCCTTCGCGACGGCCTGCTCCTTGACCTCCGCGGTCTTCTCCTGGGCGCGCGCCTTGACATCGGCCTTGGCCGCGAGCGCCTCCACGGTCTCCCCCAACTCCTGACGGGTGTGCTCGACCTGCTCCCGCAGCTCCTCCTGGCTGGAAGCGGTCGGTTCGTCGTGCGGCGGCTGGGTCATCGGTGCGCACTCTCCTTGATCTCGGCCACATCGGCCTTCACGTTCTCGATCGTCTGCTGGGGCGCGGGCGGCGCGGCCTGGGCGACTTCCTTCTTCCCCTTGAGCGCCATCACCGCGGCGATCACGCCGAGGACCGCGGTGACGATGAGGGCCGCGGCCCACACCGGCAGGGGTATCGCCAGCGCGGCGATCGCGGTCGCGACGAGGGCCTGGAGCATGAGGAACCCGACCAGTCCGGCGCCGCCGAACAGTCCGCCCCCCTTGCCGTACCGCTTGCCCTTGTCCTTCATCTCTGCCTGCGCCAGGCGCAGTTCGCCCCGCACCAACTCCGTCAGCTGCTGCGACGCGCGCTGCACCAGTTCGCCCACCGGCTCCGAACCCGGCGCCTGCCGGCCTGTTTCATGGTGGAACTGTGTGTCCGACATGACGATCACCTCCCGTCATTCGTTGTGTCCGGGCCGAGGGCGCCCGTCGGCGCCCGGCCCCCGGAGAGCGTGCGAGTACCCCGTACGCAGCGGTTCAGGGCAGCCGGCCCGGCTTCATCCGGCCGACGGTGCCGAAGCGGTGCCTCGGCGCTCCCGGTGTTCTCATTCGGGCGGCAGCGCGGGCAGCGCCTCCGCCCTCTCGGCTGTCAGGTCCAGCGGCTGCAACCGGCTCCAGTACCGGTGCAGTGCCTCCTCCGGTGCGTCGGAGGGCGGGACCGACGGGTCCTGGAAGGCCAGATGCAGTTCCTCCACCCGGTCCTCGCCCGGCCGGTCGGGGCAGGGCTGCGGCCGGCGGCGGTTCCACCAGCGGACGGCCGCGACGGCCGTCCCCGCTCCTGCCATCGCCGCACAGCTGATCGCCCACGCCTCGTGCCGCCTGACCGCCATGGCCCTGTCCCCTCCTCGTCGCGCGGTTACCCGCCGTTGCCACCGCGTGTTGCCCGGCCGGCCGGGGTTATGCCCGTGCGCCGGCCGGACGTGACGGCCGGTCCCCACGCCCGCCGTGCGGCGGCGTGCGGGGCACCGGCCGTCATGTGCGGGGTTCAGACCTGGCCGCGCCAGGCGCCGGTCTCGTCGCCGCCGCGGGCCTCGATGAACTTCTTGAACCGCGCCAGATCGCCGGTGACCTGCCGCTTGACGACGCCGAGCTTGTCGCCGACCGTTTCGGCCAGGCCGTGGGGTTCGTAGTCCAGCTGCAGCATGACCTTGGTGCGGGTCTCGTCCAGACGGTGGAAGGTGACGACCCCCGCCTGCTCGGCCTCGCCGCTCACGGTGGTCCAGGCGACGCGCTCGTCGGGGATCTGCTCGGTGATCTCGGCGTCGAACTCGCGGGTGGCACCGTCGATGCTGGTCACCCAGTGTGTGAGGGTCGGCGTGCGCTGCTCGATGCGCTCGACGCCGTCCATGAACTGGGGGAAGGTCTCGAACTGGGTCCACTGGTTGTAGGCGGTGCTGACCGGGACGTCGACCTCGATGGACTCTTCCACCTGCGACATGCGTGTGCTCCTTCTCTCGGGCCCTTCTCGGGTCCTTCTCGGGTTCCGCTCGGATTTCCTCTCGGGTTCCGCTCGCGTCGGAAGGCCGGGCGGACACCCGGTCCACCCGTATGCGTACGGCGCTTCCCACCCACCGGCCGGCCGGCCCGGCTCGCGTGACGGGGCCGCGGCGGGCGGGGGTGTGTGACGCGGGTATCCCGAAGCCGGACCCCTACACCAAGATCGTTCTCAGGAGCACTCGGTACCCTGCCTGAGGCACCACGTTCCGGACTCCGGACGGATGCGGCGGCAAAAAGAAAAGGCAAGGAGGTCACCCACTCCTTGCCACTCTCAAGATATAGCCGATCGGGGGCCTTGCGGCAAGGCCCCGGCCGTGCCGCAGAATGTCCGGCCTGAACCGGCTTCTCACGGCACCGGGTGCCGTCATGGCCGCAAGAGATCTCATATCGGAGCTGATGCGTGAACCCCCTGGCCCTCGGCGCGTTCGACCTTCCCGACCGCCTGTCCTCCAAGGCCGACCCGGCGCTGATCGGCGGCGACGAGGAGCACTTCGCCGCCATCGCGCAGTGCCTCGAGCAGTCGGTCGCCGAACTGTCCGGCCGTCTGGAGGCCGAGCGGAAGGCGCCCGGCGGCAAGGGCCGGCAGGCGATGGACCGGGACGCGGAGATCCACCGGCTGACGGCCCGCCTGCGCACCCTGCGCCGGTTCGGCCTGGACCTGTGCCTCGGGCGCATGGTGAGCGCCGACCACCCCGAGCCCGTGTACGTCGGACGGCTCGGCCTCACCGACAGCTCGGGACGCCGGCTGCTGGTCGACTGGCGTTCGCCCGCGGCGGAGCCGTTCTTCGGGGCCACCCACGCCAACCCGATGGGACTGACGAGCCGCCGCCGCTACCGCTGGACCAACGGCCGGATCAGCGACTACTGGGACGAGGTGTTCGCCGCCGACGGGCTGGAGGGCCACGCCGCGCTCGACGACCAGTCGGCCTTCATCGCCAGCCTCGACGGCAACCGGTCGGCCCGGATGCGGGACGTGCTCGCCACCATCCAGGCCGACCAGGACGCCATCATCCGCGCGGGGTCCCGCGGCGCCCTCGTCGTGGACGGCGGTCCCGGTACGGGGAAGACCGTCGTCGCCCTGCACCGCTCCGCCTACCTCCTGTACTCCGACCCCCGCCTGGGGCACCGCCGGGGCGGCGTGCTGTTCGTCGGCCCGCACCGGCCGTACCTGGACTACGTCGCCGATGTCCTGCCCAGCCTCGGGGAGGAGGGCGTGCAGACCTGCATCCTGCGGGACCTCGTCGCCGAGGGAGCGTCGGCGACGGTCGAGGCGGACCCGGACGTGGCCCGGCTGAAGTCGTCCGCGGCCATGGTCAAGGCGATCGAGAAGGCCGTCCGGTTCTACGAGGAACCGCCCACCGAGGGGTTGAAGGTCATCACCCCCTGGGCGGAGATCCGGCTGACCGCCGAGGACTGGGCGGTGGCGTTCGACGCGGCGGAGCCCGGTACGCCGCACAACGACGCCCGTCACCAGGTCTGGGAGGAGCTGCTGACGATGCTGGTGGACAAGCACCCCGGTGACGTCTCGGAGACGCTGCTGCGCAGGGCGCTGCGGCAGAACAGGGAGCTGCTCACGACGTTCGGCCGCGCGTGGCCTCTGCTGGAGGCGGCCGACCTCGTCGGCGACCTGTGGTCGGTGCCCGCCTACCTGCGGATGTGCGCTCCCTGGCTCGACCGGGACGACGTACGGCGGCTCCAGCGCGCGGACGCCCGGGCGTGGACGGTGTCCGACCTGCCGCTCCTGGACGCGGCACGGCAGCGGCTCGGTGACCCGGAGGCGTCGCGGCGCAGGCGCCGGCACGAGGCGGCGGTGGCCGCCGAACGCGAGCGCATGTCCGCCGTCATCGAGGGCCTGCTCAGGGCGGACGACGACGGTGAGGGCGCGGTGACGATGCTGCACGGCAAGGACCTGCAAGACAGCCTCGTCGACGAGAGCGGCCTGCCCACCGCCGACCCGGACTCGCTGGCCGGTCCCTTCGCGCACATCGTCGTGGACGAGGCGCAGGAACTGACCGACGCCGAGTGGCAGATGCTGCTGCTGCGGTGCCCGTCCCGGAGCTTCACCGTCGTCGGGGACCGCGCCCAGGCCCGGCACGGGTTCACGGAGTCGTGGCAGGAGCGGCTGGCACGGGTCGGGCTCGGCCGGGTCACCGTGGCTCCCCTGAGCATCAACTACCGGACGCCGGAGGAGATCATGGCGGAGGCCGAGCCCGTCATCCGGGCCGTCCTCCCGGATGCCAACGTGCCGGTGTCCATCCGCGGCGGCGGCACGCCCGTCGTCCACGGATCGACCGCCGACCTGCGCCCGGTCCTCGACGACTGGCTCGCCACGCATGCCGACGGGATCGCCTGCGTCATCGGCGACCCCACGTTCCGGGCCACGCCCCGCGTCCGGTCCCTGACCCCGGAACTGTCGAAGGGACTCGAGTTCGACCTGGTCGTCCTCGTCGATCCGGAGAACTTCGGCGAGGGCGTCGAGGGAGCGGTGGACCGCTACGTGGCGATGACCCGGGCGACCCGGCACCTCGTCGTCCTCACGAGCGGCTGACGCCGCCGGCCGGGAACCCCGCGACGGACGGCCGGAGCACGCGCGCGTGCTCCGGCCGGTCCCCCCGGCTCGGTGGCTGCCGGTCAGCTCGCCGCTGAGCGTCCCCCGCATGCGGGCGCCGGCCTCGTTCAGGCCGGTGATCTCGGCGGTCTTGCCGCGCCGGGCGTGCTTCGTCCCGATGGGGCCCGGCGCGGCCGCGGAGGAGGCGTCCCGGATGTGCGCGGCCGACAGGTCGATGCCCGCCTTGCCCGGATGGGTGGCGTAGCGCAACCGGGCAAGGCGGGTCGTTGGATGAGGCGAGGAACAGCGCACCGGTGACCCGGCAGACGGCCGACGTGCCGTCGGGGCCGGTGACGGGAGTGGCCGCGGCGAGATGGGCGACGCGCCGGGCGAGGACGACCGTGCGCGCCCAGCCGGCCCGGGCGGAGGAGTTCGCGGCCAGGCCGGCAGAGCGCCGTTCCCGGACCTCGCGGGCGAGGGGCGCGTGAGCGGCCGTGGGGGCGGGGAGCCTCGCCTGGGCCGTGTCGTCAGGTGACCGGCGGGCCGCGGGCGTTCACCATCCGAACGACCGCCTTGTCGCCGCCCGGACGTTGCCTTCGCGTTCCGGGAACCTCAACTGCTTTTCTCTGAGGGCCTGTTCACCCCTTGACGGTTGTGGTTCAGACCTTTTACGTTCCGATGCCGGGCGGGCCTTCTTCCGCGGCACGCGGCTCGGTACGGCCCGCCCCCGCCATCCGCCGACCGCGAAAGGCTGTGATCTCCTCCGTGGCCGCACAACCCCCCACGCGTTCCGCCCTGTTACAGGCCGCACTCGCCGCCGCCCTCGCCGTGCCGGCCGGCCTGCTCGCCACCTCCTCCGCCCAGGCCGCCGCCGCCCAAGCCGCCGCCGACCAGTGCTGGGCGACGCACTACGGCCCCCAGCCGCCCGGCGCGCTGACCGCCAGCGGCGAGGTCTTCGACAACAACGCCGACACGGCCGCCACTTCGCTCACCCGTCAGCCCCAACTGCCGTTCGGGACCCGGGTGCAGGTGACGAACGTCGCCAACGGCAGGTCACTGGTGGTCCGGATCAACGACCGGGGCACGTTCGCGCAGACACCGCAGGAACCCAAGTGCCTCGACCTCACCGACGGGGCGTTCGGCCGGCTGGGCGGAAGCCTGAACCCCGACGCCGGACACATCGTGGTCACGCAGCAAATCCTCAACTGAGGTTCGAACCACGTGCCTTGACCCGTACCACAGCTGCCCCGTGAATTGGAGCGTTCTCTCCATGCCTATCCCGTACATCAGGCGGTCGCCCTCCCCCCGCGTACGTCCCGGGCGACTCGTGGCCGCTGTCATGGCCGCCGGGTCCTTCGCCGTCCTGTTCGGCGTCACGCCCGCGCAGGCCGCGGACGGTCAGATCACCGGCCTCGCCGGCAAGTGCGCCGACGTGGCGGGCGCCGCGAGCGCCAACGGCACCGCCGTACAGCTCTACGACTGCAACGGCACCGCCGCGCAGCACTGGTCCAACCCGGGCGACGGCACCCTGCGGGCGCTCGGCAAGTGCCTGGACGTCGTGGACCGCGGTACCGCCGACGGAGCCGCCGTACAGCTGTGGGACTGCTCGGGCGGCTCCAACCAGCAGTGGGTGGTCACCGCCGCGCACGACATCGTCAACCCGGCCGCGAACAAGTGCCTGGACGTACGCGACGACAACTCCGCCGACACCACCCGGCTCCAGATCTGGAGCTGCTCCGGCGGGGCGAACCAGAAGTGGAACGCGCCGGCGGGCGGAGGCGGCAGTACGACGTCCGGATTCGTGCTCTCCGAGGCTCAGTTCAACCAGATGTTCCCGAACCGGAACTCCTTCTACACCTACAGCGGCCTCACCGCCGCGCTCGGCGCCTACCCCGCCTTCGCGCACACCGGCAGCGACACCGTGCAGAAACAGGAGGCCGCGGCGTTCCTGGCCAATGTCAGCCACGAGACCGGCGGGCTCGTCCACGTCGTGGAACAGAACACCGCCAACTACCCGCACTACTGCGACGGGACCCAGCCCTACGGGTGCCCGGCGGGGCAGGCCGCCTACTACGGGCGTGGCCCGATCCAGCTCTCCTGGAACTTCAACTACAAGGCCGCCGGGGACGCACTCGGCATCGACCTGCTCAACAACCCCTGGCTGGTCCAGAACGACGCGGCCGTGGCTTGGAAGACGGGCCTTTGGTACTGGAACACCCAGTCCGGGCCGGGCTCGATGACCCCGCACAACGCGATGGTCGACGGCGCCGGCTTCGGGCAGACCATCCGCTCCATCAACGGCTCCCTGGAGTGCGACGGCAAGAACCCCGCACAGGTGCAGAGCCGCGTCGACGCCTACCAGAGGTTCACCCAGGTCCTCGGCGTCAGCCCCGGCGGCAACCTGTACTGCTGACATCTCCCCCCTGCGAGGAGGCGCGAGCAGGCGTCCCCGCAGGGAGATCACCCGCCCCGGACGGAAGGTCGCCCGCACCGTCCGGGGCGGGCTGTGCTCGGTCGCCCGCCGTGCCGGCCCCGGACGGGCCGTTCCGCCGGCCCGTCACCCCGCTCCCCCACGCCTCCGACCTCCAAGGCAGCCCCCCATGCCGATGCCACCAGCCGTGCTGCGGCTCGCGGTCACCGCCGCCGGTCTCCTGCTCACCCCGACCACCGCCCTCACCCCCACCCCGGCCACGCCGGCCTCCGCCGCCGTACCACCGCACACCACCGCCGCCGCCGCCCGGACCGCCACCGGCACGGCGGACCCCGCCGCCTGGGAAGCACCCCTGTCGACGCGGGGCCGGTACATCGTCGACGCCCACGGCGACCGCTTCCGGCTGAAGGGCGCCAACTGGGACGGCGCACAGGGTTCCTGGACCGGCGGCGGCAGTGCCGCCGACCCCGCCGACCATCACGCCGGGCAGGACTCCCACGGCATCCCCCTCGGCCTGGACCGCGCACCGCTGGCCCGGCTCCTCGCCGACTTCCACCAGTCGGGGATCAACACCGTCCGGCTGCCGTTCTCCAACGAGATGATCCACCGTACGACCGCCGTCCCGGACAGCGCCGTCGCGGCCAATCCCCAGCTGCGCGGCAGGACACCCCTGGAGGTGTACGACGCCGTGGTGGACGCGCTCAGCCGGGACGGCTTCGCGGTCGTCCTCAACAACCACACCAACACCTCCCGCTGGTGCTGCGGCATCGACGGCAACGAGCGGTGGAACAGCGGGCAGTCCACAGAACAGTGGGCGGACGACTGGGTGTTCATGGCCCGCCGTTACGCCTCCGTCCCACGCGTGGTCGGCGCCGATCTGTACAACGAGGTCCGGCGCGATGTACTGGACGACCCCAACTGGGGCCTGGGCGACGCCCACGACTGGTACGCCGCGGCCCAGCTGGCCGCCGACCGCATCCTCACCGAGGGCGACCCGCGCCTCCTCATCGTCATCGAGGGGATCAACTGGACCGGGGTGCCCGTGGACGGACTCCCGCACGGCCGGCCGGTGCTCACTCCCGCCCGCACGCTGTCCCACACGCTCGTGGACGCCCGCAAACTCGTCTACTCCGCCCACTTCTACGGCTACACCGGCCCGCACCACAGCGGAGCCACCGGCGTCGGCGAGACTCACGACGCCCGCTACCAGGACCTGTCACGCGCCGAGCTGGCCACGGCCCTCGACGACGAGGCCTTCTTCGTGGAGGAGAGCGGCCGGCACTACACCGCACCGGTGTGGGTGAGCGAGTTCGGCATCGGTTCGGGCGAGACGAACCCGGCGGCCCGGGCCTGGTTCGGCAACCTCACCGGCTACCTCGCCGAGCACGACGCCGACTTCGCGTTCTGGCCCCTGGTCGGCTTCGCGGGCCACGACGACTGGGCACTGCTGCGCTACGACGACACCGGGCACCGCTCCGGCATCCTCGACCCCGGCGACTGGCGCGGCGCGGCATGGCAGCGCCTGATGACCACGCCGGGCAAGGCCGGTGCCGTGGCCCCGGTCCCCGTCTGGCGCATGCTCAGCACCGATCACGGGGACGCGGTGGCGTCGCTGCGGGTGCGCGCCGCGGGGGACTGGGACCCGGGAGCGTACAAGGCCGCCTGCCCCGACGGCACCCGGCTCCTCGGGCTGAGCCACACCGGTGGGCGCGGTCTGTGCACCGACACGGGCACGGCGGACCTGCGCGCCGCGGACGCGCGCCGGACGGTGGTCACCGACGAGCGGTATGTGCCGGCCGGCGGGGACTGGGCGTCCGGCTACACCAAGTACCAGTGTCCGGAAGGGGAGTTCCTCATCGGCTACGCGCTGCGCGGTGAGCGTGTGTCGACGACGCTGTGCGTCCCGGCACGCAGCGCGCTGTCGGGCGCCGGACGGACGGTGTGGTTCGACCGGTCCGACGGCCGTCCCGCCGACGCGGCCGGCGGGGACTTCGCGTACGGCAGCTCCAAGGGACAGTGCGCGGCGGCCGAGTACGCCGCCGGGATCGCCTTCACCACCCGGGTGGGCAGCCACCCCGGCCCCGCGGCCCTGCTGTGCCGCACCCTGCCCTGACGGGCGGACCCGGGCCGTCCACGGGCACCGCACACGGAGCACGGGAGACGGGACCACCGGAGCGCCGGGCCGGCGGCCCCCGGGCAGCGCGCGGTCGTGCCCGCTCGGGCGCGCACTGCTCAGGCGGCCCGCACCTCGAAGCCGCCCCGGCCGTCGAACCGTACCTCGTGGACCGCGTCGAACCCGTCCGCGGGCGACGGTCTGCGCAGCTTCTTCAGGGTGGCCAGGACACCGATGTCCGGTACCCGGTCGCGGCCCTCGCGCGCGGCGTTGCGCCGCAAGGCACCGGTCACGTCCGGGGGGAACCAGTACGCCGTCGCCGTCGCGCCGTGCGCGTGGGCCAGCTCCACCAGCGGAGCCCACTCCCGCGGCGACGGGTTGGTGTTGTCCACGGCCACCGCCCGCCCGGCCGCCAGGTGTCCGGCCAGCAGCCGCATCTGCCGGCCCTGCTTGTTCCTGGCTCTCCGCGGGAACAGGTCCTTGCTGACCAGCTCGTACCGGTCGGACAGGCACCGTGCGTAGAAGGCCGACTTCCCCGAGGCCTGCAAGCCGACCAGCACGGCCACGTCCGCTTCTGTCGCCATACCGGCCACGATGACACGTCACCGCGGGCCGGACGAAACACTCGCGGAGGGGCCGGTGGCGCGTCGGTCAGCGGGCCCGCGCGGCGGCCGGAACGCCGGGCCCCGGGTCCCGGCGGGCTCGCGAGGGCCGGGACGCTCGGGCCACGAGGAACAGCAGGAGTCCGCAGGCGGCGACCAGCTGCCAGCCCGGGCGGGAGGCGCGGGCCAGGTCCGCGGGGCCGGTGCCCGCGACCAGGCCGCCGGCGACGGCGATGCCGACGGCGGAGCCCAGCTGTCGCGCGGTGGACGTGACGGCGCCCGCCACCCCGGCCCGGGCGGGCGGCAGTCCGCTCACCGCTGTGTTGGTGATCGGCGCGTTGGCGAAGCCGAAGCCGATGCCGATGAGCAGGTAGGCGAACAGCAGCAGGTACACGCTGGTGTGCCGGTCGAGCCCGGTCAGGCACAGTCCGCCGGCGGTGAGGAAGCCGCCCGCCAGGCACAGCGGCAGCCGCGGGCCGGTACGGCCTACCAGGCGGCCGGACCACGGTGCGCAGACGGTGGCGCCGAACGCCATGGGCAGGGTCGCCGTACCGGCGGCCAGCGCGGTGAAGCCGCGGGCGTGCTGGAGGTAGAGGGTGTTGAGCAGCAGCGTCACGTTCAGCGCGGCGAACACCGCCACAGCCCCCAGGACGGCGCCGCTGAACGCGGGCCCGCGGAACAGGCCCGGGTCCACCAGCGGTTCGGCCCGGCGGGACTCCGCCCACACGAATCCCGCCGTCGCCGCGGCGGCCAGGGCGTAGGCGGCCAGCGCCGCGGGTGACGTCCAGCCGATGCGCGGTCCCTCGATGAGGACGCCGACCCAGAGTCCGATCGTCACGGTCAGCAGGAGCTGCCCCGGAACGTCGAGCCGCCGGGGCTTCGCCGCCCGGGACTCGGGTACGAACAGCGCGCTGAGCACGAGAGCCGCCACGATGACCGGGGCGTTGATCCAGAACAGCGACCGCCAGCCGAGTCCCGCGACGAGGGCGCCACCGGTGACCGGGCCCGCGGCCATGCTGAGCCCGAACACGGACGCCCACACTCCGATCGCCCGCGCTCGCTCCCGCGGGTCGGGCATCGCGTTGACCACGATGGCGAGTGCCACGGGACTGAGCATGGAGGCGCCGACCCCCTGCACCGCGCGTGCCGCGATCAGCGCGCCCACCGACGGGGCCAGCGCGCAGGCCAGCGAGGCCGCGCCGAACACCGTCAGCCCCCACTGGAACACCCGCCGGCGCCCGAAGCGGTCCGCCAGCGCGCCGGAGGAGATCAGCAGACCGGCCAGGACGACGGTGTACGCGTCCACGGTCCACTCAAGACTGCGGGTCCCCACGTCCAGGCCGCGGCCGATGGCGGGCAGGCCCACGTTGACGATGGTCGTGTCCAGGCCGACCACGAACATGCTCAGACAGCAGACGGCCAGCACCGTCCAGCGTCTGCGGCTGCTCAGCGGGAGCGGTGGGTTCGGGGCGAGCGTCGTCGCGGTCACGGTCTGCCTTCCGGGTACGGGAGCGGTACCCGGTCAGGCTCGGTCAGGGTGACGGCCGGCGGCCAGTGTCTTTGCCGGGACGGCAAACGGTCGGCCGGTCCGGGGGCGGACCTGTGCCCCAGCGGACGTACACCACGGCCCGGTCCACGCCGTGGCCGTGCGGAAGCCTGCCCGCTCCCGGGGCGCGCGGCGGCGCGGTCACCGATCCGGCGCGCTCGGGCCCTCCCCGTCCCCGGCGTTCCCGGCGTTCCCGGCGTTCGCGGCGTTCGCGGCGTTCGCGCGCAGCAGACCGGTGACCTGCGGGCGGATCACTTCCCAGGCGACGGCCGGCAGGTCGCCCAGGGCCGTGCCGCGCAGTGCGCCGAGGGCCCCTTCGGCGTCGGTGTCACCGGTGGCGTCCCCGCTGAGCACGTCGTAGCCGTCGCGTACGGCGACGCGCAGGCGCCGGCCCGCGCCGTCACCGGCGCGCAGGGCGGAGGCCACGACCAGCGGGGGCGGTCCGCCCGCCTCGCCGGGCAGCTTGCGGTAGGCGGAGGCGATCGGCGCACGCCAGCTCAGGCTGAGCAGGACCGGCCGTTTGGCGACGACCTCGGTCAGGTCCGCCTCGCGGATCCCGTCGGACTCCAGGACCGTGGCGCGGGCGTCCAGGACGAGGGCGGCGGGGAGCAGGCAGCGCAGCGTGCTGCCGACGAGGTTGCCCCCGACCGTCGCCGTCCGCCGCACGGCGCCGGTGCCGATGGTGGCGGCGGCCAGCCGCAGCACGTCCGGCTGCTCGGCGCCGATCCGGTGCAGGACCACGGCACCGCCGACGGTCTCGCGTCCCAGGACGTTGGCCTCCGGCACCTCACGCAGGGACATGGCGAGGCCGGGGAAACCGTCCCGTTGCCACGTCGCCCACACGAGGGTCGCCCCGCCGATGGGCACGGCCCCCTCGGCGAGGCACTCCTGGGCTTCAGTCACGGACGTGGGCAGACACAACAGCACGGCGCCGACCTGCCTTCCTGGTCACGGGGACGACCGGCGGCCGGCACCACGGCCGGCTGCCTGCCGACAGCGCAGTCTTGTCGCGCGGGCGGGGGCGCGTACAGGGCTCACACGAGCGTGCGGCGCGCACCGACCGCCTACGGCCACGGATCGCGTGGCCCCCGGCGCGGGCTCACCGCGCACGGCCGTGCCCGGTGCGGGGCGCCGACGTCCGCGTCAGCGCCGGGCGGGCCGGGCGACGCTCGGCCGCAGCCGCCGCGTGTCGTACCGGTCGCGTCCGTCGGCCGGGCCGGGCACGGCAGAGCACAGGCAAGGCACCGCCGCAGGGAACCGCAAGGAACCGCAACGCACCGCAGGACACCGGCGGTTTGCCCGTGGAACGCGAGAAGTCCTGCCGGGCCGGGCGGGCCCGCCGGCCTTGGGTGGGTGTTGGCGTCAT
>NZ_JBEXRO010000024.1:0-125418 GCF_040613095.1 Streptomyces sp. NPDC006309 | reverse complement strand
CTGTTCGGCACCCCCGGCCAGGACCGCTTCTGGTTCATGTGGGACGACCTGGTCCGCGGCGCGATCGGCGCCATCGTCCTCGTGGACACCCGGCGCCTGGCCGACTGCTTCCCCGCGGTCGACTACTTCGAGAACAGCGGCCTGCCGTTCGTCATCGCCCTCAACGGCTTCGACGGCAATCAGCCGTACTCGCCGGACGAGGTCCGCGAGGCCCTCCAGATCGGCCCCGACACCCCGATCATCACCACCGACGCCCGCCACCGCGCGGACGCCAAGTCGGCGCTGATCACCCTGGTCGAGCACGCCCTGATGGCGCGCCTGCGGTAGCGCCGCCGCGCGGTCGGTGGACAAAGGGGGGTGCCCTCTCCGGATCGGAGAGGGCACCCCCCTTTGTCCGCATGTCGTCCCCGCACGCCGAAGGGGGCCCACCCGGGCGGGTGGGCCCCCTTCGGGGACGTACGGGCTCAGTGCCAGCTGTGCGGGGCGTGGAAGCCGGGTTCGCGTTCCAGGCGGCGCCAGCCCGCCTTGGCACGGGCTCGGTGCGTGGCCGACGGCGCGGGGCGGGCGGCGGCGCGGGCCATGAGGACGGCCGTGATGGCGGCGACTTCCTCGGGCCCGGCGTGGCCCTTCTCGACGCGGATGTCAGGAGTGCTCATGGATGTCAGTCTCCGTCGATGAGAGGTCCGCGGGGTTGCCGCGGGGGGTCCGCTGCGTTACTGCGGGGGGTTGCCGTGCTTGCGCGAGGGCAGGTCGGCGTGCTTGGTGTGCAGCATCGCCAGGGACCTGATCAGGACCTCGCGGGTCTGAGCGGGGTCGATGACGTCGTCGACCAGGCCGCGCTCGGCCGCGTAGTAGGGGTGCATCAGCTCGGCCTTGTACTCCTTGACCATCTTCTGGCGCATGGCCTCGGGGTCCTCGGCCTCGGCGATCTGCCGGCGGAAGATGACGTTGGCCGCACCTTCCGCGCCCATCACGGCGATCTCGTTCGTCGGCCAGGCGTAGGTGAGGTCGGCGCCGATCGACTGGGAGTCCATGACGATGTAGGCACCTCCGTACGCCTTGCGCAGGATGAGCGAAATCCTCGGCACGGTCGCGTTGCAGTAGGCGTACAGCAGCTTCGCGCCGTGGCGGATGATTCCGCCGTGCTCCTGGTCGACACCGGGGAGGAACCCGGGGACGTCCAGGAACGTGACGATCGGGATATTGAAAGCGTCACACATCTGGACAAAGCGTGCAGCTTTTTCGCTCGCCTCGATGTCCAGGACGCCCGCCAGGACCTGGGGCTGGTTGGCGATGATGCCGACGACCTGACCGTCGAGGCGGGCGAGGGCGCAGATGATGTTGCGGGCCCAGCGCTCGTGGACCTCCAGGTACTCGCCGTCGTCGACGATCTCCTCGATGACCTTGGCCATGTCGTACGGCCGGTTGCCGTCGGCCGGGACCAGGTCGAGCAGGACGTCGCCGCGGCGGTCCAGCGGGTCGGAGGAGTCCACCCGGGGCGGGTTCTCGCGGTTGTTCTGGGGGAGGAGCGAGAGGAGGTAGCGCACCTCGGCGATGCAGGTCTCCTCGTCGTCGTACGCGAAGTGGCAGACGCCGGAGGTCTCCGCGTGGACGTCGGCGCCGCCCAGGCCGTTCTGGGTGATCTCCTCGCCCGTCACCGCCTTGACCACGTCCGGGCCGGTGATGAACATCTGGGAGGTCTCGCGGACCATGAAGACGAAGTCCGTCAGGGCGGGGCTGTAGGCCGCGCCGCCCGCGCACGGGCCGAGCATCACGGAGATCTGCGGGATGACACCGGACGCCTTGGTGTTGCGCTGGAAGATGCCGCCGTAGCCGGCGAGCGCGCTGACGCCCTCCTGGATGCGGGCGCCCGCGCCGTCGTTCAGGGAGACCAGCGGCGCACCGGCCGCGATGGCCATGTCCATGATCTTGTGGATCTTGGTGGCGTGGGCCTCGCCGAGCGCGCCGCCGAAGATGCGGAAGTCGTGGGCGTAGACGAAGACCGTACGGCCCTCCACCGTGCCCCAGCCGGTGATGACACCGTCGCTGTACGGCTTCTTGGCCTCCAGGCCGAAGCCGGTCGCCCGGTGCCGGCGCAGCTGCTCGACCTCCTGGAAGGACCCGGGGTCGAGGAGCAGCTCGATCCGCTCCCGCGCCGTCAGCTTGCCCTTGGCGTGCTGCGCCTCGGTCGCCTTCTCGCTGGGGCCGGCGACGGCCTGCGCACGAATCACGTGCAGCTCGGCGACCCGCCCGCGCGCGTCCGTCGGCTCGCCGGTCGGCTCACCCGTCGTCTCTTCCAAAACGGTCATGTAGTGACCATACGAAGGAGACCAAGGAAAGCGAGCCGTTGACTCTGTACAGTCTCCGACCCGTTTTCCTGGTACGAGTGAACAGAACCATCCCCGCATGCAGCCGTTCCGACTGCTCAGGAGGCCGGACAGTTGTAGGTGTGCCACAAAGAGATCACGCGAGAGCCACCTCACATTCGTGGGTGGAACATGCCATCCCCGGAGTGACACGGAGCCTCAGACGGGCGTCCGCCGAAAGGACCTCGACCCCCTCGCCGGCCCGTACGACGGCACGCACCGGACGGTCCCAGACCAGTTCCAGCGGGGCTCCGGTGCGGGGCGGCTCGCTGACGCAGAGGGTGGCCGTGCGGCCCCGGCGGACGACGAGCACGCTCGCGCCGGCGGAGACGGCCAGTTCCCCCACCGTACCGGCCCGCCAGAAGGTGGCCGCGGTCAGCCCCAGCCGGGGTACGGCGACGGCCTGGGCGGTGGTGTCGTCGGCGAGGACGGACAGCCACCGGCGCGGGCCGGCGGCCCGGGCCGCGGTCTCGGCGCGGGAGGCGCCGGGCAGGACCACGTAGGCGTACCGGGCGCCGGCCGGGTCGGTGCCGTGGTCGAGCCACAGGGTCTGCCAGCGCCGGGTGCGCCGTTCGTCGTCGCCGTCGGTGTTGATGTCGGACCAGGCGCCGGTGCGGTCCTCGCGCAGGGTGCGCAGGCCGGGTCCGTGGAGCAGGACCCAGCCGCCGTGGCCCTCCAGGTGCGCCCAGTTCCGGCCTCGTACGAAGCTCTGGGTGCCCCTCTCGCCCAGATTGCGGTTGTCCACGATCGTCTCGACCGGGACGCCGTCGGCGCAGCTGATCCCGGCGCCGAGGCAGACGACGGCGTCGGGCAGGAAGAACCAGGACTTGCGGGCCTCCAGGGTGGAGCCGAGGCCCTTGAGATGCTGGCCGACGGCCGCGTACGTGCCGTCGGTGGTGCCGCCGACCCAGCGCACGTCCGGCCGGGGGGCGCCCCACTCGCCGCCGGCCCGGTCGGCGAGCCGCCGGGTCGACACGGTGGTGCCGGGCAGCCGGTACCAGTCGACGGTGGGCCAGTACCAGTCCGTGTACTGGTCGCCGCCGTCCCGCGGCCACCAGGAGAGCATGCCGGAGCCGGTGTGCCAGCCGCGCGGGTTCTCGCCGTTGCCGCACTCGTAGTGGGCGATGCGGTCGCCGGCCATGGCGAGGGCGGCGGTGAAGCGGGGGGCGCGGTGGACGGCGCGGTCCATGGCCGGGAAGAGGCGGTGGCCGAGGGGTTCGGGGGTGGCGGGGCCGGGTGCCCGGGCGATGGCGTGCAGCCGCGCGAGGTCGGCCACCCCGAACTGGGGCGACGTCAGCAGCGGGGTGACGGTGTCCCGCTGGATCCAGCCCCGGACCAGGCCGTGCCACCGTTCC
The DNA here is from genome assembly GCF_040613095.1 of Streptomyces sp. NPDC006309. Lineage (NCBI taxonomy): Bacteria > Bacillati > Actinomycetota > Actinomycetes > Kitasatosporales > Streptomycetaceae > Streptomyces > Streptomyces sp. NPDC006309. Next base: position 121,697 of record NZ_JBEXRO010000024.1, on the reverse strand, counting down.
CGCTCGTTCTCGCCCGCGCCGCCCGCGAGGAGAGCGACGGCGGCGATCAGGGCGTGCCCGTGGTAGTGGTCGCTGCGCATGACCCCCAGGTCGTCGTTCCGCAGCAGGCCGCGGCTGATGGCACGGCCGTTGACGCAGTCCATCACCAGTCCGTCGTGGATCAGGGGCGCGCAGGCGTGTTCGACGGCGTCCAGGACGTTCTGCCGGGCGGGGTCCGTCACCGCCCACTCGGAGCCGGCGAGCAGTGCGAACAGCCTGCCGAGGCCGTCGAGCAGGACCTGCCCGTAGGTACCCGTGTAGGCGACCCAGGTGTGCTGGACGAAGGAGCCGTCGGCATGGAGGCCGTCGCCCCGGGTGACGTACGGGAAGACCGGCGAGAGCGCGTCCCGGGCGAGGGAGATCCGGCCCGGGTCCCGGCCGAGGACGCCGCGCAGGGCGACCGAACGGCACAGGTCGACGCGGTTGGCGCCGGTGGAGGTGCCGGAGTAGTCGGTGAGCAGGCTGTCGGGCAGGAAGTGGTCGACGGCCGCGCAGGCCGCCGCGACGCGGTCCGGGCCGAGCCGGTCGTACAGGACGGCCGTGATGTCCATGAGGAGGCGGGGGCTGCCGATCTGCCACTCCCACCAGTTGCCGTAGGGGGTGGTGCCGGGGCGGTAGGCGGTGGCGGAGAGGTGGTCGAGGCCGCGGAGGACGTCGGCGAGGAGTTCGGGGTCGCCGGTGGAGCCGGTGCCGTCCTGCGCGTGGGCCTGGGCCATGGTCCACAGGCGGCCGTAGGAGAACGTGATGCCGGACGGCGGGTCGAAGGGGTGGCCGGGCCAGAGGGAGGCCGCCGCGGGGGCCATGGTGGCCCGGAAGTCCCGCGCCCGCGCGCCGAGTTCCGCGAGCCGGGAGGCGTACGGTTCGGCGCCCGGGTCGTACCCCGTGCCGAGCGTGATGCCGAGCCAGCGGCGGCGCAGGGCGTCGTACGGGTCGCCGTCCGCCGCCCGCGCGCCGGGCGCGGGGGCGGCGGCGAGGGCGGCGGCCAGCAGCAGTGCGCGTCGGGTCAGGCCCATGGGCCGGTCACCGCCCTCTCTCGTACCGGCTCAGCAGCCGCCGCAGTTGTAGTAGAGGACGTCCCAGTGGCTGCCCTCGTCGGCGTAGATGTTGCCGGAGCCGGACTTGTACTGCGGGGCGCCGTCGCCGCGCAGGCCGATGTACGTGAACGTGTTCTTGACGTACGAGGTCACGCACGTGTTCTTGCCGTAGTCGAGCTTGTAGCCGTTCCAGTGCGAGTAGGTGCCGGAGGCGTGGCCGGTCTCGGTGCCGCCGGTGATGTTGAGGGCGCAGCCGCTGGCCCCCTTGAGGGTCTGGGCGCCCTGGGCGGTGGCGAGGTTGAGCTGGTCGAAGGACGTACAGGTGGCGTTGTTGCGGTCGGAGCAGTTGCCGGAGGACGACCAGGTGATGCCGGCGTCGCGGAACATCTGGGTGGCGGTCGCGTGACTGATCTTCGTGACGGCGAACGCGTCGGTCGCGGTGCCGACGACGGCGACGCCGGGGGCGACGACGAGGGCGAGCGCGGTCAGGGCCGAGCGGACCTTCATGGGGTGCCTTCCTGCGGTGGGCCGTGAGTCGTGGGGGGCGGCTGTGCAGGTGGTGCAGCCAGATGGTGCCCGAGCGCGAGGGGCGTGCGCCAGAGGGCGCACGCCCGGAAGCGGTACCTCACCCCGGAGCCTCGAACTCGCACCACACGACCTTGCCCGGGTTGCGTTCCCCCACCCCCCACTTGTCCGCCAGCGCCGCCACGAGCAGCAGTCCCCGGCCGCCTTCCGACTCCGGATCCACCTCACGGAGCCGGACGGTGCCGGGGCCGCTGTCGTGCACCTCCATCCGCAGCCGGTCCTCGCCGCGCGCGAGGTCGAACCGGACGGAGAAACCCCTGCCGGGCGGTACGCCGTGCAGCAGCGCGTTGGTCGCCAGCTCGCTGACACACAGCAGCACGTCGTCCGCCCGCCGCCGCAGCCGCCAGTCCGTCAGCACCGCCCGGGTGAACTGCCGTGCCGACCCGACCGACCTGCGGTCCTTCCGGAAGAACGCCACGCGTGTTTCGAGGGGTTGGGTTTCCTGGTTCATGCGACGAGGGTCACGGTGCGTGACTACGGTGGACCACCGGGTGAGGTCGTAGAGACGTCCTCTACGACTCCACTACGAGGACTTCCGCTCGGCACGGGGGAATGGCAGACGCATGCCCAAGAAAGTCGGTACCTGGCAGGCGGTCGGCGCGCTGGTGGCGCACTACCGGAAGAAGGCGCACCTCTCGCAGGAGGCGTTAGCCGAGCACGTCCATCTGCACGTCGACACCGTGGCCTCCATCGAGCAGGGTCGGCTGGCCCTCCAGCCGTACCGCGCCGAGCAGTTCGATGAAGTGCTTGAGACGGGCGGGGCCTTGGCGGTCCTCCTGGAGAAGCTGCCGGTGCGGGATCGGATTGTGCAGTTCGCGCAGGGGCTGGTGGATCACGAGCAGGAGGCGGTGAGCATCCTGTCGTACGAGACCCAGATGGTGCCGGGACTGCTCCAGACCCGGGAGTACTGCCTGGCCGCCTTCGACTCCCGCTATCCGGCGCTCGGCAGTGAGACGGCCGAGCAGTGGGTCCAAGCCCGCCTGGACCGGCAGTTGATCTGGCAGCGGGATCGGCCGCCCGTGGGGCACTTCCTGCTGGAGGAGAGCGTTCTGCGGCGCGACGTCGGCGGTCCGGAGGTCATGCGGGCGCAGATCCGTCAGATCCTGGAGTACACCGCACCGATCCACATGAGCGTGCAGATCATGCCCATGAACCGCATGCCGCACGCCGGGCTCGCGGGCCCCATGACCCTGCTGGAAACGCCCGAGTTCGAGCGTCTAGTGTACCTGGAGGTACAGCGTGCCAGCTTCCTGATCGACGACCCCGACGAGGTCAGCGACTATCACCTGAAGTATGGAATGCTGCGGTCACAGGCCCTCTCACCCGACGAGAGCGTGCGCCTGCTGAATGGACTGCTAGGAGAGTCATGAACACCGCAGCAGCACTCGCATGGTTCAAGTCGAGCTACAGCAGCAACGAAGGTGGCAACTGCCTCGAAGTCGCCTGGTCCTGGCGCAAGTCCAGTTACAGCGGTAGCCAAGGCGGCGACTGCGTCGAGGTGGCCGCCCACCCCGCCGCCATCCACATCCGCGACTCCAAGGCGGCTCCCGCCGGGCCGGTCCTCACCCTCTCCCCCGCCACCTGGAGCGAGTTCCTGGACGGCCTCGCCCGCTGACACGGTCAGACCAGCAGCGCGGCGGCTTCCCGGCGTGCCTGGCGCAGCCAGGACGCGCGCGTCTCGTCGGCCGAGTCGGTGACCGTACGGAAGACGACTCGGCGGACGTCGGCGACACCCACGTACGGCAGGACGCACGCCGCCCAGATCTTCTGCAAGGGGTCGCCGAACTCGTTCTCCTCGCGGTCGGCGGGGGTGTCGGAGGTGTTCAGGACGAGCGCCCGGCCGGCCTTCAGCAGCCCGGCGGGTGCTCCGTCCGCGGTGCCCAGCTTGTACGCGACACCGGGCGCGAGGACGCGCTGCACCCAGCCGGTGAGGACGGCGGGCGGCATGCCCCACCAGTTCGGGTGGATCAGCACGAGGGCGTCGAGGGTGGCCACCTCGGACCGGTGCAGCTCCACCTGGGCGTCACGGGCGGGGGTGGCCGACCGGACCGTCTCCGTCTCGTCGGCGGTCAGCATGGGCGCGAAGCCCTCGGCACAGAGGTCGTGCGCGAGCACGTGGCACCCCCGGTCGCCCAGTTCCCGCACGACGGCGTCGAACACCGCGTGGTTGAAGCTGCCCGGACGCGGATGCGCCAGGTAGACCCCGATACGCATGATCCCTCCCCCTGATCGACGCCTGATCCTCCCCGATCGGCGCGCCGCCCGCCAGTGCCGCATCAGGCAACCTTCCTGTTCACGACCTCGCGGAGGCGTTCGTCGGCGGCCCGGACCAGGTCAGGGCGAGCATCCGCCAACGCCGCGCGGGGGCGTCGAGGGAGATCGCCGTCGCGCCCGCCGACCGGGAGAGGGTGGCGCTCGCCGCGGGCGTGGAGGTGCTGTCGGTGATCACCCAGGGCTGGCAGATATATTTCGTAGCTCGATATATGCTCGATGCATGACCAAACAGAATCCGCCCTTGACGGAACCGCAGTACTTCATCCTTGCTGCACTCATGGATGGTCCGTTGCACGGTTACGGCATCATCAAGGCGGCCGAGCAGGCCACCGACGGGCGCCTCCGGATCGCTGTCGGCACTCTCTACGGCGCGTTGGAGCGGATGGAGCGGGCCGGGCTGGTGGCCGCCGACCATGAGGAGATCGTGGACGGGCGGGCGCGGCGCTACTACCGGCTCACCGAGGACGGCACCGAGGCGCTCGGCCGGGAGGCGCTGCGGATGCAGCAGGCGGCGGCCGTCGTCATCCGACACTCGCGGGACGCCGGAGCGGCCCCGGCATGAATCGTCTGCTGCTTGCGGCCTATCCCGAGCCCTACCGTTCCCGGCAGGGAGAGGAGGTGCTGGCCTGCCTGTCCGAGGCGTATCCCGGCCGTTCCTGGCCCCCGCCGCGGGAAGTTGCCGCCCTGGTGCGCGCCGGGGTGCAGGCCCGCGCCCGTGCCGTCGTGGACGACACGGCCCGGCCGTGGTGGCTGGACGGCATCCATCTGGCCGCCCTGGCCCTCGCCGCGCTGGCGCTGGTTCCGTACTTGCAGGATGTGTGGCACTGGGCACTGCGCATCGACCCCGGACAGCACGCCATCGCCTTCCACTTCTCCGGCTGGTACCCGTGGGCCGAAGGTCCCACGCGGATACGGCTGCTGCCCTACGGGCTGCTCCCGCTGGGCTGCCTGATCGCCCTGCTGCGCGGCAGACCGTGGATCGCGCTGCCGGCCGCGGCAGCCATGATCTGGGCCGGCGCCACGTCCCACGGCCGCACCCTCTTCGGCAACGAGGGCAAGGCGGGCCTGGGCTACTACGGTCTTGGCGCCCCGATAACGGCCCGTGACCTGGTGCTGTCGGGGGCACTGTGCGCCGCGTGCGCCGTGCTGGCGCTCTGCCGTCCCAGCCGTCTGCGACGCCGCTCGTACCGCTGGCTGGCCCCCGTCATGCTCGCCATGTTCGTGGCCGGGGGCCTGCACATCATCTCCGTCAGTCCGGCTTTCCAGCGCGGTTTGTTCGTCCTCGAAGTCGCCGCGCTGATCGCCGCGTGGGTGGCGACGGCCGCCACCGGCGACCACCGGTGGCTGATCCCCGTCGCGGCGTTCGCGATCGTCCGCACGCAGGCGATCGTCGTCCGGCCGGACGCGTTCATGCAGTCCTTTCCGGACCTGGTCGTCCTCATCCTGCTGATCGCACCCCTCCCCGCCCTGGCGATCGCCGCCCAGCGCCGACAGGGGCAGGCACTCGCCGAATAGGAGCGGACCTCCGGTGGGCCGGCCGAGCCCGGCGGCCCACGTCGTGCCGGAAGACGTGCGTGACCGAACTCCCCCCAACGGAAGAAACAGAGCGATGACTCAGCACGATCCTCAGTCCCTGCCCGCGCACCGTCCGGGGGCCTCAAGGCAGGCCCCCGAGGCCCCCGACGACCCCAGCCCGTCGCGTACGACACGGCTGTGGATGCCGGCTCTGCTATACACCCTGGGGTTCCTGACCGTCTACCTGCTCGCCATCTGCACCCCGTGGGGGCAACGAGCCGAGAACGCCCTGTTCGGTCTCGGTGAACAGGGCAGCGAAGAAGCATGGATATACCCCCTGTCAGGAGCGGCCTACGGCTCGACGCCCCTGCCGCCGATGGAATTGAGCGCCAAACCCACCGTGATGGTGGGCCTGGCCGTCATCGTGGTCCTCACCCTGGTGCGGCGGTGCTGGCGGCAGGGGTGCGCGGCGCTCGGGGTCGTCATTCTCACGACCGGAGGAAAGGATGTGCTCAAATCGACGCTGCCCCGCCCCGATCTGGTGGGCGCGCCGGAGAATCTCCTTGATCAAGGTTTCCCCAGCGGGCACACGGCCATCCCCGCCGCGCTGACCCTCGCCGCCGTCCTCGTGGTTTCCCCCCGCATCCGCCCCTACGTCGCCACGGCCGGTGTGCTGTGGCTCGCCTGCATCGCCGCCGCCAGCGCGACCATGGGCGGCCACCGGCCCAGCGAAGTGCTGGGAGCCACACTGTTGGCCTGTGCCTGTTACGGCCTCGCGACCTGGCTGCTGCCGCCAGCCGCCGTGCCAGGCGCCACGCGGAGCCCCCGTGCGCTGCCCGCCATCACCCTGACGCTGGCACTGGCCGTCGCCCTCGTTTCCGGCGCACGGAACGACACCCTCACAAGGTCACTGGTCTCCGCGGCGACGGCCTTCATATGTGCGGCCCTGGTCTGGTACGCCGCAGTCGGGCGGCCCGCACACACCGCACGCCGCACACGCCCCGCCCTGGACTGACCACCCGGCCGGCTCCGGTCGTCCACCAGCGACGACCGGGTCCGCGATATGATCCAAGCCGACTGAGCACGACCTGCCCTTTTCCGCCTGGAGTCCCTGGAAGACCTCCCGCGACCCGGACTACGCGGCCAAGAAGGCCCGCGCCGAGCAGCACTACGCGATCGCCGACGCGGAGGTCCTGCCCGAGGAAGGCGAGCCCGAAGTCATCTTCTGCATGGACGAGTCCGGCCCGCCCAACCTAGGGCAGCATGATCCGCCGCTACCTCATCCGGCGAGACCGGCATGCCGACGACCGGCACCTGCGCGCCGTCGTCGACAGGGCGAACGGTGCCTGATGCGGCACTAGAAGCCGCCGCCGAAGTCCCCTCCCCCGCCGCCGCCACCGAAGTCCCCGCCTCCGCCGCCGTCGCCGAAACCGCCGCCGAAGTCACCGGGGTCGAAGTCGGTGCCGGAGACGTCGCCGCCCTCGAAGCCGCCACCGTCGAAACCACCGCCGCCGAAGTCGCCGTACCCGGTGCCGTAGTCGGCGGCGTACGCGGGACCGGCCATCATGCCGCCCAGCACGGTGCCGACGAGGAGGCCGGGCAGCAGGCCGCCGCCGAAGTAGCCGCCCGCCCAGGGGCCGTAGGCCGGGCCCGCGTCCCAGTAGGGGCGGCGGCCGTACTCGGTGTCGACCTCGCGGATCGCGGGGTCGAGGCCGTCGGCCAGCCGGGTGGCGTCGGCCGCGCACACCGGGACCTGGCGCGGCGCGCCGCCGGGCGGGGTCCAGGTGGCGTCGGTGACCGAGGGGCCGTGGCGGGGGTCGAAGAAGCACGGCGGGCGGCGTTCGGGCAGGGCACGGCCCTCGCGGCGGGCGGCCAGCCGGGCGAGGGAGAAGCGGCCGTCCTCCAGGGCCTCGGTGACCGTCCGGACGTCCTCCGGGCGGCGGGCCGCGGCCATGCGCTGTTTCGCGGTCTCGTAGGCGTCCAGGGCACTCGCGTAGTCACCGCGCATCGCGTCGTCGGCGCCCGGTTCGGAGGGCCGGAAGTCCAGGCGGTCGAGTTCCTCGCCGAAGGCGGTGATGTCCTCGTCCACGACGACCCGGAGCCGGTCCAGGGCGGCCCGCTGCTCCTCCTCGCGGCGGCGGCGGTTGCGGCGGACCAGCGCGTAGGCGCCCGCGCCGCCGGCGACCACGACCACACCGGCGGTGATCAGTCCCGTGTCGGAGACGCCGCCGCCGTCCGTGCCGCCCCAGCTGCTGGGGGCGTGGCCGCCCATGTTGGCCAGGGCTCGGTCGGTGAAGTCGGCCAGCTGGGCCTTGGCGTCCTCGCCCTGGACGCTGCCGACCAGGTTGTGCTGGGCCGTGACCGACATGACGGTCGCGTCGGCTCGGGCGTCGAAGCGGTCGCCGAGGCGGATGCCGTAGAGGCCGGTGATCCCGGTGGCGGCGCGCAGGTCGTGGAAGAGTTTCGCGGTGCGGTAGCCGGCCGGGAGGACGGTGACGAACAGGGGTTTGTCCGCGTCCTTGATCCGCCGGGCGAGCGTGTCGGCGTCCGCGGCGGACAGCTGGTCCCTGGCCGCCGGGTCGACGTAGACCGGGCTCTCGCGCAGGGACCGGGCGATCGTGGAGATGTCGGTGTCCGCCCTGGCCCCGGGCGCGAACGTGGTCGCCGCCATCAGGGCCAGGACGGCCAGCAGCAGGGCGGGGAGGCTTCGGGTCCGGAGCACGGCCTTCATACTCCGAAAGTACCCCGAAAGTATCCCGAGGCCTCCCCGCACCGTTCCTTCCTGCCGCTCGGGTCTCAGGCGGCGCGGTAGGCCTCCGCCAGTTTCTCCACCGCCTTCCCGTACCTGCCGGTCAGGAGCAGGTGGTCGGCGTCGGCGAAGGGCTTGGCCACGGCCTCGGTGATATGGCCGTCCACCTTGCGCTGGACGAGCAGCCGTGCCGTGTCCACCAGGGTGCGGCCGGCCCGGTCGTCGCCGTGGCGTTCGGCCGCGGCGGCCCGGGTGGCGAGGCCGCGCAGGGTGGCCGTGCCGCCCTCCGGAACGGGGGTGCGGGTGGTCAGGCCCCAGCCGTAGGGGTACTGCGGGTCGTAGGACGCGTCACCGACGTTGATCGGCAGCTGCGCCTCGGACTTCGGCCAGGTGACGGGGAGCTGCCCGGTGAAGGGGCGGCGGCCGTAGAGGACGTCGGCGACGCCCTCGCCCTCGGTGCCGGGCAGCCAGGAGGCGACCAGGGCGTCGATCCGGTCCAGCCGGTCACCGAGGAGCTGCGGGCGGCCGGAGACGATGAGCACCGCGCACTTCATGGCCGCGCAGACCTTGTCGACGGCGGCCTGGTCGGCGGCGGACAGCCGCAGGTCGTGGCCGTTGCCGACGTCGCCGACACCCTCCGCGTACGGGGTCTCGCCGACGACGACCACACCGGCGTCGTAGCCGCCGGTCGGGGCTGAGGCGTCCTTGGAGTAGGTGACGTCCCCGCCCGCCGCGCGCAGGCCCTGGAGGATGGTCGTGCCGGGCACGGTGTTCCCGGAGGCGCCCTGCCAGGTGAGGGTCCAGCCGCCGGTCTGGTTGCCGATGTCGTCGGCGTTCGACCCGGCGACGTACACCTTCTGCGACTTCTTCAGCGGCAGCAGGCCGCCGGCGTTCTTCAGCAGCACCTGCGACTCGGCGGCGGCCCGGCGGGCGACCTCGCGGTGTGCGGGCGAGCCGATCCGCGCGGCGCCGCTCGTGTCGGCGTACGGGTGCTCGAAGAGGCCGAGGCGGAACTTCTGGGTGAGGATGCGGGAGACGGCGTCGTCGATCCGGGCCGCGCTGATCCGGCCCGCCCGCACCTCGTCGGTGAGCGTGGTGGTGAAGTCCTTGTAGCCGTACGGCACCATCATCATGTCCAGGCCCGCGTCGACGGACGTGCGGACGTGGGACGCGTAGTCGCCGGGGAGCTGGTCGATGGCGTTCCAGTCGCTGATGACGAAGCCGTCGAAGCCCAGCCGGTCCTTGAGCACACCGTTGATCATGTCGCCGCGGGCGTGCATCTTGACCGCGCCCTTGCCGTCACCGGCGATGTCCAGGGAGGAGTACGACGGCATGACCGTGCCGACGCCCCGGTCGACGGCCGTGCGGTACGGCGCCAGGTGGATGTCCTCCAGCTGCTTCCGGGTGACGTGGGTGACACCCTGGTCGATGGTGTACGTCCCGGTGGTCGAGGAGCCGTACGCGGTGCCGCCGTCGGCCACGAAGTGCTTGGCCGTGGCGAGGACCTTGTCGTCGCGCTTGAGGTCCCGTCCGTCGGCGCGGCCCTGGAGGCCCTGGATGACACTCTCCATGGACTCGACGAGCGCCGGGTCCTCGCCGTAGGACTCGTAGGCGCGCCCCCAGCGTTCGTCGCGGCTCACGCACAGGCAGGGCGCGAAGTCCCAGGGGACGCCGGTGGCGCGGACCTCGGCGGCCGTCACCGAGCCGGTCCGTTCGGCGAGTCGCGGGTCACGGGTCGCGCCGATGCCGATGTTGTGCGGCATGACCGTGGCGCCGGACAGGTTGTTGTGCCCGTGGACGGCGTCGACGCCGTAGATCAGCGGGATCTGGAAGCGGGTCGCCTGCGCGCGGAGCTGGAAGCCGTCGATCATCCGGGCCCAGGCGTCGGGGGTGTTGGGCGTGGGGGTGGAGCCGCCGCCGGAGAGCAGGGAGCCGAGGGCGTAGGCGGCGATGTCGCTCCCCTGGCCCACCGCGCCGCGCTCGGCCTGGGTCATCTGGCCGGCCTTCTCGGCCAGGGACATCCGGCTCAGCAGGTCCTTCACCCGCTTCTTCACGGGCAGCCTCTTGTCGAGGTAGGGCAGTCCGTGGGCGTCGAGGACGACCTGCGGGGTCTCGGCGGGGGCCTTGGCGCCGGTGACGGTGAGCTTCAGGGGGACGGTCTCGGCGGGTTCGGCCGTCCGGTCCCGGCGGGTGGGCACCTCGACGGTCCGCGCGGTACCGGACGCGGTGCCGGCCGGGAAGGTCAGGGTGCCGGAGACGGGCGTGTAGTCGCCGCCGGGCTCCGCGGTGCCGCCCTCGGTGGCGTAGGCGACGGTGACCGGGGCGGTGAGGGGCTGGGAGCCGGTGGTGGCCACGGTCACCTTCACCCTGGCCGTCCCGCCCTCCCTGACCGGGTAGAGGGGTGCGTCGGTGGTGACGGCGGCGTTCAGCGACGGGTCGGCCGTGCCGTACAGCTCCACGTCGTCCAGGGCGAAGTCGCCCTTGGCGCCGGGCGGGAGGGTGACGGAGTAGCCCCACATCTCCTTGAGGCCGAGGACGTGGTCGATGCCGCCGACGGGCTGGTAGTCGGTGCGGTAGGCGAAGTCGGTGAAGGGAAGCTCGATCTGCTTCCAGCCGCTGAAGTCGTCGGTGAAGGAGGTGTTCCAGAGTTCGGAGGCCTCGCCGTGGGCGCCGCCGTCCTTGATCTCGAAGACGATCTTCTTGCCGTTGTTCCGGCCGTCCCACCACAAGCGGATGCCCCGGTGGGCGGACCAGTCGTGGGCGGGCGCGTCGGCGGCGAAGTCGTGGGTGAAGCCGCCGTAGCCGCTGATGTCGTAGTCGCCGGTGAGGACCTTGCCGCCCTCGGGGGCGTCGGCGCGGTCGGTGAGCCGGAGGGCGGGCGGGTCGTCGGCGTCGCCGCCCCAGGTGAAGATGCCCTCGGCAGGCTGGGAGGCGAAGGGGACCTCGCCCTCGAAGCGGTCGACGGGGACGGGAGCTGGTGCGTCCGCGGCGTGCGCGGTCGCCCAGGGCAGCAGACCGGCAAGAAGTGCGGCGGAAGCGAGCAGGGCGGTTCTTCGCATTTACCTTCCCTCGGCTCTCGTGTTTCACTCAGGACTTAGATCACGCCGTGAGTTAACTAGGGGCCGGTAGGCCCGTCAAGACGACCCGTCAGCTCGTCCGATACGGCCCGCCAGCTCCTTCAAGACGACCCGTCAGCTCCTTCGACCCCGACAGGAAGGGCGACGCACCATGAGGAGAACCCCCCGCACCGTCCGGCTGCTGCTCGCCGGACTGCTCTCCGCCGCCGGTGTCACCGCGGCCGTACCCCCCGCGCACGCGGCCGGCGAGCAGGTCACGGCCTGGCTCACCACCACGGACGACTCCGGCGGCCGCCACGTCGTCCGCGGCCTGGCGCCCCAGACACCGTTCGCCTTCCAGTCCGGGACGGGCGGCACCGGCGAGAACATCAGCGTCGACGAGAACACCCGCTACCAGACCTTCACCGGCGGCGGCGCGTCCTTCACGGACACCGCGGCCTGGCTGATGAACAGCAGCGGAGCGCTGTCCCAGGCGACCCGGGACGCGACCATGCGCAAGCTGTTCTCCCCCACGGACGGCATCGGCCTGTCGTTCCTGCGCAACCCGATGGGCGCCTCCGACCTCGCGCGCTACGGCTACACCTACGACGACGTGCCCGCCGGCCAGAGCGACCCGGCGCTGGCCAGGTTCACCCTCGCGCACGACCTGGCGGACGTCGTCCCGCTGACCAAGCAGGCGCTCCAGCTGAACCCGTCACTGACCGTGATGGCCTCGCCGTGGACGGCGCCGGCCTGGATGTAGGACAGCGCCTCGCTCAACGGCGGCTGGCTCAAGGCCGAGGACTACGGGGCGTACGCCTCGTACTTCGTGAAGTACCTCCAGGGCTACCGCGACCAGGGCGTGAACGTCTCGTACGTCACCGCGCAGAACGAGCCGACCTGCTGCTCCGGCTACCCGTCGATGAGCTGGAACGCCGACGGGCTCGCCTACTTCACCAAGAACGAACTCCTGCCGAAGCTCCAGGCGGCCGGCCTCACCACGAAGGTGCTGGCCCACGACTGGAACTGGGACGTCTACGACTCCTACGCCGCCCAGACCGTGAACGACCCGGCCGTGCGCAACCACCCCAACTTCGGCGGCATCGCCTGGCACGGCTACGGCGGCGACGTCGGCAAGCAGACGGCCGTGCACGACCAGTACCCCACGCTGGACGCCTTCGGCACCGAGCACTCCGGCGGCACCTGGATCGCCGACCAGCAGCGCGAGGACATGACCAACATCATCGACTACACCCGCAACTGGGCGAAGTCGGTGACCAAGTGGTCGCTCGCCGTGGACCAGAACATGGGCCCGCACAACGGCGGCTGCGGCACCTGCACCGGGCTGATCACCGTGCACAACGGGGACGGCGCGAGCGGGACCGTCGACTACACCGTCGAGTACTACACCATGGGCCACCTCACGAAGTTCGTCCGTCCCGGCGCCCAGCGGATCGCCTCCACCGCCTCCACCACGGTGCCCAACGTGGCCTGGCGCAACCCGGACGGCAGCAAGGCGCTGATCGCCTACAACGGTTCCGCTTCGGCCAGGACGGTGACGTTGAACTGGGGCTCCCAGCACGCCACCTACTCGCTGCCCGGCCGCACCTCGGCGACCTTCACCTGGTCCGGCACCCAGTCCGGCGGCGGCAGCCGGAGCGGGGCCTTCACCGGGCTGGCCGGCAAGTGCCTGGACGTGGCGGGCGGTTCGGCCGCCAACGGCACCGCGGTGCAGCTCTACGACTGCAACGGCTCCACCGCCCAGCAGTGGACGCTGACGGCCGACGGGGCGGTGCAGGCGCTCGGCAAGTGCCTGGACGTGACGTCGGCTTCGACGGCCGACGGGGCCAAGATCCAGCTGTACGACTGCAACGGGACCGGCGCCCAGCGGTGGTCGTACGACGCGGCCACGGGCGAAGTGGTGAACACGGCGGCCGGCAAGTGCCTCGACGTCACGGACAACTCGTCGGCGAACGGGGCCCGGATCCAGATCTGGTCGTGCACCGGGGCCGCGAACCAGAAGTGGACACTGCGGTGACGCGGAGCTTTGCCCGACGCGGACGGTGTGCCGTGCTGCGAATCGGCCGCCCGCGGACCATCGTGGGGGTATGACCACACCGCAGGATCTCTTCCTCGTCACGCTGGACGTCCCCGGCGAGCACCCGGTCGAGCAGGGTGACCTGTCGCTGGCGCTCGCCGGGGCCGAGCTGATCGACCTGCTCGGCGTCCGGGCGCTCACCCTGGACGGCGAGCAGATCGTCCCCGGGCCGGTGCTGACCACGGGCGACCGGATGCTGGACGAGGCGGGGGCGGCACTCGTCCGGGAGGGGCCGCACGAGACGGTCGCGGACTGGCTGTGGCGGCGGGGAGAGGGCCTGGCCGTGGCCTACCACGACACCCTTCAGGCCGCCGGGCAGCTGGACGGGAAGAGCGGCAACCGCTGGCTGCCGCGCCGCGCCGGAACCGCCGCGCCGGCCGACACCTCGGCCCGCCGCCACGCGAGCGACCGCTGGGAGTCCCGCGACCCCGTCCTCACCGGCCTCGCCACGGCCCTGGGCATCCACGACGACCGGCCGGCCGGCGACGAGCCCGGCGACGAGGCGGTCATCACCGTGCTGGCCGCGGTCGGCGACGCGGTGACGGAACTGGAGGCCGTACGCGAACGGCGCCGCATCGAGAACATCGCCTTCGACAACATCTGGCGGGCACCGTAGCGATCGCCGGAGCGGCGCCGTAGTCCTCTTCGGCGCGGGAGGGCGGGGTTCCGGCCCCGGGCGCGCGGGGATTTGCCGGGCACGGGAGGGCGCGAGGGTCTCCGGGTCCCCGAAGCGGGCACGTTTCCGGCCCCGGAGGCGCGGGGGTTCGCCGGTGCGGGCGGGCGCGGTCCCGGCCACGGATGACGCGAGGGTCTCCGGGGTCCCCGAAGCGGACGGACGCGGCTCCCGCCCTGGAGCGGGCGCGCGGTTCCGGGATCCCGGGGCGGGTGCCTGGAGGGCATGGCGGTTCCGGAGGCTCGGAGCGGGCGGACGCGGCTCCGAGCCCGGGAAGGGCGGGAGGGCTCCGGGCCCCCGGAGCGGATGGACGCAAGTCCCAGCCCGGAGCCGTGCGGTGCTTCCCGGCTCCTGGAACGGGCGGACGCAGCAACATCCCAGAGAGGCACGACAGCTCCGGCCCCTTGGAACAAGCGGACACAACCCCGCCCAAAAGGGGGCGACGGCTCCTCCGACCCGGCACGGGCGGACGCAACAGCCACCCCAGAAAGGCACGACGGCTCCGGCCCCTCGGAACAAGCGGACACAACCCCGCCCGAAAGGGCGTGGCGGCTCCTCCGACCCGGCACGGGCGGACGCAACAGCCACCCCAGAAAGGCACGACGGCTCCGGCCCCTCGGAACAAGCGGACACAACCCCGCCCGAAAGGGCGTGGCGGCGCCTCGGGCCCGGAACGGGCAGACGCAACAGCCACCCCAGAAAGGCACCACGGCTCCGGCCCCTCGGAACAAGCGGACACAACCCCGCCCAAAAGGGCGCGACAGCTCCTCCGACCCGGAACGGGCGGACGCAGCAGGCACGCCGGAAGGGCGCGGCGGTTCCGGGTCCCCGGAGCGGGCGGCGCTGCTCCGGGCCCGAGCGGCGCGGCGGGTCCCGGGGCGGGCGGACGTGGCGCCCGGCCCGGAGCGGCGCGGCGGGTGCCCGGGGCGGGCGGGCGTGGCGCCCGGCCCGGAAGGGGCGTGGCGCCCGGCCCGGAAGGGGCGTGGCGCCCGGCCCGGAAGGGGCGTGGCGCCCGTCCCGGAAGGGGCCCGGGGGCCGTCGGTCGGTCGTCGCGGCGGGGCCGGGGCGCGGACGCGGTTACTACTCCGCCGGTTCCACGGCCGCCCGCAGCAGGCCGTACGTGTACGCGTCCTCCAGCGCCTGCCAGGACGCGGCGATGACGTTCTCGGCCACGCCGACCGTGGACCACTCGCCCGAGCCGTCGGACGTGGAGATCAGGACGCGGGTGGTGGACTGGGTGCCGTGCTTGCCCTCCAGGATGCGGACCTTGTAGTCGACCAGCTCCAGCCGGGCGAGCTGGGGATAGATCCGCTCCAGCGCGACGCGCAGCGCGCGGTCGAGGGCGTTGACCGGGCCGTTGCCCTCGGCCGTGGCGACGATCCGCTCGCTCTTGGCCCACAGCTTGACCGTGGCCTCGTTGGCGTGGGTGCCGTCGGGCCGGTCCTCGACGATCGCGCGCCAGGACTCGACGTCGAAGTACTTCAGCGGCCTGCCCTCGACCTCGGCGCGGAGCAGCAGCTCGAACGAGGCGTCCGCCGCCTCGTAGGTGTAGCCCCTGAGTTCGCGCTCCTTGACGCGCTCGACCACCCGGCCGACCAGTTCCCGGTCGTCGCCCAGGTCGATGCCGAGTTCCCTGCCCTTGAGCTCGATGGAGGCGCGGCCCGCCATGTCGGAGACCAGCATGCGCATGGTGTTGCCGACCTGTTCGGGGTCGATGTGCTGGTACAGGTCCGGGTCGACCTTGATGGCGGAGGCGTGCAGGCCGGCCTTGTGCGCGAACGCCGAGACGCCGACGTAGGGCTGGTGGGTGGACGGCGTGAGGTTGACGACCTCGGCGATGGCGTGGGAGATGCGGGTCGTCTCACGGAGCTTGCCGTCGGGCAGCACCTGCTTGCCGTACTTCAGTTCCAGGGCCGCGACGACCGGGAACAGGTTGGCGTTGCCGACGCGCTCGCCGTAGCCGTTGGCCGTGCACTGGACGTGGGTGACGCCCGCGTCGACGGCGGCGAGGGTGTTGGCGACCGCGCAGCCGGTGTCGTCCTGGGCGTGGATGCCGAGCCGGGCGCCGGTGTCGGCGAGGACCGTGGCGACGACCGCGTGGACCTGGGCGGGGAGCATGCCGCCGTTGGTGTCGCAGAGGATGACGACGTCGGCGCCGGCCTCGGCGGCCGTACGGACGACCGCCTTGGCGTACTCGGGGTTGGCGCGGTAGCCGTCGAAGAAGTGCTCGCAGTCGACGAAGACGCGGCGGCCCTGCCCGCGCAGGTACGACACCGTGTCGCGGACCATCGCCAGGTTCTCGTCCAGGGTCGTGCGCAGCGCCAGTTCCACATGCCGGTCGTGCGACTTGGCGACCAGGGTGATCACCGGGGCACCGGAGTCGAGCAACGCGTTGACCTGGGGGTCCTCGGCGGCGGTGGCGCCGGCGCGGCGGGTGGCGCCGAAGGCGACCAGCTGGGCGTGCCGGAAGTCGATCTCCTCCCGGGCCCGGGCGAAGAACTCGGTGTCGCGGGGGTTCGCGCCGGGCCAGCCGCCCTCGATGAAGCCCACGCCGAAGTCGTCCAGGTGCCGGGCGATCGCGAGCTTGTCCGCGACGGTGAGGTTGATTCCCTCGCGCTGCGCGCCGTCGCGCAGCGTGGTGTCGAAGACGTGGAACGAGTCGTCGAGCCTGCTGGTAGCCGTCTCGGTCATTATCTCAAGGCTCCTGTTGTGGATCTTCGGTCTTTACCGGAATGACCGGCTCCACCGTTCCTCCCATGGTCCCTCGCGCTCCGCCGCCGGCTGTGGGTGGGCCGGAAAACGAAAAAACCCCTCGCGGGTGCGAGAGGTATGCGCGCGGGTCGAGGACGACGGTGGCCACCCGCACCTGGTCGTACGAGGTGGTCACTGCGGACCGGCGCGCCTGCTGCCCATAATCACGGCGAACGAGAGCACGGGGGCAGTCTGGCACAGCGCGGCCCCCGGCTCACCGGCCGTCTCAGGATGCGGGCGTCAGGCTGGACTCCCCGGCGTCCTCGGCGGCCCTGACCCGGGCCAGGTCCAGGTCCTTCGTCTCGCGCATGGTGACGTAGACCACCAGGGACACGGCGGCGCAGCCGGCCACGTACCAGGAGAAGCCGGACTCGGCACCGGCCTTCTTGAACCACAGGGCGATGTACTCGGCGGTGCCGCCGAAGAGGGCGTTGGCGAGGGCGTAGGGCAGGGCGACGCCGAGCGCGCGCACGCCGGTCGGGAACAGCTCGGCCTTCACACAGGCGTTGATGGAGGTGTATCCGGTGACCACGGTCAGCGCGAGCAGGGCGAGGCCGAGGGCGGACCAGTAGCCGTGGACGTGCCGGAGCAGCGCCATGACCGGGACCGTCAGGACCGTGGAGCCCACCGCGAAGGTGATCAGCAGCGGGCGGCGGCCGACGCGGTCGGACAGGGCGCCGGCGAGCGGCTGGAGGCAGGCGAACACGATCAGCGCGGTGAACGAGACCAGGGTCGCGGTCTCCTTGGACAGGCCCGCCGAGTTGGACAGGTACTTGGTGAGGTAGGTGGTGTACGTGTAGTACGCCACCGTGCCGCCCATCGTCAGGGCGACGACCAGGAACGCCTCCCGCCGGTGCCGCCACAGGGCCCGCAGGGTGCCGCGCTCCCCGGAGCGGGAGGTGTCCTCCTCGTAGACCTCGGTCTCCAGCATGCTGCGGCGCAGGTAGAGGACGACGGCCGCGCCGAGGGCGCCGACGGCGAACGGGATGCGCCAGCCGTAGCCGTGCAGGGCGTCGTCGGACAGGGTGCGCTGGAGCAGGATCAGCAGGCCGAGGCCGGCGATCTGGCCGGCGGTCATGGACACGTACTGGAAGCTGGAGGCGAAGCCGCGCCTGCGCGGGTCGGACGCCTCGGTCAGATAGGTGGCGCTGGCCGCGTACTCGCCGCCGACCGACAGGCCCTGGAGCAGGCGGGCGACGAGCAGGACGAGGGCACCGCCGTAGCCGGCGACCCCGTAGGTGGGGGCGACGGCGATCAGGACGGCCGAGGCCGACATGAGCGTGACGGTCAGGGTGAGCGCCGCCTTGCGGCCCTTGCGGTCACCGACCCTGCCCAGCAGCCAGCCGCCCACGGGACGCATGAAGAACCCGACGGCGAAGATGCCGGCGGTGTTCATCAGCTGCGCGGTGGGGTTGCCGCTGGGGAAGAAGGCGCCCGCGAAGTACGGGGCGAAGCTCGCGTACACGAACCAGTCGAACCACTCGACCATGTTGCCCGCCGAGCCGACCCAGATCCTCTTCCAGTGTTGTCGTCCCATGCGCCCTTACCTGCCCGGCGGCGAAGGGAACGATTCCTTCAGGACCCGTCGGCGAGGAGCGTGCCGGCGACGAACTCCCGTACGTGCGCGAGCACCTGGTTCCGGTCGGTGCCGCGCAGCCCGATCGCCACGTGGATGGAGAACCCGTCGAGCAGCGCCCGCAGCCGGGCCGCGAAGCGGTCCGCGTCGACCGGACGGAACTCGCCGCGCGAGATGCCCTCGGCGACCAGGGCGACCAGGTCGCGGTGCCAGGCGCCCTCGATGGCGGCCTGCCGGGCGCGGGCGTCGTCGTCCGCGTTCTGCGAGCGGTTCCAGACCTCCAGCCAGAGCGTCCAGTGCGGGTCGCGGTGGCCGTCGGGGACGTACAGGTCGACGTAGGCGGCGAGCCGGTCCCGGGCCGGCGCGGACCGGGTGAGCAGCCGGCCGCGCTCGGCGCCGAGCCGGCCCTCGCTCCACTCCAGGGTCCGCAGCAGGAGTTCGTCCTTGGAGCGGAAGTAGTAGAGGAGGTGCCCGCTGCTCATGCCGACCTCGCGGCCGAGCGCGGCCATGGTGAGCTTCTCCAGACCGCGCTCGGCGATCATGTCCATGGCCGCGGCGAGGACGTCCTCGCGGGGCGGGGCCGGGGTGCGGCGGCGGGGGGACGGGGGTGTGCTCATGCCGGGACCGCCCCCGTGGCGCGCGACGGGCGCGACGGGCGTTCGGGCCGCCGCGGCCGCGGGTGCGGCGGCGGACTGGGACGGCGGCCGCGGGCCGCGCACACCTGGACGTTCACCCGTACGTTCTACCCGACACCGGCCGTCACCGGGTCCTCGGCTGCTGCTGGGTGATGCAGTGGATGCCGCCGCCGCCCGCGAAGATCGTGCGGGCGTCGACCAGGGTCACCGTCCGCTCGGGGAACAGCCGGCGGAAGATCCCGGCGGCGATCTCGTCGCGCGGGTCGTCGAAACCGCACAGCACCAGGCCGCCGTTGCACAGGTAGTGGTTGATGTAGGAGTAGTCGGCCCAGTGGCCGTCGGCCTCCAGGACGGTGGGGGCGGGCACCTCCACGACCTCCAGACGGCGGCCCCGGGCGTCGGTCGCCGACCGCAGCAGGCCGATGACCTCCCGGGTGACCTCGTGGTCGGGGTGGGCCGGGTCCGGCTGGTGGTGGGCGACCACGACCCCGGGACGGGCGAAGGCGGCGACGATGTCGACGTGGCCGAGGGTGCCGTAGCCGTGGGGAGGGTAATCGCCGGTCAGGCCGCGCGGCAGCCAGATCGCCTTGCGGGTGCCGAGGTGGGCGTGGATCTCCGCCTCGACCTCCTGGCGGGACCAGTGCGGGTTGCGCTCGGGGCCGAGCTGCACGGTCTCGGTGAGCAGCACGGTGCCCTCGCCGTCGACGTGGATCGCGCCGCCCTCGTTGACCAGCTTCGAGGCGTACGTCCGCGCGCCCGCCAGGCCGGCGACGTACGCGCCGATCCTGGAGTCGTGCTCCCAGCGGGCCCACTCCTGCGCGCCCCAGCCGTTGAACGTCCAGTCCACGGCGGCCAGTCCGCCCCGGTCGTCGGTGAGGAAGGTGGGCCCGATGTCCCGCATCCAGGCGTCGTCCAGGTCCCGCTCGACGGTGTCGATGCCGGGGCCGAGCAGCGCCCGCGCCTCGGCGGACCGGCCGGGCCCGCACACGACGGTGACCGGCTCGAAGCGGCGGACGGCGCGGGCCACGGACGCCCAGGCGATCCGGGAGGCCGCGAGGTCCTCGGGGTCGTCGAAGGTGGGGTTGGGGCCCGGCCACGCCATCCAGGTGCGCTCGTGCGGGGTCCACTCGGCGGGCATGCGGAAGCCGTCGGCGGCGGGGGTGGTCATGTGAGGTCCCGGGGTCCTAGAGGAAGTAGAGGCGGTTCAGGGAGACGGAGTCGGCGGGTTCCGAGCGCAGCGGGTCACCGTCGAGGGTGACCAGGCCGGTGCGCTGGTCGACGTCGACCGCTCCGGTTCGGGCGTTGAGACGCAGGTCGGCGGGGCCGATGCCGCGGGTGCCGCGCACGGCGACCCTTCTGCGGCGGGTGGGCATGAGGTCCTCGCCCCCCTCGGCGGCGGCCCGGGCGACGAACGCGACCGAGATGTCCGCGGGCGTGGCGCCGTACGCGCCGAACTGCGGGCCCAGGACGAGCGGTTCGCAGGTGTCGGTGGCCGCGTTGGGGTCGCCGGTCACGCCGTACGCCGGGAAGCCGGACTTGAGGACCAGCTGCGGCTTGGCGCCGAAGTACTCCGGGCGCCAGAGCACGAGGTCGGCGAGCTTGCCGACCTCGATCGAGCCGACCTCGTGCGACAGTCCGTGCGCGATGGCCGGGTTGATGGTGAGCTTGGCGATGTAGCGCAGGACGCGGGCGTTGTCGTCGCCGTCGCCGTCGCCCTCCAGCGGGCCCAGCTCGGCCTTCATCTTGCCGGCCATGGCGAACGTGCGGCGGACCGTCTCCCCGGCCCGGCCCATGCCCTGCGCGTCGGAGGAGGTGATGCCGATCGCGCCCAGGTCGTGCAGCACGTCCTCGGCGCCCATCGTGCCGGCGCGGATCCGGTCACGGGCCATGGCCGCGTCACCGGGCAGGTCGGGCTTGAGGTCGTGGACGGAGACGATCATGCCGTAGTGCTCGGCGACCGCGTCCCGGCCGAAGGGCAGGGTGGGGTTGGTGGAGGAGCCGATGACGTTCGGGACACCGGCCATCTTCAGCACGTTGGGGACGTGTCCGCCGCCGCAGCCCTCGATGTGGAAGGCGTGGATCGTGCGGCCCTCCAGCACGCGCAGGGTGTCCTCCACCGACAGGCACTCGTTCAGCCCGTCGCTGTGCAGGGCCACCTGGACGTCGTGCTCCTCGGCGACGCGCAGCGCGGTGTCCAGCGCCCGGGTGTGGGCGCCCATGTCCTCGTGCACCTTGAAGCCGCAGGCACCGCCCTCGGCGAGCGCCTCGACCAGCGGCGCGTCCGAC
The DNA here is from genome assembly GCF_040613095.1 of Streptomyces sp. NPDC006309. Taxonomy (NCBI): domain Bacteria; kingdom Bacillati; phylum Actinomycetota; class Actinomycetes; order Kitasatosporales; family Streptomycetaceae; genus Streptomyces; species Streptomyces sp. NPDC006309. The sequence continues at coordinate 100,426 of NZ_JBEXRO010000024.1, read as the reverse complement.
GAGGACGAACCCCGGCCGAGGAAGCCGATGTTGACCGGCCAGGCGTCGAAGGCGTTGAACGCGTGGCGCAGCGCCCAGGGCGAGTTGACGCCGACGCCCCACACCGGGCCGAACTCCTGCCCGATGATCGTGGTCACGCCGGAGGCGAGGGATGCCTCCATGATGCGCGGCGACAGCAGGTGGACGTGGGTGTCGACGGCCCCGGCGGTGGCGATGAGCCCCTCACCGGAGACGATCGAGGTGCCGGTGCCGACGACGACGTCCACGCCGTCGAGGGTGTCCGGGTTGCCGGCCCGCCCGATCGCGCAGATCCGCCCCTCGCGGATGCCGATCGACACCTTCCGGATGCCCTGCACCGCGTCGATCACGACGACGTTGCTGATCACGACGTCGCAGGTCGCGCGGACGGCGGCGGCCTTCAGGTGCAGTCCGTCGCGGGCGGTCTTGCCGAACCCGGCGAGGAACTCGTCGCCGTACCGCTGGGAGTCGGACTCCACGCGAATGGTGAGCCCGCAGTCGCCGAGGCGGACGCGGTCACCGGCGCGGGGGCCGTGGGTGGCCGCGTAGGCCTGCGGGTCGATGTGGACCGACCGGCTGACCTCGCGTCCCTTCGAGCGGCTCATCGCTCGCCTCCTTGTGTTCCGGCTCCGAGATATCCGCAGGCGGCGGCCCTGCGCAGGGCCTCCTGCCGTGCTCCGGGTGCGTCCAGCGGCCCGTCGACCAGGCCGGCGAAGCCGATCGCGATCCGCTCGCCGCCGATCGGGAGGAGCCCGACCTCCTCGCTCTCCCCCGGCCCGAAGCGCACCGAGGAGCCGGCGGGCACGGCGAGCCGCATGCCGTAGGCCCGGCGGCGGTCGAAGTCGAGGCGCGGGTTGGCCTCGAAGAAGTGGAAGTGGGAGGTGACGGAGACCGGCACGGCGGCGGTGTTGGTGACGCGGAGCCGGACGGCCGGCTCGGGGTCGGCGTGCTCCGGGCCGGGCAGCAGCGCGCCGGGGGCGTGCTCGCCCAGGCCGCCGCCGATGGGGTCGGAGACCACCGCGAGCCGGGAGCCGTCGTCGAAGACGGCCTCGACCATCACCTCGGTGACGACGTCGGCGACGCCCGGCAGCACGTCGTCGGGGCCGAGCACCGACCGGGCCGCCTCGACGGCCTCGGCGAGCCGCCGGCCGTCCCGGGCGGCCTCGCAGACGGTGTCCGCGATCAGCGCGGTGGCCTCCGGCACGTTCAGCCGGAGGCCGCGCGCCCGGCGGGCCCGGGCCAGTTCGGCGGCTCCGAAGAGCAGCAGCCGGTCACGTTCCGTCGGGGTGAGTCTCACGCCGCGACACCTCCTCGCCTTCCCTCAATTAGAGCATCACTCTAAACACAGAATCCGGGAAACAGAAGGGTCGTCCGCGAGCATCCGCACATGTCACATCGAACGCTGCTCAAAGACTGCTCGGCGACGCGGAACCCCCAGGCGGCGATGACGCATACACAGCAGGGCCGCCCCGGACGTCGAATGCGTCCGGGGCGGCCCTGAGCGTGTCCGCCGGGTGTCAGCCGATGCGGTGCATCCAGCCGTGCTCGTCCTCGGTCAGGCCGCGCTGGATGCCGAGCAGGGCCTCGCGCAGCCGCCGGGTGACCGGGCCGGGCGTGCCGTCGCCGTGGGTCCACTGGTGCGTCTTCGTCTTGGCGTGGCCGATCGGGGTGACCACGGCCGCCGTGCCGCAGGCGAAGACCTCGGTGAGCGCGCCGGAGGCGGCGTCCGCACGCCACTGCTCCAGGGTGATCACACCCTCCTCGGCGGTGTAGCCGAGGTCGCGGGCGACCTGGAGGAGGGAGTCGCGGGTGATGCCCTCCAGGATGGAGCCGGTGAGGGACGGGGTGACGATCCGGTCGCCGTAGACGAAGGCGACGTTCATGCTGCCGCTCTCCTCGACCTTGGTGCGGGTGACCGCGTCCAGGTAGACCACCTGGTCGCAGCCGTGCGCGGCCGCCTCGGCCTGCGGCAGCAGGGACGCGGCGTAGTTGCCGCCGGTCTTGGCGTCGCCGGTGCCGCCCGGGACGGCGCGGACGTGGTCCTCCGAGACCCAGATGGTGACCGGCTTCACGCCGCCGGCGAAGTAGGCGCCGGACGGGGAGGCGATCAGCATGAACAGGTACTCGTTCGCCGGGTGGACGCCGAGCGCGGCCTCCGTGGCGAACATGAACGGCCGCAGGTACAGCGCCTCCTCGCCGCCGTGCGGCGGGACCCAGCCGGCGTCCTGGGTGAGCAGCGCGTCCAGCGCCGCGATGAACAGCTCCTCGGGCAGCTCGGCCATGGCCATGCGGCGGGCGGAGTTGCGGAAGCGGCGGGCGTTGGCCTCGGGCCGGAAGAGCGCGATCGAGCCGTCGGGCTGGCGGTAGGCCTTCAGGCCCTCGAAGATCTCCTGCCCGTAGTGCAGGACATGGGTGGAGGGGTCCAGGGAGATCGGGCCGTACGGGACGAGCTGGGCGTCGTGCCAGCCGCGCCCCTCGGTCCACCGGATCGTCACCATGTGGTCGGTGAAGTGGCGGCCGAACCCGGGGTTGGCCAGGATCGCCTCGCGCTCTGCGGCGGCGAGCGGGCTGGCGGAGGGCTTGAGCTCGATCGTGGGCGTCGTCATGAGTGGTTGTCCTTCACCGGTTGTAGTGACGGGCCGCGCTCACGCCTGTACTGCGGGTCGTCAGTGCTAGGACGTCCGAGCATTCCCTCATATCGCGGCTCCGCGTTCGATTATCGCGCGGGGGCGGCGGCGGACGGAATCGGGGTGAAGCGGTCCAGGGATTGATGGTGGCACCCGGCGAGGCACAGGAAAAGCCGCCGGGTGCGGTAGCGACCCGGCGGCTTGGGTGGAGCGCGGCGGGTCAGCCGGCTACGCGTACGGCGAGCGCGTCGCCGATCTCCGAGGTGCGGCGGGCGGGCAGGGAGCCCCGCTCGGTGAGGTCGGCGGTGACCGCCGCGTCGATGCGGTCGGCCTCGGCGTCGTAGCCGAGGTGGCGCAGCAGCAGGGCGACGGACAGGACGGTGGCGGTGGGGTCCGCCTTGCCCTGCCCGGCGATGTCCGGGGCCGAGCCGTGGACCGGCTCGAACATGGACGGGAACTCGCGGCCGGGGTTGATGTTGCCGGAGGCGGCCACGCCGATACCGCCGGAGACGGCCGCGGCGAGGTCGGTGATGATGTCGCCGAAGAGGTTGTCGGTGACGATGACGTCGAACCGGCCCGGGTCGGTGACCAGGTAGATCGTGGCCGCGTCGACGTGGATGTAGTCGGTGGTGACCTCGGGGAACTCCTCGGCCACCTTGGTGAAGACGTTCGTCCACAGGTGTCCGGCGAAGGTCAGCACGTTGTTCTTGTGGACCAGCGTGAGCTTCTTGCGCGGGCGGGCCTGGGCGCGGGCGAAGGCGTCGCGGACGACGCGCTCGACGCCGTAGGCGGTGTTGACGGACACCTCGGTGGCGACCTCGTGCGGGGTGCCCTTGCGGATGGTGCCGCCGTTGCCGGTGTACGGGCCCTCGGTGCCCTCGCGCACGACGACGAAGTCGATCTCCGGCTGGCCGGCGAGCGGGGTGGCGACGCCGGGGAGCAGCTTCGACGGGCGCAGGTTCACATGGTGGTCGAAGGCGAAGCGGAGCTTGAGCAGGAAGCCGCGCTCCAGGACGCCGGACGGCACCGACGGGTCGCCGATGGCGCCGAGCAGGATGGCGTCGTGCCGCTTCAGCGCGTCGAGATCGGCGTCGGTGAGGGTCTCACCGGTGGCGTGGTAGCGCTGGGCACCGAAGTCGTACTCCTTGGTCTCCAGCTTCACATCCTGCGGCAGGACGGCGGAGAGGACCTTCAGACCCTCGGCCACGACCTCCTGGCCGATGCCGTCACCGGGGATCACTGCGAGATTGAGGCTGCGAGACATGCGGGCACCCTACTCCTCGTCCCAGTGGATGACATGCCCTGTCCGACATGCGGACAGCCGGACGGGTGGCCGGTGCGCCGGCGCCCTGCCGCCGGGCGGCGTTCACCCTTACGTGGCACGGGCATGGGGCTGCGGTGGAAAGTCCCGGCCCTGGGCGGCGGACCGCCCACTTCGAGGTGCGGCGCGGCGGACGAGGCCGCGCCGCACCCCGCTCGGGTGCGGCTCCCGGCTGGTGGTGGTGCGGCCCGGTGGCGGCTCAGTGGCCGGTCGCGCCGCCGTTGTCCCGGCGGTCGAGGGCGCGCTGGAGGGCGGCGGCGGCGTTCTTGCGGTCGGACTCGCTCGTGCGGGGCACGTGGCGGACGCGGCGGACGGTCGTCTCGGCCATGGCAATCGACTCCTTCGGCGGACGCGGAGTACCGCGGTGTGGGGGCACGACTCCTCCCGCTGCCTCAAAGGAGGCGTGGGAGGGGACCCCCGGAAAGGGGCGGGAAACGATGGCCGCAGGGGTTGCCTGCACGGGGCCCGGCTCACGACCGCCATTCGCTGGATGGAGCGAGACGTTCGGCTCCTTCCACGCTAAGGGAGCCGTCCGCGTCTGTCTGCACCATTACTCGGACTTCCTACTATCTGAGACGGCACACCGGCTCACCCCGCCCTGAACTGGGCGTTCACGCGTTCGGTGAGTACTCCGGCGGAGGGAGCACAGCCCGTACGGCGACGGCCTGCGGCCCCGTGGGCATGGGAACGGCCCGGGAGGCCCGACCAGATGTCGGGCCTCCCGGGCCGTGTTCGCGGGGGCGGTCAGCCCATGTGCGGGTAGGCGTAGTCGGTCGGCGGGACCAGGGTCTCCTTGATGGCCCGGGTCAGGGTCCAGCGCAGCAGGTTCTGCGGGGCGCCGGCCTTGTCGTTGGTGCCGGAGGCACGGCCGCCGCCGAAGGGCTGCTGGCCGACGACGGCGCCGGTCGACTTGTCGTTGATGTAGAAGTTGCCCGCGGCGAAGCGGAGCCTCTCCATCGTGTGGGCCGCGGCAGCGCGGTCGTTGGCGATGACCGAACCGGTGAGGGCGTAGTCCGACACCGACTCCATCTGGGTCAGCATCTCCTCGTACGCGTCGTCCTCGTAGACGTGCACGGCGAGGATCGGGCCGAAGTACTCGGTGGTGAAGACCTCGTTCTCCGGGTCGGTGCACTCGATGACGGTCGGACGGACGAAGTAGCCGACCGAGTCGTCGTAGGTGCCGCCGGCCACGATGGTGCAGGACGGGTCCTGCTTGGCGCGGTCGATGGCCGCCTTGTTCTTGGCGAAGGACCGCTCGTCGATCACCGCGCCCATGAAGTTGGACAGGTCGGTGACGTCACCCATGGTCAGGTAGTCGACCTCGGCGGCGAACTCCTCCTTGAAGCCCGAGTTCCAGATGGAGGCCGGGATGTAGGCGCGGGAGGTGGCGCTGCACTTCTGGCCCTGGTACTCGAAGGCACCGCGGGTCAGGGCGGTCTTCAGGATCGCGCGGTCGGCGCTCGGGTGGGCGACCAGGAAGTCCTTGCCGCCGGTCTCGCCGACCAGACGCGGGTAGGAGCGGTACTTCTCGATGTTGTTGCCGACCGTCTTCCACAGGTACTGGAAGGTCTTGGTCGAACCGGTGAAGTGGATGCCGGCGAGGTCGCGGTGCTCCAGGGCGACCTTGGAGACCTCGATGCCGTCGCCGGTGACGAGGTTGATGACACCCTTGGGCAGGCCCGCCTCCTCCAGCAGCTGCATCAGGAGGACGGCGGCGTGGGTCTGCGTCGGGGACGGCTTCCAGAGCACCACGTTGCCCATCAGGGCCGGCGCGGTGGGCAGGTTCGCCGCGATCGCCGAGAAGTTGAACGGCGTGATCGCGTAGACGAAGCCCTCCAGCGGGCGGTGGTCCAGGCGGTTCCAGACACCCGGGGAGTTCGCCGGGGGCTGCTCGGCGAGGATCTGGCGGGCGTAGTGCACGTTGAAGCGCCAGAAGTCGACCAGCTCGCAGGGGCTGTCGATCTCCGCCTGCTGGGCGGTCTTGGACTGGCCCAGCATGGTGGAGGCGGCGATCGTCTCGCGCCAGGGGCCGGCCAGCAGCTCGGCGGCGCGCAGGATGATGGCGGCGCGGTCGTCGAAGGCCATCGCGCGCCAGGCCGGGGCGGCGGCCAGGGCCGCGTCGATGGCGTCCTGCGCGTCCTGCCGGGTGGCGTTGCGCAGGGTGCCGATGACGGCCTTGTGGTTGTGCGGCTGGACGACCTGGATGGTCTCGCCGCCGCCCATGCGCTTCTCGCCGCCGATGGTCATCGGCAGGTCGATCGGGTTGTCGGCCAGCTCCTTGAGCTTGACCTCCAGGCGGGCGCGCTCGGGCGAGCCGGGGGCGTAGCCGTGCACCGGCTCGTTGACGGGGGTGGGGACCTGGGTCACAGCGTCCATGAGATCCGGAACTCCTTGTACGTGAGCGGGTGTTCGGGCTCAGCCCTTGCTGACCATCGAGCGCAGGAAGAAACGCAGGTTGGCGGGCTTCTCGGCGAGGCGGCGCATGAAGTAGCCGTACCAGTCGGTGCCGTAGGCGGTGTAGACGCGCATGCGGTGGCCCTCGGCGGCCAGCCGCAGGTGCTCCTCGCCCCGGATGCCGTACAGCATCTGGAACTCGTACTCGTCGAGCTTGCGGCCGGCCTTGTGGGCCAGCTCCTGGGCGATGGCGATCAGACGCGGGTCGTGGGACCCGATCATCGGGTAGCCCTCGCCCTCCATGAGCGTCCTGAGGATGCGCACGTAGGCCTTGTCGATCTCGTGCTTCTGCTGGTAGGCGACCTCGGCGGGCTCCTTGTAGGCGCCCTTCACCAGGCGCACGCGGCTGCCGGACTCCGCGAGGCGGCGGGCGTCGGCCTCGGTGCGGAAGAGGTAGGCCTGGATGACGCAGCCGGTCTGCGGGAAGTCCTTCCGCAGCTCCTCGTGGATGGCGAACATCGAGTCCAGGGTGGTGTGGTCCTCGGCGTCGAGCGTCACGGTCGTCCCGATGGCGGCGGCGGCCTCGACGACCGGGCGGACGTTGGTTAGGGCCAGCTCGTGACCGCCCGGGAACGCGGGGGCGGGCCCGGAGGGCCCTCGGTCGAGGGCGGTGGCGGGCGACGGGAGGGACTGGCCGAACATGGACAGCTTGACCGACATCTCGACCTTCTCGCCCAGCTCCAGCCGCTCGAGGTGGCCGATCAGTGCCAGGTAGGCGTCCCGGGCGGCGGCGGCCTGCTCCGGGGTGGTGATGTCCTCGCCGACGACGTCCATCGTCAGCTCCAGGCCCTTGGCCGTGAGGTCCTCGATGATCGGCACGATGTCGGTCACGGTCTCGCCCGGGATGAACCGGTCGACGACCTGCTTGGTCACCGGGGCCGCCGAGATCAGACGACGCATCCGGTCGCTGCGCGACGCGGCGAGAATCACGGGACCCAGCACGGGGCACCTCCACAGACAAGCACCGAAACGGCCCTACCCGACGATTCGGGTACGGCACGGAGAACCACCGTGAAACCTAAGGATCTCTCCGATCCTGAGCCATCGACAGCTGTCACGCATCCGTGCCCGGGTTCTCAGACAGGTGTATGACGGCGGCGGGGGAATGGGGGAGAATGCCCGGGTGAAGGCCGATGCCGCATCCTTCGGGAGCATGGGTGACTACCAGGAGCTGGTGGACGAGATCTCCGAGCTGCTGGGCGTTCCGGCGACCCTGGAGAACCGCGACTTCGAGCTGATCGCGTTCGGCGCGTACGACAGCGACGACGAGCTGGACCCGTCCGCGCTGGACCCGGTCCGCACCCGTTCGATCCTGACCCGGCGCTCCACGGCGGCGGTCCGTACCTGGTTCGAGGGCTTCGGCATCACGCGCGCGTCCGGTCCGGTACGCATCCCGCCGACCCCGGAGGCCGGCGTGTACCGCGGCCGGATCTGCCTCCCCGTACGCCATCGGGGTGTCGTCCTCGGCTACGTCTGGCTGCTGGACGGCGACCCCGGGCCGACGGACGCCCAGCTGGCCGCCGCGCTGCGGGTGGCGGACCGGATCGGGGCCCTGCTCGCCGACGAGGCGGAGGCTGGGGCGGGGCTGAGCCGGGAGCTGCGGGCGGTGCTCACGGCGGAGCGCGGCTGGCAGCGGGACATGGCGGTGGCCGACCTGCGCACCGCCCTCGGCCCCCGCGCGGACGGCCCGCACACGCTGGTCTGTGTGGCGCCCTGGCCCTCGGCCGACCCGGACGACGCCCCGGCCCCGCGTACGGTCCCGCACGCCACCGCCCTGTGCACGCTGCCCTGGGGGCCGACCGGGCTGACCCTCGCGGTGCTGGTGCGGCTGCGGACGACGGCTGTGCCGACGCCGGCGCTGACGGCGGCGGCAAGGCTGCTGAGGGACGCCGAGGGCGCGGGAGGAGCGAAGGCGCGGGGAGCGGGGGCGCGTACGGCTGCCGCCGTGGCGGCACGGCACCCGGGATCCGCCGGGACCGCCGGGGTTGCCGGGGCCGGGGTTGCCGGGGCCGCCGGGGTTGCCGGAGCCTCCGGGACCACCGGGGTTGGCACCGCAGGGGCCGCCGGAGCCGCCGGAGCCGCCAGGGTTGCCGGGACCGGGGTTGCCGGGGCCGGCCGGGTGGCCGGGTTCGCCGCCGGGGCGCGGTGCGCCGCCGGGATCGGCGAGCCCCGCACCGGTCTCGCCGAGCTGGCCACGGTCTGGCAGGAGGCGCGGGCCGCCGCGCGGGCCGCGCTGGCCGAGCCGCGGTTCGCGCCGATCGCGGAGTGGGGGCGCATCGGGCCGTACCGGCTGCTGACCGCGCTGCCCCCGGAGGCCGCGCACGACCCCGTGGCCGGCCCGCTGCTCTCCCCCGCCCACCGGGAGCTGGCCCGCACCGCGGAGGTCTACCTGGACTGCGCGGGACAGGCCGGCCGCACCGCCGCCGAGCTGGGCATCCACCGCCAGACGCTGTACTACCGCCTGTCCCGGGTCGAGCAGCTGACCGGGCTCGACCTGGACGACGGGGAGGACCGGCTGCTGCTGCACATGACGTTGAAACGGGCGCGCCTGTGACTGCCGGTCAGTGCTGCGCGGCCTGCCGCATGACGCGCCTGAGCCCCTCGGTGAGCTGCTCGGCGGTGGTCGCCGAACCGGGGTCGAAGAGCCACTGGACCATGAGGCCGTTGAGCAGGGTCTGGTAGAGGCGGCCCTCGGTGTCCGTGGTCTCCTGGTCGATCTCCGTCTCCGGCACGCCGCTGAAGAGCGCCGCGAGCCCCGTCCGGCCCTCCTCCTGCGCCTCGGCCAGCAGCTTGCGCACCTCCGCGACCCGCTCGTCCTGGAACATCAGCTCGAAGCTGAGCAGCCAGATGGCACGTGACTCGGGGACGGTGCGCAGGACGCTCGCCCACATCTCCTGGAAGCGCGCCAGCGATCCCGGGGGCTGGGTGACCTCCCCGCCGAGGCCCGGGCCGAAGCTCTCGCCCACCCTTTCGAGCAGGGAGACGTAGGCCCGGGTCAGCAGCGCGTCCTTCGACCCGTAGTGGTAGCCGATCGAGGCCAGGTTCGTCCCCGACTCCCTGACGATGTCGCGCGCCGTCGTCCGCGCGAAGCCCTTCTCCAGCAGGCAGCGCTTGGCGCCTTCGAGCAGATCCTCACGGTGTCCCATGTCCGCCAGCCTAACGCGATCCATACGTCCGTCCTAGACGACTGACTTATACAATTGTTCTAGACAGGCGTTTAATACAGCCGTACATTCCTCGGCATGACGAACTCGACGAGCACCACCGTCCCCGTCGGCGCCGAACGCGCCCCCGTCCGCGCCGGACGCCGCGAGTGGACCGCGCTCGGAGTGCTGATGCTGCCGCTGCTGCTGGTCTCGATGGACGTGTCGGTCCTCTACTTCGCGGCCCCCGCCATCAGCGCCGACCTGCACCCCACCGGCACGCAGCAACTGTGGATCTTCGACATCTACGGCTTCGTCCTGGCCGGCCTGCTGATGACGATGGGCTCGCTCGGCGACCGCCTCGGCAGCCGCAAGCTGCTCCTGACCGGGGCCGCCGCCTTCGGCGCGGCGTCCCTGCTCGCGGCCTGTGCGAACAGCGCCGGGACCCTGATCGCGGCCCGCGCGCTCCTCGGCGTCGGCGGCGCGACCCTCATGCCGTCCACGATGGCCCTGCTGCGCACGATGTTCACCGACCCCGCCCAGCGGGCCAAGGCCATCGGCCTGTGGTCCGGGGTGATGACCGGCGGGGTCGCCCTCGGCTCGGTGATGAGCGGCATCCTGGTCGAGCACTTCTGGTGGGGCTCGGTCTTCCTGGTCAACCTGCCCGCGATGGCGCTGCTGCTGGTCCTCGGCCCGGCCCTGCTGCCGGAGACGCGCAATCCCCGGGCCGGCCGCTTCGACCTGGCGAGCGTGCCGCTGTCGATGGCCGCCGTACTCCCGGTGGTCTACGGCCTCAAGGAGATCCCGTCCGAGGGCTGGCACCCGCGGTACGTCGTCCCGGTCGTCGTCGGCCTGCTCTTCGGGGCCCTGTTCGTCCACCGCCAGCGCACCGGCGCCTCCCCGCTGGTCCCGCCGGCCCTTTTCCGGGGCCGCGGTTTCACCCCGTCGCTGGTCCTGACCCTGGTGTCCGCGTTCGCGATGATGGGCTCGGCCATCTTCACCACGCAGTACCTCCAGTCGGTCCTCGGCAAGAGCCCGCTGGCGGCGGCGCTGTGGAGCCTGCTCCCGTCGGTGCTCATCGGGGCCGCCGGGCCCCTCACCACCGCGCTCGTCCAGCGGGGCGCCCACCGCGGGTACGTCGTCAGCGGCGGCTTCGCGGTCAGCGCGGCCGGGTACGCCCTGCTCGCCCTCACCGGCACCGACTCCCTGTGGCTGGTACTGGTCGCGGCCGGCGTCCTCGCCTGCGGCGTGGTCATGGTGCTGTCCCAGCTGACCGACCTGGCCATGAGCGGCGTCCCGGCGGAACAGGCGGGCACGGCGTCCGCCCTGCTGGAGACCGGCACCGAGTTCGGCGGGGCGCTCGGCATGGCGGTCCTGGGCTCCATCGGCACGGCCGTCTACCGCCACGCCATGCCGGACACGGCCCCGGCCGAGGCCCGCGAGACCCTGGGCGGGGCCCTCACCACGGCCGCCCGGCTGCCCGGCCGGCCCGGCGCGTCCCTGCTCGCCACGGCCCGGGAGGCGTTCACCAGCGGGATGCACGGCGTGGCGGTCGCCGGAGCGGTGCTGCTGGCGCTCGCGGCGGCCGGCGCCGCACCGGCCCTGCGGACGACCGGCGGCGACCGGTAGCGGATACGCGGAACGCCGGGCGGGCCGACCGAGGTCGGCCCGCCCGGCGTCCGTCCTGTCTCAGACCAGGTTCACGGACCGGGCCGAGGCCGCCCCGATCTCCGCGGCCAGCTCGGCCAGCACGCCGGGGGCCACCGTGTCGTCCACGGTGAGCACGGCCAGTGCCTCGCCGCCCACCGCGGCACGGGCGACCTGCATGCCGGCGATGTTGATGCCGGCCTCCCCGAGGACCCGGCCGACGGTGCCGACGACACCCGGGCGGTCCTCGTAGCGCAGGACGACCATGTGGTCGGCGAGCGCGAGGTCGACGTCGTACTCGCCGACCGCGACGATCTTCTGCACGTGCTTCGGGCCGGCCAGCGTGCCGGAGACCGACACCTCCTCGCCGGTGCCCAGCGTGCCGCGCACCGTCACCACGTTGCGGTGGTCGGCCGACTCGGAGCTGGTGGTCAGGCGCACCTCGACACCGCGCTCCTGCGCGAACAGCGGCGCGTTGACGTACGACACCGTCTCGTCGACGACGTCCTCGAAGACGCCCTTGAGCGCGGACAGTTCCAGCACCTTCACGTCGTGCTGGGTGATCTCGCCGTAGACCTCGACGTCGAGACGGACGGCGACCTCGCCGGCCAGCGCGGTGAAGATACGGCCCAGACGCTCGGCGAGGGGCAGGCCCGGCTTGACGTCCTCGGCGATGACACCACCCTGGACGTTCACCGCGTCCGGCACCAGCTCACCGGCGAGCGCGAGCCGCACCGACCTGGCGACCGCGATGCCCGCCTTCTCCTGGGCCTCGTCGGTGGAGGCGCCGAGGTGCGGGGTGCACACGACCTGGTCCAGCTCGAACAGCGGCGAGTCGGTGCAGGGCTCCTTGGCGTACACGTCCAGGCCGGCGCCGGCGACCCGGCCCTCCTTCAGCGCCGCGTACAGCGCCGCCTCGTCGACGATGCCGCCGCGCGCGGCGTTGACGACCCGCACGCTCGGCTTCACCTTGCGCAGCGCCTCGTCGCCGATCAGGCCGAGGGTCTCGGGGGTCTTGGGCAGGTGGACGGTGATGAAGTCGGAGACCTCCAGCAGCTCGTCCAGCGACAGCACCTTGACGCCCATCTGCGCGGCCCGCGCGGGCTGCACGTAGGGGTCGTAGGCGACGACCTTCATGCCGAAGGCGGACATGCGCTGCGCGACGAGGGCGCCGATGCGGCCCAGGCCCACGACACCCAGCGTCTTCTCGGCCAGCTCGACACCCGTGTACTTGCTGCGCTTCCACTCGCCGTTCTTCAGGGCGGTGTTGGCCTGCGGGATGTTGCGGGCGGTCGCGAGGATGAGACCGCAGGCCAGCTCGGCCGCGGTCACGATGTTGGAGGTGGGGGCGTTGACGACCATCACGCCGGCCTTGGTGGCGGCGGAGACGTCGACGTTGTCCAGGCCGACGCCGGCTCGCGCGACGACCTTCAGCTTCTTCGCGGCGGCGATGGCCTCGGCGTCGACCTTGGTGGCCGAACGGATGAGGATCGCGTCCACGTCGGCGATGGCCGGAAGCAGCTCGGAGCGGTCCGCTCCGTTGCAGTGCCGGATCTCGAAGTCCGGACCGAGTGCGTCGACGGTGGCAGGCGACAGCTCCTCAGCGATGAGTACCGTGGCTTTTTTACTGGGGTACGAGCTCACGTGAGTCCTCACAGGTGCGATGCGGACGGCCGTCCCGACGGCCGCAGGCGGTGGAGGGGGGCTAGCCGCGGAAGACGCACGACGCTGTGGGCCTGACGCGTGTTGTGCAGAAGTGTAGTGGCGTGACGGAGACCGCATTGCGCCTCCGCGTAAGGATCACCCGTCCGTGGCAGGACGCGGTGGACAACAGGGGCCGGAGCATCCGCCCCGGCCCCTGTCCCGAGGCTTACGCCTCCTCGTCCACCCAGCTCATCAGCTTGCGCAGCTTCTTGCCGGTGGTCTCCAGCAGGTGCTCGGAGTCCTGCTGCTTGTACTCGTTGTACTTCTTCAGACCACCGTGGTACTCGTCCATCCAGGCGCGGGCGAAGGAGCCGTCCTGGATCTCGGCGAGGACCCTCTTCATCTCGGCCTTGGTGGCGTCGGTGATGATGCGCGGACCGGTGACGTAGTCGCCCCACTCGGCGGTCTCGGAGATGGACCAGCGCATCTTCTCCAGGCCGCCCTCGTACATGAGGTCCACGATCAGCTTCAGCTCGTGCAGGCACTCGAAGTAGGCGATCTCCGGCTGGTAGCCGGCCTCGGTCAGGGTCTCGAAGCCCGCCTTGACCAGCGCGGCCGTGCCACCGCACAGCACGGCCTGCTCACCGAACAGGTCGGTCTCGGTCTCCTCGGTGAAGGTCGTCTTGATGACGCCGGCGCGGGTGCCGCCGATGCCCTTGGCGTAGGACAGGGCGAGGGCGAAGGCGTTGCCGGAGGCGTCCTGCTCGACGGCGGCGATGCAGGGCACGCCGCGGCCTTCCTCGTACTGGCGGCGGACCAGGTGGCCCGGGCCCTTCGGGGCGACCATGCAGACGTCCACGCCCGCCGGGGGCTTGATGAAGCCGTAGCGGATGTTCAGACCGTGGCCGAAGAACAGCGCGTCGCCGTCCTTCAGGTTCGGGGCGATGGACTCGTCGTAGACCTTGGCCTGGAGGGGGTCCGGGACCAGGATCATGATGACGTCGGCCTCGGCGGCGGCCTCGGCCGGGGTCACCACGCGCAGGCCCTGCTCCTCGGCCTTGGCCTTGGACTTCGAGCCCTCGTGCAGGCCGACACGCACGTCGACACCGGAGTCACGGAGCGACAGCGCGTGGGCGTGACCCTGGCTGCCGTAGCCGATGACCGCGACCTTGCGGCCCTGGATGATGGACAGGTCGGCGTCAGCGTCGTAGAACAGCTCGGCCACTATGGGTTCTCTCCTTGTGTGCAGGTGATGCTCCCACCGTATGACGGTGGGCGGGACGGAAGTTTCGGGGTCTCGGTATACGGGCGGCGGCGTGGCGCGCCGGCCGCCCGTCCGGGTCCCTACGCGGTCCGGTCGAGCGCGCGCAGCGAGCGGTCCGTGATCGAACGGGCGCCGCGGCCGATCGCGATCGTGCCGGACTGGACCAGCTCCTTGATGCCGTACGGCTCCAGCATCTTGAGCATGGCGGACAGCTTCTCGCCGGAGCCGGTGGCCTCGATCGTCACGGCCTCCGGGGAGACGTCCACGGTCTTGGCGCGGAACAGCTGGACGATCTCCACGATCTGGGACCGGGTCTCGTTGTCGGCGCGGACCTTCACCAGGACGAGTTCGCGCTGGACGGCCTGACCGGGCTCCAGCTCGACGATCTTCAGCACGTTGACGAGCTTGTTGAGCTGCTTGGTGACCTGCTCCAGCGGCAGTTCCTCGACGCCCACCACGATGGTGATGCGCGAGATGTCGGGGTGCTCGGTGACACCGACCGCGAGCGAGTCGATGTTGAAGCCGCGGCGGGAGAACAGGGCGGCGATGCGGGCGAGGATGCCCGGCGTGTTCTCCACCAGGACCGAGAGCGTGTGCTTGGACATGTCTTCTTACGTCTCTCTCGCTCAGTCGTCTTCGTTGTCGCCGAAGTCGGGGCGGACGTCCCGGGCGGCCATGATCTCGTCGTTGGAGGTGCCGGCGGCGACCATCGGCCAGACCATCGCGTCCTCGTGGACGATGAAGTCGACGACGACCGGGCGGTCGTTGATGGCGTTCGCCTCCGCGATGACCCGGTCCAGGTCCTCGGGGCGCTCGCAGCGCAGGCCCACGCAGCCCATCGCCTCGGACAGCTTCACGAAGTCCGGCACGCGCGTGCCCCGGGCCTGCGGGTTGACGTCGTCGGGGCCGCTGTGCAGCACGGTGTTGGAGTAGCGCTGGTTGTAGAAGAGGGTCTGCCACTGGCGGACCATCCCGAGGGCGCCGTTGTTGATGATGGCGACCTTGATCGGGATGTTGTTCAGGGCGCAGGTGGTCAGTTCCTGGTTGGTCATCTGGAAGCAGCCGTCGCCGTCGATCGCCCAGACCGTCCGCTCCGGCACGCCGGCCTTGGCGCCCATGGCGGCCGGGACCGCGTAGCCCATCGTGCCGGCGCCGCCGGAGTTCAGCCAGGTGGCGGGCCGCTCGTACTGGACGAAGTGCGCGGCCCACATCTGGTGCTGGCCGACGCCCGCGGCGAAGACCGTGCCCTCCGGCGCCAGCTGCCCGATGCGCTCGATCACCTGCTGCGGGGAGAGCGAGCCGTCCTCGGGCTGGTCGTAGCCGAGCGGGTAGGTCTCGCGCCAGCGGTTCAGGTCGCTCCACCAGGCGGTGTAGTCGCCCTGGTGCCCCTCGCTGTGCTCCTTCTGCACCGCCTGGACCAGGTCGGCGATGACCTCGCGGGCGTCACCGACGATCGGCACGTCGGCGGTGCGGTTCTTGCCGATCTCCGCCGGGTCGATGTCGGCGTGGACGATCTTGGCGTACGGCGCGAAGCTGTCCAGCTTGCCGGTGACGCGGTCGTCGAAGCGGGCGCCGAGGGCCACGATCAGGTCGGCCTTCTGGAGCGCGGTGACCGCGGCGACGCTGCCGTGCATGCCGGGCATGCCCACGTGCAGCGGGTGGCTGTCGGGGAACGCGCCGAGCGCCATCAGGGTCGTGGTGACCGGCGCCCCGGTCAGCTCGGCGAGGACCTTCAGCTCGGCCGTGGCCCCGGCCTTGAGGACACCGCCGCCGACGTACAGCACGGGCCGCCTGGCGGCGGTGATCAGCTTGGCCGCCTCGCGGATCTGCTTGGCGTGCGGCTTGGTCACCGGGCGGTAGCCGGGCAGGTCCATGGTGGGCGGCCAGGAGAAGACCGTCTTCGCCTGGAGGGCGTCCTTGGCGATGTCGACCAGGACCGGGCCCGGGCGGCCGGTGGAGGCGATGTGGAACGCCTGCGCGATGACCCGCGGGATGTCCTCGGCCTTGGTGACGAGGAAGTTGTGCTTGGTGATCGGCATGGTGATGCCGACGATGTCCGCCTCCTGGAAGGCGTCGGTACCGATCGCCTTGGAGGCGACCTGGCCGGTGATCGCCACGAGCGGCACCGAGTCCATGTGCGCGTCGGCGATGGGCGTGACAAGGTTGGTGGCGCCCGGTCCCGAGGTCGCCATGCAGACGCCGACCCGGCCGGTGGCCTGCGCGTAGCCGGTGGCCGCGTGGCCGGCGCCCTGCTCGTGCCGGACCAGCACGTGGCGCACCCGGGTGGAGTCCATCAGCGGGTCGTACGCGGGGAGGATCGCGCCGCCGGGAATGCCGAACACCGTGTCCGCGCCGACCTCCTCGAGGGAGCGGATGAGGGACTGCGCACCCGTGACGTGCTCGACGGGGGCGGAGTGTCCTCCGGAACGGGGCCGCGGCTGCGGATGGTGGGCCCCGGTGGCCTGCTCGGTCATCGGCATTCTCTTCTCGATGCTGAGGGTTTTTGCGAGGTTCGGACGGAGTTCGGGCGCCGCACGAACGGTGCTCGTGCAACAAAAAACCCCTCGTGCCGCAAGGCAAGCGAGGGGAGCGCGCCGGGTGTGGTCGCTGGGGATTCCGGATCGTCCTCCGGTGGGTCCCAGCTCAGCCGACGCGCTGTCCAAGTACGAGAATTCGGGTGCGCATGGCACTGACCCTCCCCCCGGCACGCACCACGTGTCAAGTAGGTGGGACGGGAGTCTCAGAATGTGAGCAGAGGGTGCGGCCGCCTCCGCGGACAGCGCCCGCACCCTCTGTGTACCTCTCCGTACCCCGCCTCGGGGGCCGTTCATCTCCCGGGCGCGCCGGACGGCTCGCGCACACCGCCGGCGAACGCCGGTTCCGCCGGGGCGTGCGGCACCGGATAGTGACCGGAACCGAGCGCCCGGCGCAGCCGGAACTCGTCCAGCGCGCCGGCGAACGCCATGCCCTGGCCGTGCGTGCAGCCCATCGCGCGCAGCGCGACCACCTGCTCCGGCAGGTCCACGCCCTCGGCGACCGACTGGAGCCCGAGGTCCCCGGCGATCCGCAGCAGACCACTGGTGATCTTGTACAGCCGCGGGGACTCGACCACGCCCTCGACCAGGCCGCGGTCGAGCTTGAGGATGTCCACGGGCAGCCTGCGCAGCGCCGTGATGGCCGCGTAGCCGCTGCCGAGGCCGTCCAGCGCGATCCGCACCCCCAGCCGGCTGAGCGCGGTCAGCCGGCGCTCCAGTTCGTCCAGGGAGACCCGCGGGTCGGTGTCGGACAGCTCCAGGACCAGCGCCCCGGGCGGCAGCCCGTGCCGGGTGAGCAGCGCCTCGACGGAGCCGAGCGGCGTCGAGCGGTCCAGCAGCCGCCGGGCACTCATCCGGACGGCCACCGGGACCGCGGCCCCGGTGCCGGTCCGCTCGGCGGCCCGCTCCACGGCCTCGTGCAGGACCCAGCGGTCCAGCTCGGCCGCCTTGTCGCCGTCCTCCGCCACCCGCAGGAACTCGGCCGGGGTGAACAGCACCCCCTGCGAGGAGCGCCAGCGCGCCTGCGCGGAGACCGCCGTGATCCTGCCGTTCCGGAGGCAGACCACCGGCTGGTGCAGCAGCGCGAACTCACCGTCGTGCAGCGCGGCGCGCAGCCGGGTGGCCAGCTCCGCCTTGCGGACGACGTCCTGCTGCATCTGCGGTCTGTACAGCTCGACCCGGCCCTTGCCGGCCGACTTCGCGCGGTACATCGCCAGGTCGGCGTTGCGCAGCAGCTCGCCCGCGCCGAGGCCCGGCTCGGCGAAGGCGACACCGATGGAGGCGTTGACCCGGACATCGTTGCCGCCGATGGCGTACGGCTGGGAGAGGGTCAACCGGAGGCGGTCGGCCAGTTCCAGGATGTTCCGTTCCCGGGCCGACCGGTCCCGGGTGCCGTCCCCGACGATCAGGGCCGCGAACTCGTCGCCGCCCAGCCGGGACGCGGTGTCCCCCTGCCGGACCGCGTCCTGGAGCCGGCGGGCGGCCTGCACCAGCAGCTCGTCCCCGGCCTGGTGGCCGATCGTGTCGTTGACGGCCTTGAAGCCGTCCAGGTCGATGAAGAGCACCGCCGTACCGCGCAGGGCGGCGCCCCGGTCGGTGGCGCGGCGGCCGGACAGGGCCTGCTGGACCCGCTTGGTGAACAGCGCGCGGTTGGGCAGGTCGGTCAGCGGGTCGTGCTCGGCGTTGTGCTGCAACTGCGCCTGGAGGCGCACCCGCTCGGTCACGTCCCGGCTGTTGAAGATCAGTCCGCCGTGGTGCCGGTTGACGGTGGACTCGACGTTGAGCCAGCCGCCGGCGCCCGACCGGAACCGGCACTCGATGCGCGTGGTCGGCTCCTCGACCGGGCTGGCGGCGAGGAAGCGGCGCACCTCGTGCACCACGCAGCCCAGGTCCTCCGGGTGGATCAGGCTCGCCAGCTCGCTGCCGACCAGGTCCTCGGCGGGCCGGCCGTACACCCCGGCGGCGGCCGGGGAGACGTACCGGAGGATGCCGTTGGGTGCGGCGATCATGATGACGTCGCTGGACCCCTGCACCAGGGAGCGGAAGTGGTTCTCCTTCTGCGCCAGTTCCTGGGTGAGGGTGATGTTGTCCAGCAGCATGATGCCCTGCCGGATGACGAGCGCCAGCACCACGCAGCCCGCGGTGATCAGCACGACGTGGTCGGGCCGGCGGCCGTTCAGGACGTTGTACAGGATGCCCAGGGTGCAGACGGCGGCGGCGAGGTACGGGGTGAGAGCGGCGAGGGAGCCGGTGAGCGGCCGGCCGGCCGGATAGCGGCAGTGCTCGCCGCCCGGGGCGGGCGGGGACACCGGGTGGTGGGCCGCGCCGCGCTGTCCGGGGACGTGCTCGTGGACCACGCGCGTGTGTCCGTCCGGCACGCGCGTCCGCGGTGCGCCGGACGGCCGCCGGGGGGTGGCCCAGGGTGCGTAGGCCAGCAGCAGGGAGCCGGCGAACCAGCCGGCGTCCAGCAGCTGTCCGGAACGGTAACTGCTGTGCAGCAGCGGCGAGGTGAACAGCGCGTCGCACATGACGGTCAGCGCGAGCGCGCCGATCGCGGTGTTCACCGCCGTACGGTTGCCCGGGGCGCGGCGGAAGTGCAGCGCGAGGACCATGCTGACGAGCGCGATGTCCAGCAGCGGGTATGCCAGCGACAGCGCGGCGTGGGCCACGCTCGACCCGTCGAACCTGGCCGTCTGGGCGAGCGCGAGGCTCCACGAGAGGGTGAGCAGGGAGCCGCCGATCAGCCAGGCGTCCAGGCCCAGACAGATCCAGCCCGCCCGGCTGGCCGGCCGCTTGGCGAGGACCAGCAGACCCACGATGGCGGGCGGCGCGAAGCACAGGAAGAACAGGTCGGCGTAGCTGGGGCTGGGCACGTCCACGTCCAGGACGACCTCGTACCACCCCCAGACGGCGTTGCCCAGTGCCGTCATCGTCGCGGAGAGGGCGAACAGCAGCCAGGCGGACCGGAAGCGCACGCGCGGGCTGCGGGCGTAGAGGAAGCAGGAGACGGCGGCGGCGCCGGCCGCCGCGCTGAGCCCGAAGTCGCCCATGACGTCCGCGGCCGCCTTCGTCCCCCAGCCGGACGCGGCGCCGACGGCATAGGCAGCGCAGACCAGGGCGAGAACGAGCTGCTCCACCAGGCGGGCACTCTCACCGGGGGCCGGCCGCCAGGGCGGCGGCTGGTACGGGTGCGGTGCGCGCACGGCTTCGTCGAGGGTGCTCGTCACCGAGGGCGGGGCGCTCACCGGGGCCTCCCGGTGAGCGTCGCTCCCGGGCCCCGACGGTCCCGGTGCGCCGGACGGGCGTGCCTGCGACGGCCACCGGGCCGGCGCTGCTGGTGCGTGTGGTGGATGTGGTGGCCGCGCCTGCGCGAGGCCGTCCGCCAGGGTCGCCGTCGACGGCCCCGCCGCGTCGGATCGTTGGTCCATAGGCCGTGCATCGCCCGTCGCCCCCCTCACAAATCTGAAATGTCCATCCCCCGCGCCGAACGGTCAGCGGCGCAGCCCCTGTCGGGACGATACACCAGGATCGTCACTCAGGGACATAGTTCCTCTACGCTCCGTAACGACCAGCGGATATGCCGGTACGGCCCGCGTCCGAAAGGTTGCGGAGGGTGCCGGAAGCGGGTTACCGCCCGGTTGATCCCGTGCCGCCGTCCCCCGTCGTAAGGATCACGTTCCGCAGCGGCCGGTGGTTCACGAACCGGGTCAACTGGTCGGCGAGCAGCCGCCGGGCGCGCGGCAGGAAGGCCGAGGACGGGCCGCCCACATGCGGGCTGATCAGCACGCCCGGCGCCTGCCACAGCGGGTGGCCCGGCGGCAGCGGCTCGGGGTCGGTCACGTCCAGGGCGGCGCTGATCCGGCCCGTCTCCACCTCGGCGAGCAGCGCCTTCGTGTCGACGACGGGTCCGCGCGCGACGTTCACGAGCAGTGCGCCGTCCTTCATCCGGGCGAGGAAACCGGCGTTGACGAGCCCCCGGGTGGCCTCCGTGAGCGGGGTGCAGAGGATCACGACATCCGCGTCCGGCAGCAGCGAGGGCAGATCGGTGATCGGGTGCACGGGACCGCGCGCCGTGGTGCGCTGGGAGCGCGCGACGCGCGCCACCCGCGCGACCTCGAAGGGCGCGAGCCGGTCCTCGACGGCGGCGCCGATGGATCCGTAGCCGACGATGAGGACGTTCTTGTCGGCGAGCGAGGGGTGGAAGCCGCTCTCCCAGACCTCCCGCCGCTGGGCGCGGACGAAGCCGGGGATGCCGCGCAGCGCGGCCAGGGTCAGGGTGAGGGCCAGTTCGGCCGTGCTCGTCTCGTGCACACCGCGCGCGTTGCACAGCTGGACGCCGGGCGCGATGTCCGCCAGCCGGGCGGTGATGTCGTCGACGCCGGCGGTGAGCGTCTGGATGACCCGGACGCCGGTCAGCTGCGCCAGCGGGCGGACCCTGACGGGATACGGCTTCATGTACGGCACCACGTACACCGCGCACCGGGCGGGGTCGCCGGGAAACGGCTGCTCACCGTCCTCGCCCCCGTCCCAGAACAGGTACCGGGGCCCCTCGGGAAGCCCCTCGATCCCGTCGGGCGGAAGGGGCAGCCACACGTCTGAAGTCATGCCAGGAGGCTATGTCAGGCACGCGCGCGTGCAGAGGTTAGGTTGGTGGCCGGGCAGAGGGAGGGTCACGAGCAGGTGGAGCGCAGGACGATCGGCGCGGGGGCACTCGCGGTGGGGGCCGTCGGACTCGGGTGCATGCCGATGAGCTGGGCGTACAGCGGATCCCGGCGGCGCGGCGACGAGTCGCTCAGAACCGTGCACCGGGCGCTCGACCTGGGCTGCGACCTCCTGGACACCGCGGACATGTACGGCCCGTTCACCAACGAGCTGCTGCTGGGCCGGGCGCTCAAGGAGCGGCGCCGGGACGCGTTCGTGTCCACCAAGGCGGGCCTGCTGGTGGGCGACCAGCACATCGTGGCCAACGGCCGTCCCGGCTATGTGAAGCGGGCCTGCGACGCCTCGCTGCGGCGGCTGCAGACGGACGTGATCGACCTGTACCAGCTGCACCGCGCCGACCCCGAGGTGCCAGTCGAGGAGACCTGGGGCGCGATGGCGGACCTGGTGCGCGCCGGGAAGGTACGGGCGCTGGGCCTGTGCGCGATGGGGGTGCGCGGCGGGCGCCGCCCCGGTGCCGGGCTGTACGACACCACGCTGCGCCAGTTGCGGCGGGTGCAGCAGGTGTTCCCGGTGACCGCGGTGCAGGCGGAGCTGTCGGTGTGGTCGCCGCAGGCGCTCGAGGCGCTGCTGCCGTGGTGCGAGGCGCGCGGCGTGGGCCTGCTGGCGGCGATGCCGCTCGGCAACGGCTTCCTGACCGGCACGCTCACGCCGGGTCAGGGTTTCGAACCGGACGACGTACGGGCCCGTCACCCCCGGTTCACGGCCGAGATGATGGCGGCGAACCAGCCGATCGTCGCGGGCCTGCGCCGGATCGCCCGCCGGTACGGCGACGACGTCACCCCGGCCCAGGTGGCCCTGGCCTGGGTGCTGGCGCAGGGCCGCCATGTGATCGCCCTGCCGGGCACCAAGCGGGCACGCTGGGCGGCGGAGAACGCGGCGGCGGGCGGGCTGCGGCTGACCGGGGAGGACCTGGCGGAGGTGTCCCGGCTGCCGCCGGCACAGGAGTCGTGGGACTGACGTGCCCGCCATGGGCCACCGGGGAGCGGGAACCCGGGAGGGCGCGGGCGGGCAGGAGGGGGAGAGCGTGCCGCCGGACCGCCGTGTCGAAGGGACCATGATCGTGGAACGTCGAGCTGTGACGGCCGTGCTTGCCGCGGCCTCCCTCCTGCTGGCAGCCGGCTGCTCCGCCGGCGGAGCCGGGCCGTCGCTGGGCGACGGGCGTACGGCGACGGGCGCGGCGCCCGGTGCCTCCTCGCCTCGGGCCGCCTTCCCCGCACCTCCCGCCAAGGGCTCGGTGAAGGTGCTGCGCACGGTGGCCGAGCACCTGAAGACCCCGTGGGGACTGGCTCCGCTGCCCGGCGGCGATCTGCTGGTCTCCTCCCGGGACGAGGGCACGATCCTGCGGATCGACGAGCGGACGGGCCGGAAGACGGAACTGGGCACGGTCTCCGGGGTCGCACCGGCCGGTGAGGGCGGCCTGCTGGGCATCGCCCTCTCCCCCGACTACGCCGCGGACCACATGATCTACGCGTACTTCACCTCGGCCTCGGACAACCGCGTCGTCCGCGTGCGCTACGACGAGCGGAGGCCGGCCGGTGAACAACTCGGCGCTCCGGACACGGTGTTCAAGGGCATCCCCAAGGGCTTCATCCACAACGGCGGCCGGATCGCCTTCGGCCCGGACGGCATGCTGTACGCGGGCACCGGTGAGAGCGGGCGGCGGGGTCTGGCGCAGGACATGAAGTCCCTGGGCGGAAAGATCCTGCGCATGACCCCGGACGGCGAACCGGCGCCCGGCAACCCGTTCCCCGGCTCCGTGGTGTACTCCTACGGCCACCGCAACGTCCAGGGCCTGGCCTGGGACCGCGAACAGCGGTTGTTCGCCTCCGAGTTCGGCCAGGACACCTGGGACGAGCTGAACGCGATCAGGCCCGGCGGCGACTACGGCTGGCCCGTCGCCGAGGGCAGGTCCGCCAAGCCGGGGTTCCTCGACCCGGTCGCCCAGTGGCACACCGACGACGCCTCCCCCAGCGGCGTCGCCGCCGTCGGCGGGGTGATCTGGATGGCGGCCCTGAAGGGCGAACGGCTGTGGCGCGTCCCGCTGCGCGGCACGACGGCGTCGGCCGCCCCGCAGGCGTTCCTCACCGGCGTCTACGGCCGCCTTCGTACGGTGGCGCCGGCGGGCGGCGACCGGATCTGGCTGATGACGAGCAACACGGACGGCCGCGGCACCCCGAAGAAGGGCGACGACCGCCTACTGGAGGCCCGGGTCCGGTAGCCCCCACCACCCCGGCCACCGCTCGTCCGGTGCTGCTCGGGCGGGCGGGGGGATCGGCGAGTAGGGGGCCGAGGGCTGAGGTGCGGGGGACGATCGGTCGGCGGGTTGTGGCTCGGCGGGCCGGGGTTCTGGCGGCGGGATTCTGGGGCGGAGGGCTCGGCGGGTTCCCGGCTCGGCTCGACCGACGGAGGTCGGCGGACGGCTCGGCCGATTCCGGTTCCGGTTCCGGTTCCGTCGGCTCGGTGGGCGGCGGGCGGCGGGCGACTCGGCGGGTTCCCGGCTCGGCTCGACCGACAGAGGTCGGCGGACGCCTCGGCCGGTTCCGGTTCCGTCGGCTCGGCGGGCGGCGGGCGGCGGGCGGCGGGCGGCGGGCGGCGGGTCATGGATCGCCGGTCGCGGGTCGCCGGGCTGCGGCTCGGCGAGCGGGATCCTGGGGGCGGAGGGCTCGTCAGGTTTCCGATCTCCGCAGCCACAGATGTGGCGGACGGCTCGGCAGGTCCTTGGCTGTGCCCGCCCTCGGCGGCGCGGGGGTCGCCCGGGCCGCAGTTCGACGGGCGGGTCAGGCGGACGGCTCGGCCGATTCCGGGCCAGCCGGTCCCGGCCCCGCCGGTTCCAGTGCGGCCGGTTCCAGGCCCGCCGCTTACGGTCCGGGCAGTTCCGGCCCCGCCGGTTCCGATCCCGCGGGCCCGGATTCGGGCACCTCCGGCCCCGCCGTTCCCGGCTCGGGCAGGCGTATGAGTGCCTTTCCGGACGTGAGGTCTATGGGGCCTCGGCCGGGGTCGTTGTCGCCGGCTTCCTCGCGGGTCAGCGCGAGCCGGTTCTGTTCGTCCCGGGTGTGCTTGCGGCCGGGTGCGAACAGGTCGTCGAAGGCATCGAACACGGCTCCCCTCTCTGCCGGTCTTCTCCGGCACAGGTCTCAGCCCCGCGCCTCGGCGGCCAGGGGCTCGTCGGTGAACAGTCCCAGCCGGTGCGCCACCGCCGCCGCCTCGCCCCGGCCCGAGACACCGAGCTTGCCGAGGATGTGGGAGACGTGGACGCTCGCGGTCTTCGGGGAGATGAACAGCTCCTGCGCGATCTGGCGGTTGGTGCGGCCGGCCGCGACCAGGCCGAGGACGTCCCGCTCCCGGCTGGTGAGCCCGAGCGCCGCCACCGGGTCGGCCGGGACCGCGTCCGGCCGGGGCGCGCGCGTCAGGCTGAGGCGGGCGCGCTGGGCGAGCCGGGCGACGGCGTCGGCCAGCGGACGGGCGTCCAGGTGGGCGGCGACCGCCCCGGCCAGCCGCAACAGCTCCACCGCGCGGTCGCGCTCGTCCTCGCCGCCCTCGGCCAGCAGCGCCCCGGCGAGGCGGTGGCGGACCCGGCCGAGGTCGTAGGGGCGGTCCAGGCACTCGAAGGCGGCGACGACCGGCGACCAGGTGCCGGCGGTGTCCAGGCCCCGCGCGCGCAGCAGTTCGGCGCGGGTCCACCGGCCGTAGGCCTGCCAGAGGGGGACGCCGGTGGTGAGCGTGCCCACGGCCGTGGAGAGGCGGTCCAGGAACTCGGCGCGGCCGGGCTGGGCGGCGGGCAGGGAGCGGGCGTCGGCCTCGGCGGTGGCGGCGGCCAGCAGCAGCGGCCAGCCGTAGCGGTGGGTGCCGGGCGGCAGCCCGGCGTCCAGGGCCTGGAGCAGCGCGGCACGGGCGTCGGCGAGACGGCCCTCCGCGGCGGCGAGACCGACGGTGATCCGGGCCAGCGGCAGCGACTGCTGGGGAATCGGGTCGTGGGTGCCGTACCGGGTGCGGGCGGCCGTGTGCTGCCGGGCGGTCTCGGCCAGGTCGCCGCGGGCCAGGGCGAGGTGGGCCAGACGCAGGGCACCCGCGCCCCGGGGCTTGGCGCTGTGACCGACCCGGGTCGCGTGCGCGGCGGCCTCGGCGGCCTCCGTCCAGCGGCCGAGCGAGTACAGCGCGTCGGACAGGTTGCCCCACACCCAGGCCTCGGAGTCCAGCAGCCCGTAACGCCGGCAGAAGTCGACGCCTTCGCGCAGCAGAGGTACGGCCTCCCGGTCCCGGCCGATGCTCTGCAACGCGGACGGCAGGTTGACGTAGGCGCGGCCCGCGACCGGGTGCATGCCCTCCGCCCGGGTCTCCCGCAGGACCTGCCGCATCTGCTCCAGGCCGGTCTCGGGGTCGCCGGAGTCGACGATCAGGCCGCCCAGGGTGAGGCGGGCGTGCAGTTCGGTCTCGCGGGCGCCCACCATCCGCGCGTACTCCACGGCCCGCTCGGCGGCGGCGAACGCCTCGGGGCCGGGCCGGTGCTGCATGGACCAGTTGGCGGCGACCGCCAGCACCTCGGCGTGCACCTCGGACGGCGGCAGACCGCGTACCAGCTCCTGCGCGGTGGCCAGTTCGTGCCGGCCGTCGCCGCGGGCCTGGGCCTGCACGAGCCGGGAGCGCTGTACCCAGAACCAGGCGGCGCGCAGGGGGTCCGGCTCGTCGTCCAGGAGGCGCAGGGCCCGCTTGGTGATCTTCAGGGCGCGTTCCCGCTCGCCGCCGAAGCGACCGGCCACGGCGGCCTCGGCCATCAGGTCGAGGTAGCGCAGGGGTGTGGTGGCCGGGTCGCAGCCGCACGGCGGGTACGACTCCGTGCAGTCGACGGGCCGAAGGGCGCAGCGCACCTCCCGCGGGGCGCCGTCCCACAGCTCCATCGCCCGCTCCAGCAGGCCCAGCTGCTCGGTGTAGGCGTGCCGGCGACGGGCCACGACGGAGGCGGCGAGGACGGCGGGCAGGGCCTTCGCGGCATCGCGGGCGTGGTACCAGTAACTGGCCAGGCGCATCACCCGGGCGTCGGCCGGGACGAGCCCGGGGTCGGCCTCCAGGGCCTCGGCGTAACGGCGGTTGAGCCGGGAGCGCTCGCCGGGCAGCAGGTCGTCGGCGACGGCCTCGCGGACCAGGGAGTGCCGGAAGCGGTAGCCGTCGCCGGCCCGGGTGACGGTGAGGATGTTGGCGCCGACGGCGGCCCGCAGCGCCTCGATGAGATCGTCCTCGGAGAGCTGGACCACGGCTGCGATCAGCCGGTACTCCACCGTGGAGCCGCCCTCGGCGACGACGCGGGTGACCCGCTGCGCGCTCTCGGGCAGGGCCTCGACCCGGACCAGCAGCAGATCGCGCAGGGAGTCGGTGAGGCCGGCGCAGTCGCCCTGACGGCCTGCGACGGCGAGTTCCTCGATGAAGAAGGCGTTGCCGTCGGAGCGTTCGTAGATCTCGTCGACCCGGGCGGGGTCGGGTTCGGCGGCGAGGATGCCGGCGATCTGACGGCAGGCCTCGTCGCGGGTGAAGCGGCCCAGCTCGATGCGGCGGACGGTGCGCAGCCGGTCCAGTTCGGCGAGCAGGGGGCGCAGCGGGTGGCGGCGGTGGATGTCGTCGGAGCGGTAGGTGGCGAGGACCAGGAGCCGGCCGGCGCGCAGGGTGCGGAAGAGGTAGGCGAGGAGGTGGCGGGTGGAGGCGTCGGCCCAGTGCAGGTCCTCCAGGACGAGCACGACGGTGTGTGCGGCGGCGACCCGCTCCAGCAGCCGGGCGGTCAGCTCGAACAGGCGGGCCATGCCCTGCTCGTCGTGGCGGCCGGCACCGGCCTCGCCGAGGTCGGGCAGCAGCCGGGCCAGCTCCTCCTCCTGGCCCGCCGCGGCGGCGGCGAACTCCTCGGGCAGGGCGTCCCTCAGGGCGCGCAGCGCGGTGGAGAAGGGTGCGAACGGCAGTCCGTCGGCGCCGACCTCCACGCAACCGCCGACGGCTACGACGGCTTCGCGGCGGGCGGCGGCCGTGGCGAACTCCTCGACGAGGCGGGTCTTGCCGACGCCGGCCTCGCCGCCGAGCAGCAGCGCCTGCGGCTCGGCCGCGGCGGCACGGGCGAGCGCGTCTTTCAGCGTGCCCAACTCGTCGGTGCGGCCGACGAACACGGGACTGACGAACCAGGTCTCCACGGGCCCGAGCATCGCACGGGGCCGGTGCGGCCGGGCACCGGTTTTCCACAACCCCGGTGCGATGGTCGTACCGGCGGAGGGATGCGGCGTGCCGGTGGCCGAAAGAGGCGTACCGGCAGCCCGGGGAGTCGGACCGGTGGTCCCGGCAGCGGTCGCGGCAGCCGTACCGGCCGTCCCAGGAGCCGTACCGGTGGCCCGAGGAGTCGTACCGGTGGCCGGAAGGGGTCCGCTGCCGCGCCGGGCCGGCGTACGCCCCGGGCCGGCGGGGCGTGGGCGGCCGACCCCCGTGCGGCCGCCCTCCGCCTGCGTCGTCACGCGGTGCGCGGCAGCCGGGTCCGGCGGGGCCGCTCGGTATGGGACTCGGCGGCCGGGGCTCCGTGGCGGGCGGCGCGGCGGGCGCGGACGACCTCGCGGGCCAGGCGCTCCCGCTGGGCCTCGCGGCGCAGTTCGGCGGACCGGATGCGGTGCAGTTCCAGCTCGTACATGGCGGATCCTTCGGTGCGGGCGGTGTGGTGCGTCGCGTTCTGCGACGGACTCCACCCTCGTCCCCGCAGGGGGCGTGCCACATCGGGGAAGTTCCGCATCTTCGGCCCCGCCGGCGGGCCGCACGCGCACGTAAGGGGCCTTAGGACGTCCGTGCCGGGCGCACGGACGTCCTAAGGCCCCGGGGATCCGCGGGGGTTCAGCCGGCCGAGGGCAGGCCGAGCAGTGCGTCGGAGTACTTCAGGACGGCCAGGAGCAGCCCGATGACGCCGAGCGAGACGCCCGCCCAGGCGACCGACCTGATCCAGTCGGCCTGCGGGCGGCCTGGGGTGCCGAACGCGGGGCGGGCGAGCACCACGACACCGGTGAACAGCGCGGCCAGGGCGAACAGCCCGGCCCACAGGGCGGTGGTGTGCCAGGCGTCGCCGTAGACCTCCTTGAGCTGGCGGGACACACTCGCCGTGGACGACGTCCGCAGCTGGCCGACGAGCTGCTCGCGGGCGGAGGCGACGGTGCCGATCCAGCCGCCGCTGAGCGACACGAGGCCCAGCGCGGCGGAGACGACGGCCCCCGCGCCCTGGCCGACCCCGGAGGGCGCCCGGTCACCGGCGGCCTCGGCCTCCGCCCCGTGCCCGTCCTCCCCGGACAGCGCCGCGTCCGCACCCTCCTCCTCCGCGTCGCGCTCCTCGGCGTCCCGCGTTCCTGCCTCCGCCCTCCCGGGAGCCGGCGCCTCCCCGGCCTCCGCGTTCCCGGGAGCCGGCGCCTGCCCGGCGGTTCCGGCCGCCGCCGTGGTCGTCTCGTCGTCCGTGCGCGCCTCGGGGCCGGCCTCGGCGCCATCCGATGTCTTCGTTGCCATGCCCGGCACCGTACGGACGCTGTCTGAGAGGTCTCTTAACGCCCGCTGTGCGGGGTACGCGCGCGTGCCGCACGCCACTCGGGTGCCAGCACCGCCCAGATCTCGGTGCTGGTGCGCACACCCCGGTGCGGGTAGTTCTCGCGGAGCACGCCCTCACGGCTCATGCCGAGCCGCCGGGCCACGCCGATGCTCGGCTCGTTGGCGGAGGACACGTGCCACTCCACCCGGTGCATGCCGCGCTCCTCGAAGGCCCAGTCGAGCAGCAGCCGCAGGCCGCGCGTGACCAGGCCGCGCCCGGCCGCCGCCGGCTCCAGCCAGCAGCCGGCCTCGCAGACGCCGCTCGGGGTGTCCCAGACGCGGAACAGCAGCCCGCCCACGAGCGTTCCGTCCAGCCAGATCCCGTGCACGCTGCCGGCGTCCGCGCCGCGCTTGTCCGCGTACGACGTCAGCCACGCCCGGGCCCCGTCCAGGTCGGACACCACGTCCGGCAGGCCGACGTGCCGGCCGATGAACTCCCGCCCCCGGTCGATGTGGGCGAGGAGTTCCCCGGCGTGCCAGACCTCCAGGGGCCGCAGTTCGGCTCCGTCGTCACCCAGGGATGTCGCGTACATCGCGGCGCTGCTCCTTCCGCACTTCCTCCGTCGGGACCGCGGAGAGCCTCTCATGGGCGGCGCGGCACCCGGGCGGCGAGGGCACGGACCGGTGTCGGGGGCACGGACCGGTGTCGGGGGCTCTTGCAGATGAGAATGATCGTCCGGGGGCGGGCGCGGGCGCACCGGTCCGTCAGTCGAACTGGTCCCCGAGCGCCATGACCATCGTCCCGGCGATCAGCAGCCACAGGGCCCTGCGGGTACGGCCCCGGGCGCCGAGGGTCGCGGCGAAGGCGCACACCGCGGCGCCGAGGGCGTAGGCGGCGGGGACGAGGGCCGGGGCCGTGCCGGTGCTCCGCAGGAGCGCGGCGGCCAGTCCGGCCAGGGTCAGCAGGGCTCCGGCGCCGGTGGCCGTCCAGCGGGCCCGCCGGGCGTCCTCGACGTACTCCAGCGCGCCGTCGGCGGTCTCCCGCCCGCCGTCCGCCGCGGTCCGCCGCAAGTCGTCCGGCTCGGTTATCGCGGGCCCGAGGCCGGAATTGGTGCGTCCACTCATGGCGGGCGAGCGTAGCGCCTCCCGTCCGGGAGAGCGGACGCGGGGCCGGACGTGGGCCCCACGCGGAGCCGGGCGACCGTCGCGTTCCCGGGTGCGAAGACGGCTACGGCCCCGGAAGCCATGCCTCCGGGGCCGTGCGGTCAGCCGTGCGACGACGGGGCTCAGCCCTCGGCGACGCCCAGCTTCTCCAGGATCAGCTCCTTGACCCGGGCCGCGTCGGCCTGGCCGCGCGTGGCCTTCATGACCGCGCCGACCAGGGCGCCGGCCGCGGCCACCTTGCCGCCGCGGATCTTGTCCGCGACGCCCGGGTTGCCGGCGATGGCCTCCTCCACGGCGGTCGTCAGCGCGCCCTCGTCGGAGACGACCTTCAGCCCGCGCTTGTCGACGACCTCGTCCGGACCGCCCTCGCCCGCGAGGACGCCCTCGATGACCTGACGGGCCAGCTTGTCGTTCAGGTCACCCTTCGCGACCAGCTCGGTGACCCGGGCCACCTGCTGCGGGGTGATCGCCAGCTCGTCCAGCGCGGTGCCGGACTCGTTGGCGCTGCGCGCCAGTTCGCCCATCCACCACTTGCGGGCGGAGGCCGCGTCGGCACCCGCGTCGATCGTGTCGACGATCAGGTCCAGCGCGCCGGCGTTCAGGATCGCCTGCATGTCGGTGGCGGAGATGCCCCACTCGGCGAGCAGCCGGGTACGGCGGACCAGCGGCAGCTCGGGCAGGGCCGCGCGGATCTCCTCGACCCACTCGCGCGAGGGCGCCACCGGGACGAGGTCGGGCTCCGGGAAGTACCGGTAGTCCTCGGCCTCCTCCTTCACGCGGCCCGAGGTCGTGGACCCGGTGTCCTCGTGGAAGTGGCGGGTCTCCTGCACGATCGTGCCGCCGGACGACAGCACCGCCGCGTGCCGCTGGATCTCGAAGCGGGCCGCGCGCTCGACGGACCGCAGCGAGTTGACGTTCTTCGTCTCGCTGCGCGTGCCGAACTTCTCGCGGCCGTGCGGGCGCAGCGACAGGTTCACGTCGCAGCGCATCTGGCCCATCTCCATGCGGGCCTCGGAGACGCCGAGCGCCCTGATGACCTCGCGCAGCTCACGGACGTACGCCTTCGCCACCTCGGGGGCGCGCTCGCCCGCGCCCTCGATCGGCTTGGTGACGATCTCGATGAGCGGGATGCCGGCGCGGTTGTAGTCGAGCAGCGAGTGCGAGGCGCCGTGGATACGGCCGGTCGCGCCGCCCACGTGGGTGGACTTGCCGGTGTCCTCCTCCATGTGGGCGCGCTCGATCTCCACGCGGAAGGTCTCGCCGTCCTCCAGCTGCACGTCGAGGTAGCCGTTGAAGGCGATCGGCTCGTCGTACTGGGAGGTCTGGAAGTTCTTCGGCATGTCCGGATAGAAGTAGTTCTTCCGGGCGAAGCGGCACCACTCGGCGATCTCGCAGTTCAGCGCGAGACCGATCCTGATCGCGGACTCGACGCCGGTCGCGTTGACGACCGGGAGCGCGCCGGGCAGGCCGAGGCAGACGGGGCAGGTCTGCGAGTTGGGCTCGGCGCCCAGCTCGGTCGAGCACCCGCAGAACATCTTCGTCTTGGTGCCGAGCTCGACATGGACCTCGAGGCCCATGACGGGGTCGTACGACGCCAGCGCGTCCTCGTACGACACCAGGTCGGTCGTGGTGGTCACGGTGAAAACTTCCCTCTCAGCCCAGCAGGACGTCGTCGTCGCCCAGCCGCTTCAGCTCGCGGTAGAGGATGGCGAGGCCGGTGACGATCGCGACGGCGGACACGGTGGCGTCGATCAGGACCAGCGTGTCCTGTTCGGCGCGGGCCTTCTTCAGACGCTTGGCCACACCGAACGCGCCGAACGCGGTCCCGGCCATGGACAGGTAGGTACCGGACCTGGACTTCTTGAAGCCCTTGGCCTTGGTCAGTGCACTCACAGCGACGGAGCCTCCTCGAGCAGCGGGTGCCCCCACTTTTCCACGAAGGCCGCCTCGACGGCGGCGCCGACCTTGTAGAGCCGGTCGTCCTGCATCGCGGGGGCGATGATCTGGAGTCCCACCGGGAGGTTGTCCTCCGGGGCGAGACCGCACGGCAGGGACATGGCCGCGTTGCCCGCCAGGTTGGTCGGGATGGTGCACAGGTCCGCGAGGTACATCGCCATCGGGTCGTCGGCGCGCTCGCCGATCGGGAAGGCGGTGGTCGGGGTCGTCGGGGAGACGATCACGTCGACCTGCTCGAACGCCTTCTCGAAGTCCCGCGTGATGAGCGTGCGGACCTTCTGCGCCGAGCCGTAGTACGCGTCGTAGTAGCCGCTCGACAGGGCATAGGTGCCGAGCATGATGCGGCGCTTGACCTCGGGGCCGAAACCCGCCTCACGGGTGAGGGAGGTGACCTCCTCGGCGGAGTGCGTGCCGTCGTCGCCGGTCCGGGCGCCGTAGCGCAGGCCGTCGAAGCGGGCGAGGTTGGAGGAGCACTCGGAGGGCGCGATCAGGTAGTACGCCGACAGGGCGAGGTCGAAGGACGGGCAGTCCAGCTCGACGATCTCGGCGCCCAGCTCCTTGAGCAGCTCGACCGACTCGTCGAAGCGCTGGATGACGCCGGCCTGGTAGCCCTCGCCGCGGAACTGCTTGACCACACCGACCCGCATGCCCGCGACGCTGCCGTTGCGGGCGGCCTCGACGACCGGCGGGACCGGGGCGTCGATCGAGGTGGAGTCGAGCGGGTCGTGCCCGGCGATCACCTCGTGCAGCAGGGCCGCGTCCAGGACCGTACGGGCGCAGGGGCCGCCCTGGTCCAGGGAGGAGGAGAAGGCGACCATGCCGTACCGGGAGACCGCGCCGTACGTCGGCTTCACGCCGACCGTGCCGGTGACGGAGGCCGGCTGGCGGATGGAGCCGCCGGTGTCGGTGCCGATGGCCAGGGGTGCCTGGTAGGCGGCGAGGGCGGCACTGGAGCCGCCGCCGGAGCCGCCGGGGATCCTGGTGAGGTCCCACGGGTTGCCGGTGGGGCCGTACGCGCTGTTCTCCGTGGAGGACCCCATGGCGAACTCGTCCATGTTGGTCTTGCCGAGGATGACGACGTCGGCGGCCTTCAGCCGCTTGGTGAGCGTCGCGTCGTACGGCGGGATCCAGCCTTCGAGGATCTTCGAGCCGACGGTCGTGGGCACGCCCTCGGTGGTGAAGATGTCCTTCAGGGCGAGCGGTACGCCGGCCAGCGGGCCGAGCTTCTCGCCGCGGGCGCGCTTGTCGTCCACGGCACGGGCCTGGGCGAGGGCACCCTCGCGGTCGACGTGGAGGAAGGCGTGCACCTTCTCGTCCACCGCGTCGATCCGGGCGAGGTGGGCCTCGGTCACCTCGACGGCCGTCAGCTCGCCGGAAGCGATCTTCGCGGCGATCTCGGCCGCCGTGAGCTTGATGATGTTGCTGTCCGTCATGACGGTTTAGTCCTCCCCCAGGATCTGCGGCACCTTGAAACGCTGCTGCTCCTGGGCCGGGGCGCCGGAGAGCGCCTGCTCGGGGGTGAGCGAGGGACGGACCTCGTCCGGCCGCATGACGTTCGTCAGCGGCAGCGGGTGCGAGGTCGGCGGTACGTCTTGGTCGGCGACCTCGCTGACGCGGGCGACCGCGCCGATGATGTCGTCCAGCTGTCCCGCGAAGTGGTCGAGTTCTTCGGGCTTCAGCTCCAGACGCGCCAGCCGGGCGAGGTGGGCGACCTCCTCGCGCGTGATGCCAGGCATGCAGCGATCCTCTGGGTGAGAGTGTGTGGTTTGGGGCCAATCCTATGGGGCGGGCCCGGGTGCCCGTGAAACGGTTTGCCGTGACACCGTCCGCACCGGTGCCGCGCCCCTCCCGGGTGCGGCCGTTTCCCGGGGAGGCGAAGGCTACTCGGCGGCGGGCAGCGCGGCGCGCGGCCGCTGCCAGCCGCGGGTGCCGCGGGCCAGCAGCCAGGCGGTGGCCTCGTCCGGGGGCATCGCCGCGGCGACCAGCCATCCCTGCACCGCGTCGCAGCCCAGATCCCGCAGCCGCTCCCACGTCTCGTCGTCCTCCACGCCCTCGGCGACGACGAGAAGGCCCAGCGAATGGGCGAGGTCGACGGTGCAGCGCACGATCTCCGCGTCCTCGGCGTCGACGGCCAGCCGGGCCACGAAGGAGCGGTCGATCTTCAGCTCGCTGACCGGCAGCCGGCGCAGGTGCACCAGCGAGGAGTAGCCGGTGCCGAAGTCGTCGAGGGACATCTTCACGCCGTGCGCGGTGAGGCCGGCGAGGGTGTCGGCGGCCCGCTGCGGGTCCTCCAGCAGGACGTGTTCCGTGATCTCCAGCTGGAGCGCACCGGCGGGGACCCCGTGCCGGGCGAGTCGCGCGGCGACCGATCCCGCGAATCCGGGGGTGTGGACGTCGCGCGGGGAGACGTTGACGGCGACCGGGACCCGCAGCCCCTGCGCACGCCACCGGGCGACCTGCGCGAGAGCGGTGTCGAGGACGTACTCCGTCAGATGGGGCATCAGGCCGGAGGACTCGGCTATCGCTATGAACTCGTCCGGCGGGACCTTGCCGCGCTCGGGATGCACCCAGCGGACCAGCGCCTCCAG
Organism: Streptomyces sp. NPDC006309; assembly: GCF_040613095.1. Classification (NCBI taxonomy): domain Bacteria; kingdom Bacillati; phylum Actinomycetota; class Actinomycetes; order Kitasatosporales; family Streptomycetaceae; genus Streptomyces; species Streptomyces sp. NPDC006309. Next base: position 65,820 of record NZ_JBEXRO010000024.1, on the reverse strand, counting down.
GCCGGCGACCTGTCCGTCGAAGCGGACCTTGGGCTGGTAGTGCAGCTGCACCTCGCGCGCGTCCAGGGCGCGGCGCAGGTCGCCCAGCAGGCCGAGGCGGTCGGGGGTGTTGGAGTCCCGCTTGGACTCGTACACCTCGACGCCCGTACGGTCCCGCTTCGCCTGGTACATCGCCACATCGGCCCGGCGCAGCAGTCCTTCGGCGTCGAGGGCGTGGTCGGGGAAGACGGCGACACCCGCGCTGGCCTCCAGGACGAGGGTGAGGCCGTCGAGGTCGAGCGGGGAGCTGAGGGCGGCGACGAGGCCGCGGGCGACGCGCGTGGCCGACGTGGTGGAGTCGGCGACGGGCAGTAAGACGGCGAACTCGTCACCGCCGAGGCGGGCGGCCTCGGCGCCGCGCGGGAGGGCGAGGCGCAGCCGGTCGGCTATCTGGAGCAGCAGCCGGTCCCCGGCGAGATGTCCCAGGGTGTCGTTGACCGAGCGGAAACGGTCGAGGTCGATCAGCATGAGGGCGGCGCGGGCGCCGATGCGCTCGGCGTCGTCGAGGGCGGTCCAGATCCGCTCCAGCAGCCACTGCCGGTTGGGCAGCCCGGTCAGCGGGTCGCGCAGCTGCTCCTCGGCGCGGGCGCGGGCCATCCACAGCGTGGAGTCCAGGGCGATGAGGGGGATGGCGAACAGCGGGAGCAGGACCGGCTGGGCGTCGGCGACGACGCAGAGCAGGGGCGCGATGCCGAGCAGGGCGACGGCGACCAGACCGTGTCTGACCAGGGCGGTGCGGGCGACGGTGGGCACCCCGCCGCCGCGCGGGGCGTGCAGGTACCACAGCAGGCCGCGGCTGACGGCGAGATAGGCGCACGCGACCAGGACGACCTGGGGGGCCGTCGCGAGGGTCCAGGTGCCGGGCCGCCAGGGCTGCTCGACGCTCGGGACCCGGCCGAACGCGCCGAGCAGCAGGGCGCCGGCGCCGATACCGAGGATGTCGACCGCGCCGTGCAGGACGCCCTGCCGCCAGCGGTGCCGGCGGGCGATGCCGACCAGGACGACCACGGTGAGGCTGACCAGACCGGCGGGCACCCAGCCGTACAGCAGCAGGACGGCGAGGGTGAGGGCGGCGCCCGATCCGGTGCCGCCCGACCAGCGGGCGCGGCCCAGCATGACGAGGTGGCCGACGATGACGCCGGTGAGCAGCGCCAGCGCCCAGCCGAGCGTGCCGCAGGGGAAGAGGGCGTGGTGACCGGCGTAGGCGCGGTAGAAGCCGGCGCCCAGGACGAGGCCGGCGGCGGCGACGACGGCCGCGGGCAGCGCCGGCCAGGACGGGTGCCGTTCGGTGTCGGCGCCGGACAGGCCGGAAGCGGACTCCATGGCCCGGGACAGCGGGGCGTGCGCCTCGGCGGCGGGGGCCGGTCCGGCCGGGCGCGGCTGCCCGCCCGGCCGTCCGCCGGCCGGCCCGCTCCACCGGATTGCCCGCCACGCGCCCGCGCGGCGGCGCAGGCGCAGCCATGAGTCCGGGGCGACGCTCTCGGTCGGTTCCATTCCCGTCCCTCTCACAGCCGGCGGTGCCCACGCCACGCGGTCCGATGCCCGACAACCATCAGCGGCTCCGCGCCGAAGAAACCCTCCCCGGGCCTCTTCGGAGCGCGGGGATGCCCCAGCCGCAGCCGGGCACGGCAGGCGCACACCTCAACAGTAGGCCGCGGAAGGCTTCCACGGGCAGCGGTCTTCGACGGTTGCCCGAATGCGCCCGGGCCACCCGTATGCAACTGGTATGCGCCGATCGGGTGGCCTTCAACCGCTACTCCTCGGTCGGAAGCGCGACTTCGGCCGCCGCTTCGGGCCCCTGCTCCAGAAGGACGCCGAAACCGTCCTCGTTGAGGATCGGAACCTTCGCCTGTACGGCCTTGTCGTATTTCGATCCGGGGTTGTCACCCACAACGACGAACGAGGTCTTCTTCGATACCGAACCGACCACTTTCGCACCCCGGCTCTGGAGTGCCTCCTTGGCGCCGTCCCGGGTGTGGTTCTCCAGCGTGCCGGTGACGACGACCGTGAGCCCCGCCAGCGGGCGCGGCCCCTCGTCCTCGCCGGACGACTGATCCTCCAGGGGGACTCCGGCGGCCTTCCACTTGCGGACGATCTCGCGGTGCCAGTCCTCGGCGAACCACTCCTTGAGCGCGGCGGCGATGATCGGGCCGACGCCGTCGGTGGCCGCCAGCTCCGCCTCGGTCGCCTGCTCGATGCGCTCGAGGGACCGGAACTCGCGCGCGAGGGCCTGCGCGGCCACCGGGCCGACGTGCCGGATGGACAGTCCGTTCAGGAAGCGCGCCAGCGGACGGGACTTGGCGGCCTCGATGTTGGCCAGCAGCGCCAGGGTGTTCTTCTTCGGCTCGCCCTTCTGGTTGGCGAAGACCGTGACGACCTTCTCCTCTCCCGTTCTCGGGTCGTGCTTGGGCAGCCCGCTGTCGGGATCGAGGACGTGGGCCTTGATGGGCAGCAGCTTCTCGACCGTCAGGTCGAACAGGTCGCCCTCGTCCACCAGCGGCGGGTCGGCCGGCTCCAGCGGGCGGGTGAGCGCGGCGGCGGCCACCTCGCCGAAGTGCTCGATGTCCAGGCACTCACGGCCGGCGAGATAGGAGACACGGCCCCGCAACTGGGCCGGGCAGGCGCGGGCGTTGGGGCAGCGGAGGTCGATGTCGCCCTCCTTCATGGGCCGCAGCGGCGTGCCGCACTCCGGGCACTCGCCCGGCATCACGAACTCCGTCTCGGTCCCGTCCCGGAGGTCGACCACCGGGCCGAGGATCTCCGGGATGACGTCACCGGCCTTGCGGATGACGACCGTGTCGCCGATGCGGACGCCCTTGGCCCGGACGACCTCCTGGTTGTGCAGGGTCGCGAACTCCACCTCGCTGCCCGCGACCGTGACCGGCTCGACCTGGGCGTACGGCGTGACGCGGCCGGTGCGTCCGACGCCCACCTTGATGTCGATGAGCTTGGTGTTGACCTCTTCCGGCGCGTACTTGTAGGCGATCGCCCAGCGGGGGGCCCGCGCGGTGGAGCCGAGCCGCCCCTGGAGGCGCAGCTCGTCCAGCTTGACCACGACCCCGTCGATCTCGTGCGCGACGGAGTGGCGGTTCTCGCCGTAGTACGCGATGAACTCCCGTACGCCGTCGAGGCCGTCGACGACCCGGTTGTGCGGGGAGGTGGGCAGACCCCAGCTCTTCAGCAGCTCGTAGGCCTGCGAGAGCCGGGTCATGCCGGTGTAGCCCTCCAGGGCGCCGATGCCGTGGACGACCATGTGCAGCGGGCGGGTGGCGGTGACCCGCGGATTCTTCTGGCGCAGCGAACCGGCGGCGGCGTTGCGCGGGTTGGCGAAGGGCTTGTCGCCGGCCGCGACGAGGCGTTCGTTCAGTTCGAGGAACTTCTCCATCGGGAAGTAGACCTCACCGCGGATCTCCACCACGTCCGGCACCCGGTCACCGTCGAGGCGGTCCGGGATCTCCGCGATCGTCCGGACGTTCGGCGTGATGTCCTCGCCGGTGCGGCCGTCGCCCCGGGTGGCCGCGCGCGTGAGCCGGCCGTTCTCGTAGGTGAGGTTCACCGCGAGGCCGTCCACCTTCAGTTCGCACAGGAAGTGGTAGGCCTGGCCGCCCAGTTCCCTGGCGATGCGGTCGGCCCAGGCGGCCAGCTCGTCGTCGTTGAAGGTGTTGTCGAGCGAGAGCATCCGCTCGCGGTGCTCGACCGCGGTGAACTCCGTCTCGTACGCCCCGGCGACCTTCTGGGTCGGCGAGTCCGGGCTGCGCAGCTCCGGATACTCCTCCTCCAGGGCCTCCAGAGTCTTCAGGAGCGTGTCGAACTCCGCGTCGCTGATGACGGGAGCGTCCTTCACGTAGTACCGGAAGCGGTGCTCCTCGATCTGCTCCGCCAGCCGCACGTGCCTCTCGCGGGCCTCGGCGGGCACCGCCGTCGTCTCCGCCTGCTTGTCGCCGGCCACCGTGTTGTCCTCCCGTTACTCTGGGTTGTCCGCGAGGGATCTCGCCGCCTGGGCGCAGTGGGCGAGCGCCTGGCGTGCGTAGCCCGGGGAGGCGCCCGCCAGACCGCACGCCGGGGTGACCGTGACCGCCTCCGCGAGCAGCCCCGGATGCAGCCCCAGCCTGCGCCACAGCGTCCTGACACCCATGACGCTACCGGCAGGGTCCGACAATGGGCCGTCCGTGCCCGGCACGACACCGGCGAACAGCCGGGTCCCGCTCTCGACGGCCTCGCCGATCACCTCGTCGTCACGCTCGGTGAGGAGCGCGAGATCGAAGGAGACGGCCGCCGCGCCGGCCCGCCGCAGCAGCGCGAACGGCACGTCCGGGGCGCAGGAGTGCACGACTACGGGTCCGCCGCCGTTCACCCCGACGACGTCCCGGAGCGTGGCCTCCACGACCTGCCGGTCCACCGTGCGGTGCCTGCGGTAGCCGCTGGCGGTCCGCACCTGTCCGCGCAGCACGTCGGTCAGGGAGGGCTCGTCGAGCTGGAGGACGATCCGGGCGCCGGGGACGCGGCGCCGCACCTCGTCCAGGTGCAGGCGCAGTCCCTCGGCGAGCGAGGCGGCGAGGTCCCGGCACGCACCGGGGTCCGACAGGGCGGCCTCGCCGTTCCTCAGCTCCAGGGCCGCGGCCAGCGTCCAGGGCCCGACGGCCTGCACCTTCAGATCGCCCTCGTAGCCCTGCGTGAACTCCTCGACGGCGTCGAGGTCCTCGCCCAGCCAGGACCGGGCCCGCCGGGTGTCCCGGCCCGGCCGGTCGCCGATCCGCCAGCCGCTGGGCTCCACGCGCGCGTACAGCTCGACCAGCATGCCGGCGGTACGGCCGATCATGTCGGCGCCGGGTCCGCGCGCGGGCAGCTCGGCAAGGAAGGGGAAGTCCTCGAAGGACCCGGTGGCGGTCCTGGCGGCCTCCCGGGCATCGCCACCGGGCAGGGACCCGACACCGGTGGCGCCACCGAACCTGAACACGCTGTTTTCGCTCACCGGGGCAGCCTACGGAACCCGGCGGCCCGGATCAGCGCCCCGGTCGTACCGTCAGGTCGTTGACCTCCGCGTCCCGCGGCAGGTCCAGGGCCATCAGGATCGTCGTGGCGACCGACTCGGGGTCGATCCACCGGGCCGGGTCGTACTCCTCGCCCTGCTGCTGGTGGACCTTGGCCTGCATGGGGCTGGCGGTGCGGCCGGGGTAGACGGAGGTGACCCGGACACCGGCCGCGTGCTCCTCCTGGCGGAGGGAATCGGCGAGCGCCTTCAGGCCGTGCTTGGAGGCGGCGTAAGCGGACCAGCCGGCGTGGGCGTTGAGGCCGGAGCCGGAGTTGACGAAGATCACATGGCCGCGGGCCGCCCGCAGCTGCGGCAGGAAGTGCCGGGTCAGCTCGGCGGGGGCGATCAGGTTGACGTTGAGCTGGTGGTGCCAGGACTTCGGGGTCAGGTCGCCGACGTCACCGAGGTCGACGACGCCGGCGATGTGCAGCAGGGAGTCCACGCTGCCCGGGAGTGTCTGGTGGGAGAACGCCCAGGACAGCCGGTCGGGGTCCGCGAGGTCGCCGACGAGGGTGCGGGCGCCGGGGAACCCGGCGGCCAGTTCCCTGGCGCGGCCCGCGTCGCGCGCGTGCAGCACGAGGTCGTCCCCGCGCGCGTGCAGCCGGCGGGCCACGGCCGCGCCGATGCCGGAACCGGCTCCGGTGATCACATGAGTAGCCATGCCCGCCATGCTCGCATCAGCGGGCGCCGGGCACGGCGGCGGCCGCTCAGGTCGCGGACTCCAGGTACCGGAGCGCCGCGGCGGGCTCCTCGGCGAAGAAGACCAGCTCGGACAGCGGGCGGGGCAGGAAGCCCTCGGCCTCCATGCGGAGGAACTGCTGCTGGAGTCCGTCGTAGAAGCCCGCGGTGTTCAGCAGCACGACCGGCTTCTCGGTGCGGCCGTGCTTCTTCAGTTCCAGGATCTCGGTGGCCTCGTCGAGCGTGCCGGTCCCGCCCACCATGATCACCACGGCGTCGGCCTTCTCCAGCAGCAGTTTCTTGCGCTCGGCGAGGTCGGCGGCGATGACCATCTCGTCGGCGCCGGGCCGCGCCTTGTTCGCCAGGAACTCCACGGAGACGCCCAGCAGCCTGCCGCCCGCCTCCTGCACGCCGTCGGCGACCACCTTCATCAGGCCGACGTCCGAGCCGCCCCAGACCAGGGTGTGGCCGGCCCTTCCGATCAGTTCGGCGAACGCGCGCGCGGGGCCGGTGTACCGCTCGTCGAGGTCGGCGGCGGACAGGAAGACGCAGATGTTCATGGCTCCTACCGTACGGTGACCGGCCCGGGCGGGAAGAAGCGCGGCCCGCGCGGTGCTGACCCGGTATGACCCGAGGACACACGATCACGATCGAGAAGAGCGGGCGGCACGTGCGCGTGGAGCGCGACGGCCTGGTGCTCGCCGAGTCCGACCGCTCGCTGGAGCTGCGGGAGACGGGCTGTCCGGTGCGGTACTACGTCCCCGCCGAGGACGTGGCGCTGGACCTGCTGGCTCCCTCCGACACGCACACCGTCTGCCCCTTCAAGGGCACCGCGTCGTACTGGTCCCTGCCGGACGCTCCCGACCTCGTCTGGGGGTACCCGGACCCGAAGCCGGAGGTCGCCGAGATCAAGGACCACTACTGCTTCTACGACGCCGAGGTGTCCTGACCGGCCGGTGCCGGGGCCGTGCGGGGGCGGCCCGCACGGCCGGGGAACGGACGTGGTGGGCGGGCTCAGACCGCCGCCGCCGCGCGCGTGGTGGCCGCGATCGTCGCCGAGCCCACCACGCGCGTGCCGTCGTACAGCACGATCGCCTGGCCGGGGGCGACCCCGCGGACCGGCTCGGCGAAGGTGACCCGCAGCTCGCCGCCGGCCGGTTCGGCGGTCACCTGCGTCTCGCCGCCGTGCGCACGCAGCTGGGCGGTGTAGGTGCCCGCGGCGGTGGGGGCGGTGCCGCACCAGCGGGGCCTGATCGCGGTGAGGGCGGTGACGTCCAGGGCCTCGGCCGGGCCCACCGTGACGGTGTTGGTGACCGGGGAGATGTCCAGGACGTAGCGGGGCTTGCCGTCGGCGGCCGGGGTGCCGATCCTGAGCCCCTTGCGCTGGCCGATGGTGAAGCCGTACGCGCCCTCGTGCGTGCCCAGCCGGGTGCCGGACTCGTCCACGATGTCGCCCTCGGCCCTGCCGAGCCGGCCGGCCAGGAAGCCCTGCGTGTCGCCGTCGGCGATGAAGCAGATGTCGTGCGAGTCGGGCTTCTTGGCGACGGCCAGGCCCCGGCGCTCGGCCTCCGCGCGGATCTCCTCCTTCGTGGTGACCGTGTCGCCGAGCGGGAACAGCGCGTGGGCGAGCTGCTTCTCGTCCAGCACGCCCAGCACGTACGACTGGTCCTTCGCCATGTCGGAGGCGCGGTGCAGTTCGCGAGAGCCGTCCTCGCGCACGATCACCTTGGCGTAGTGGCCGGTGCAGACGGCGTCGAAGCCGAGGGCCAGCGCCTTGTCCAGGAGCGCGGCGAACTTGATCTTCTCGTTGCAGCGCAGGCACGGGTTGGGGGTGCGGCCGGCCTCGTACTCGGCGACGAAGTCCTCGACGACGTCCTCGCGGAAGCGGTCGGCGAGGTCCCAGACGTAGAACGGGATGCCGATGACGTCGGCGGCGCGCCGGGCGTCGCGCGAGTCCTCGATGGTGCAACAGCCCCGCGCGCCGGTACGGAAGGACTGCGGGTTCGCGGAGAGCGCGAGGTGGACGCCGGTGACGTCGTGGCCGGCTTCCGCGGCGCGCGCGGCGGCGACGGCGGAGTCGACCCCGCCGGACATGGCGGCGAGGACGCGGAGGGGGCGGGTGCGCTGCGGGGTGTCAGTCATAGCCCTTCCAGGGTACGGGGACGCGGGAACCGGATGGGCCGGGCAGCCGTTGAGGACGGCAGGGGCGACGAGGGGGTGACGATGGCGACGCGGACGGGGACGGGGACGGGCGACTCGGACCGGCGGCTGGGGCGGCGGGCCCTGCTGGCCGGCGGGGCCGCCGCGGCTCTGGGCACGGCCGTGCTGGCCCGGGAGGAGCTGGCGCGGCTGTGGTGGCGGCTGCCCGGGGTGGAGCGGTCCCGGGTGGCGGGCGCGGTGGACTTCCAGGGCGCGCGCTGGGTGGCGGCCTCCCCCGCGAACTACCGGCGGGCGGACCGGCCGGACGACTATCCGGTGGACCGGGTGGTCGTCCATGTCACCCAGGGCGGCTACGCGTCGGCGGTGAAGGTCTTCCAGGACCCGGCGCACGGAGCGGCGGCGCACTACGTCGTGCGCCGGGACGGGCGGGTCACCCAACTGGTCCGGGAGCTGGACGTCGCCTTCCACGCGGGCAACCGGGAGTACAACGAGCGCAGCGTCGGCATCGAGCACGAGGGCTTCGTAGAGGACGCCTCGTCCTTCACGGACGCCCTGTACACGGCCTCGGCACGGCTGACGGCGGCGATATGCCGGCGCTACGGCATACCCGCCGACCGTGCGCACGTCGTGGGACACGCGGAGGTGCCGGGCACCGACCACACGGACCCGGGCCGGTTCTGGGACTGGGAGCGCTATCTGCGGCTGGTCCGCGCCGCACACCCGGGAGCCCCGGCGGCCGGGTGAGCCCCCGACCGGTCCGGCCTTCCGGCCGGTGGGCTTCCGCGGCTAGGTGAGCCCCGCCGCGCGGGCCCGTTCCACCGCGGGGCCGATCGCCTTGGCCACCGCCTCGACGTCGGCCTCGGTGGAGGTGTGGCCGAGGGAGAAGCGCAGGGTGCCGCGGGCCAGGTCCGGGTCGGTTCCGGTGGCGAGGAGGACGTGACTGGGCTGGGCGACGCCGGCGGTGCAGGCGGAGCCGGTGGAGCACTCGATGCCCTGGGCGTCCAGCAGGAGCAGCAGGGAGTCGCCCTCGCAGCCGGGGAAGGTGAAGTGCGCGTTGGCCGGCAGGCGGCCCCCGGGGGCGGGGTCGCCGCCGAGGAGCGCGTCCGGCACGGCCGTGAGGACGGCGTCGACCAGCCGGTCGCGCAGGGCACCGATCTCGCGGGCGAACCGCTCCTGCCGCCCGGCGGCGAGCCGGCCGGCCACGGCGAAGGAGGCGACGGCCGGGACGTCGAGCGTGCCGGAGCGGACGTGGCGCTCCTGGCCGCCGCCGTGCAGGACGGGTACGGGGGTGTGCTCGCGGCCGAGGATCAGGGCGCCGATGCCGTACGGGCCGCCGATCTTGTGGCCGGACACCGTCATCGCGGCGAGACCGGAGGCCTCGAAGCCGACCGGGACCTGACCGAAGGCCTGGACCGCGTCGGCATGCAGCGGAACGCCGAACTCGGCGGCGACCTCCGCGAGTTCGCGGACCGGCATGAGGGTGCCGATCTCGTTGTTGGCCCACATCACGGTGGCCAGGGCGACGTCGTCGGGGTTGCGGGCGATGGCCTCGCGCAGGACCTCGGGGTGGACGCGGCCGTGGGAGTCGACGGGAAGGTACTCGACCGTCGCGCCCTCGTGCTCGCCGAGCCAGTGCACGGCGTCCAGCACGGCGTGGTGCTCGACCGGGCTGGCCAGGACCCGGGTGCGGGCCGGGTCGGCGGCGCGGCGCGACCAGTACAGGCCCTTGACGGCTAGGTTGTCGGCCTCGGTGCCGCCGGACGTGAGGACGACCTCGCTGGGGCGGGCGCCCAGCGCTTCCGCCAGGGCCTCCCGGGATTCCTCGACCGTGCGGCGGGCCCGGCGCCCGGAGGCGTGCAGGGCGGACGCGTTGCCGGTGATGCTCAGCTGAGCGGTCAGTGCCTCTGCCGCCTCCGGGAGCATCGGGGTCGTGGCGGCGTGGTCGAGGTATGCCATGGTGACGCCGATTCTACGTGGCCCCCACGGCCGGCTCCGGCCGCGCCGGGCGGCGTCCGGCGCCTCACAGGCTCCAGGACACCGTGCCGGACATCTCCATGGCCGCCACCAGGACGGCGAGGTCGGCGACGCCGAGGGCCAGACCCAGGCAGGCGCGGCCAGGGCGGCTCGTGCCGCGCCACAGGGCGGCCGCGGCGAGGACGACGGCGACCGGCCCGAGGAAGAGGTTGAGGACGAGCAGGCCGAGGAGGCCGAGGATGAAGGACGCCACGGCCATGCCGTCGGCGTCGCGCATGCGCGGGCGGGTGCCGGTGCGGGGCACGGCCGGTGCGGTGAGGTGCATGGGTGTCAGCTCCTGATGGTCCTGATGGTCCTGGTGGTCCTGGTGGTCCTGGTGGTCCTGGTGTCTGCGTGGCTCCGGCGGCCCCGCCGGTTCCGTGTGGGGCCCCGGTGCCCGCGGCCGGTCAGTTGGCCGAGGGCCGGCGGCGGCCGTGGCGCTCGCGGAGCGCGAAGACGGCGAGCCAGACGACGATGACGGCGGCCAGGGCGGCGGTGACGGTCAGCGGCGCGTGGGCCACGGTGCCCAGCACGACACCGAACAGCATGAGAGCGGCGACGAGGAACAGCATGGGATCGGATCCCCCTCAGGAATACCTCGTGTGCGGCCGGCGTGTTCGGCCGGTGTGAAGTTTGGGTGAACAGTTGTAGTAACAGTTGTTCACTGACTTCGAGTCTAGCGCCTCCGACGGCTTTCCAATTCTGGAGAACAGTTGTTAACTGGATGACATGAGTCACACCCTCGGCATCCGGCAGGCCCAGAAGCAGAAGACCCGGCAGGCCTTCCTCGACGCGGCGCTCGCGCTGCTGGAGGAGCAGAGCCTGAGCAGCCTGGGCCTGCGCGAGGTCACCCGGGCCGTCGGCGTCGCGCCGACCGCCTTCTACCGGCACTTCCGCTCGACCGCCGACCTCGGTGTGGCCCTGGTCGACGAGGCGCTGGGAAGTCTGCATCCGATGGTGCGGACGACGGTGTCGACGACGGGTGACAGCGAGGAACGCATCACGCGCGCCGTCGAGCTGATCGCCCGTCACGTCGCGGCGTACCCGGCGCACGTCCGCTTCATCGCCCGGGAACGGCACGGCGGCGTGCAGCCGGTGCGCGAGGCCATCCGGGACCAGCTGCTGCGGTTCGCCGAGGAGGTGAAGGCCGAGCTGGCCGGGGACCCGGAGGCGGCGGGCTGGAGCGACGACGACCTGCTGATGCTCGCGCACCTCTACGTCGACCAGATGCTCATCACCGCCTCCCTGTTCCTGGAGGCGCTGGAGGCTCCGGAGGAGGAGCGCGAGCGGGTGACCCAGCTGGCCACCCGCCAGCTGCGGCTCATCACCATCGGCCGCGGCCACTGGCTCGACTGACCGCATACGGGTGAGGGGCGGCCCGGGAGCCGCCCCTCACCCCGCTTCCGCGCCGCTCAGCCGAGCCTGACGCGGGCCAGCTGACGGGACTGGGCGACCAGACGGTCCTCGCTGTCCCAGACCTCGGCGTCCTCCTCCAGGAAGCCGCCGGCCAGATTGCGGGTGGTGATCGCGACCCGCAGCGGGCCGGGGGCCGGACGGTGGCGGACGTGGACGGTGAGTTCCACCGTGGGGACCCAGCCCCGCAGGCCGATCTCGAAGGCCGTGGGCGGGAGGGCGTCCACCGCGAGGAGCAGCGACAACGGGTCGGCGTCGCGGCCGTCGGCGAGGCCGAACCAGGCGCGCATCTCGCCCCTGCCGGAGGGCGCGCCGAGTGCCCAGCCGAGGGTGCCGGGGTCCAGCTTGAGCATCAGACGGTCGGCGATCGCGGAGCTGCCGGGGACGGGCGCCGGCGCGTCGTCCGGGCCGAAACACCGCTCCAGCGGTGGGATCGCGGGCGGGGTGGCCGTCGTGCGCACGTCGTCGGGGAGGGTGGCGAGGTCGCCGTAGGAGGCCAGGACGCGGATGCGTTCGACCTCGTTGCCCTCGTCGTCGTACTGGAAGAGCGAGGCCTGGCCGGTGGAGAGGGTGCGGCCGGTGCGGACGGTCCCGGTGCGGACGACCGCCGGACCGGGCTGCGAGGCGGTCAGGTAGTGCGCGGTGATGGTGAACGGGTCCGGATGCGGGAGGGTGTCCGCGAGGGCCCGGCCGAGTACGGCCAGCAGATAGCCGCCGTTGACGGCGTTGATGATGGTCCAGCCGGCCGAGAGGTCGACGTCGTAGACGCCGGGCTCGCGCCGGGCGACCGCGGTGTCGCGGTCGAACTCGCTGTCGCCGATCACGGCGCGCCTGGCCGGGGCGGAAGTCGCTTCGGGCATGGGGAAACGGTACAGCAGCAAACTACTAAGCGGTAGCTTTCTTTGTTGCGGGCGGATGGCGCGACCCGGCCAAGGGTAAGAGTTCCGGCCTCCGGGTGAGCTTCCGGCAATTTCTCGGTAAGTGTCAGGACACGTCCACAACCCCCGGCCGGTGATTCCCCTCTATGGGGACATGAGCCTCACCGGGACTCCGTTCCTCTACACCACCCTCGTGCTGTCGGTGGTCGCCCTCGTACTGCCGCTCGTCCTGTGGTCGCGGATGCGCGGGCCCCGGCCTCTGCGGGCCGTGGCCCGGATCCTCATGCTGCTGTTCGCCCAGGGTACGGCCGTCACCCTGGTCTTCGTACTGGTCAACAACCAGAACAACCTGTACGACAACTGGGCGGACCTGCTCGGCACCGGCAACCACGTACAGGAGGCCGCCGACCTCGGCCGGGACGGCACCGGCGGCATCGCCGTGAAACGCCTGCCCCGGGTCAGGCAGACCTTCCGGGCGGCCGACGGACCCGGCATGCGCGCGGCCGGCGGAGTACGGGTCACCCAGCTCCGGGGCCGGGTCTCCGGTGTGAACGCCGAGGTGTACGTCTGGCTGCCGCCGCAGTACGACGATCCCGCCTACCGCCACAAACGGTTCCCGGTGGTCGAACTGCTGCCGGGCTACCCCGGGTCCGCCAAGGCCTGGTTCGGGTCGATGCGCACCCATGAGCAGCTGCTGCCGCTGATGCGGAGCGGCCAGGTGGCGCCGTTCATCCTCGTCGCCCCGCGCACCAACCTGCTGGCCGGCGTCGACACCGGCTGCGCCAACGTCCCGGGCCAGGTCAACGCCGACAGCTGGCTCAGCGTCGACGTGCCGAAGATGGTCACGGACAACTTCCGGGCCCAGCCCGCGCCCCGGGGCTGGGCGGTGGCCGGGTACTCGGCGGGCGCGCACTGCGCGGTCAAGCTGGCGGTGGCCCACCCCGGCCGGTACCGGGCCGCGGTGAGCATGTCCGGCTACAACGACCCGATCGGCGAACGCAGTTCCCTCGCCGCCCAGACCCCCGCCCTGCGCGCCGCGAACAACCCCTACCTGCTGCTCAGGCGGGCGGCCGTACCGCCCCCCGTCGCGCTGTACCTCTCCGGCGAGTCCGGCGACGGCTACCAGGCGGGCGAGGCCCTGGCGTCCGCCGCCAAGGCGCCGACCACCGTGCACGTGGTGTTCCTGCCGCGCAGCGCGGGCGGCCACACGATGGCGCTGTGGCGGCCGCAGGTCCCCGCGGCCTTCCGCTGGCTGACCCTCCAGATGGGCCAGAACCGCGCCGGCGGGCAGGACGGGTCCCTCGCCGGCTCTACTCCTCGGTCACCGTCGAACGCCGGTTCCACGCACGCGGCGCTCGCCAGTGGAAGCGCATCGCGAGCAGACGCAGCACGAAGGCGGTGACGACCGCGAGTCCGCTGGTGAACGGGGTGAGGGCGCCGTAGCGGATGCACAGCACGACCATGGTGGCGCCGACGATCGCCGGGACCGCGTACAGGTCGCGGTCCCAGCGCAGCAGCGAGGGCACCTCGTTGGCCAGCACGTCCCGCAGCACGCCGCCGCCGACGGCGGTGGCCAGGCCCAGCGTGGCCGACGCGGTCAGGCCGAGGCCGTAGCTGTACGCCTTCGTCGTACCGCTGACGCAGAACAGGCCGAGGCCGGCCGCGTCGAAGACGAGCACCGCGGACTGGATGCGCTCGACGTGCGGGTGCAGGAAGAAGACGACGAGCGTGGCGAGCAGGGGCGTCAGGAAGTACCCGAGGTCCGTGAAGGCGGTCGGGGGCACGGCCCCGATGACCAGGTCACGGATCATCCCCCCGCCCAGCGCGGTGACCTCGGCGAGGACGGCGATGCCGAAGACGTCGAAGTTCTTCCGGACGGCCAGCAGGGCGCCGGAGATCGCGAACACGAAGATGCCGATCACATCGAGCGTGTGCTGGACGGAGGGACTGAAGAGTTGCTGGAGCTGCACCCTGCCATTCTCACCTGCCGGCGAGACGGAACCTTACAAAGCCAGGCTCACAGGGCGGGTTTCCCTGTGGTGAACAGCCAGGTGTCGAACAGGTCGTCCAGCTGCTGTCCGCTGATCCGCTCGGCGAGGCGGACGAAATCGGCGGTGTCCGCGTTGCCGTACCGGTGCAGCGCCGTCCAGGCGGGCAGCAGCCGGAAGAAGGCGGTGTCGCCGATCCGCTCGCGCAGTGCCTGGAGCGCCATCGCGCCGCGCTGGTAGACGGCGGAGGCGAACATCGTGTCCCGCTGCGGGTCGGCCACCTCGATCTGCCAGAAGGCGGAGTCGGCGGGGCGGGCGTTGTAGGCGGCGAGGAAGGAGTCGTGGGCGGCGCGGGTGCCCTGGTGCTCCGCCCACAGCCACTGGGCGTAGGTGGCGAACCCCTCGTTGAGCCAGATGTCCTTCCACCGTGCCACGCTCACCGAGTCGCCGAACCACTGGTGGGCCAACTCGTGCACGATGGTCGTCTCGCTGCGCACCGCCGAGTAGGCGGGCTTGCTCTGCACCTCCAGCGAGAACCCCGCCTCGGGCATGTCGTCCACGATCGCGCCGGTCTCCTCGAAGGGGTACGGCCCGAAGAGCTGCGACCAGTAGTCGGTGACGGCGGACGTGACCGCGTACACGTCGACGCTGTTGCCGTTCTTCAGCACGGGGTCGACGGCGACGTAGACCGGGATGCCGCCGGGGGTCCGCCCGGTGCGCACGTCGAACTTCCCGATGGTGGCGGTGGCGAGGTAGGTCGCCATGGGCCTCGACTCGCGCCAGTGGGTGTACGTCGAGCCGCCCCTGACGTACGTCGACACCAGCCGGCCGTTGGAGACGGCCGTCAGCCCCTCGGGCGCCTTGATCCGGATGTCGTAGGTGGCCTTGTCGGAAGGGTGGTCGCTGGACGGGAACCAGGTGGAGGCGGCGTTGGGCTCACAGGCGACGAAGACGCCGTCGTCCGTCTTCATCCAGCCGTACCGGGAGCCGAAGACGATGGGCCCGCCGAGGGACTGCGGTACGCCGCCGTAGGTGACGGTGACCCGGAAGTCCCTTCCCTCGCGCAGGCTGTGCCGCGGGGTGACGGTGACCTCGTCGCCGTCGCGCGTGAACTCGGCCCGTCTGCCGTCGACCTCGATCCGCGTGATCTCCAGCTGCTGGAGATCGAGGTCGAAGGAGGAGAGGGTGCGGGTGGCGCGGGCGGTGAGGGTCGTACGGCCGTCGAGGCGGCCGGTACCGGGGGTGTAGGCGACGTCCAGGTCGTAGTGGCGGGCGTCGAAGCCGCCGTTGCCGAGCCGGGGGAAGTAGGAGTCGCCGATGCCGGGGGCGCCCTGGGTGGGGGCGGCCGAGGCGGCGATGACGAGGAAGGAGGCCGCCGCGGTGGCGAGGGCCCCCAGACGTGCCGAACGGGAGAGTGCCATGAGTCGTCCCTTTCGAGCATGTGCCGGTCAGTGGCCTGACACGGACGACTCTGCGCTCTCCCGTTCGGGCATGTACATGACTTTGCCCAGTCGTCATGTGCTACTCGTCGGAAACCTCCGCGGCCTCGTCACCGGCACGGGCCCCACCGACTTCGGCACCACCGCCGGCCGAGGCCTCCGTGGCCGAGGGCTTCTCAGCCAGGGGCTTGTCGGCCGCGGGCTTGTCCGCCGCGGGCTCGGCCGCGGGCTTGTCCGCCGCGGGCTTGTCCGCCAGGGGCTTCTCGACCGCGGGCTTCTTCGCCACGGGCTCCGTGGCTGCGGGCTTGTCCGCCAGAGGCTTGTCGGCCGCGGGCTTGGTCGCCGCGGTCTTTGGGGCCGCCGGCTTCTTCGCCACGGGCTTCGCGGCCGCGGGCTTCTTCGCCACGGGCTTCGCGGCCGCGGGCTTCTCCGCTGTGGGTTCCGCGACGGTGGGCACCTCGGCCGGGGGCTCCTCGGCCGAAGCCTTCTCGGCCACCGGCTCCGTGGCCGCGGGCTTCTCCGCCGAGGGCTCCCCGGCGGTAGGCACCTCCGCCGAGGGCTCCTCAGTCACCGGCTCCCCGGACGAAGCCTTCTCCGCCGAGGGCTCCCCGACGGTAGGCACCTCCGCCGGGGGCACCTCGGCCGCCGGCTCCTCGGCCGGAGCCTTCTCCGCCACGGGCGCCTCCGACGAAGCCTTCTCCGCCGCGGCCTCTTCGGTCGCCGGCACCTTCGTGGCCGACGTCTTCGCGCCCGGTCCGGTGTGCGCGCCGGCGGTTCCGGCCGCCTCGGACGCGGCCACCGCTTCCGGTGCCGCCGAGGTCTCCGCCGTCTCCGTCGCCTCGGCCGTCTCCGGCGCCGCCGTCTTCCCGGCAGCCACCTCGGACACCGGCTCCTTGCCCGCCGCACCGGCGGAGGCCACCGCCGACGACAGCAGGACCGTGTCCTGCGGTGCCTGGTCGGCGAAGTTCTCCGGGTGGTGGCAGGCGACCCGCTGACCCGGCCTCAGCTCCACGAGCTGCGGCTCGGTCGTCTGGCAGATCTGCGTCGCCTTCCAGCAGCGGGTGTGGAACCGGCAGCCGGAGGGCGGGGCGATCGGCGACGGGACGTCACCGCGGAGCAGGATGCGCTCGGTCTTCTGGCCCCGGCGCTTGGGGTCCGGGACCGGCACCGCCGACATCAGCGCCTTGGTGTACGGGTGCATCGGCGCCTCGTACAGCGAGTTGCGGTCGGCGAGTTCGACGATCTTGCCGAGGTACATCACCGCGATGCGGTCCGAGACGTGCCGGACCACGGAGAGGTCGTGGGCGATGATCACATAGGTGAGGCCGAGTTCCTGCTGGAGGTCGTCCATGAGGTTGACGACCTGCGCCTGGATCGACACGTCCAGCGCGGAGACCGGCTCGTCGGCCACCACCAGCTTCGGCTTCAGGGCGAGCGCGCGGGCGATGCCGATGCGCTGGCGCTGACCGCCGGAGAACTCGTGCGGGTAGCGGTTGTAGTGCTCGGGGCTGAGACCGACCAGTTCGAGGAGCCGCTGGACCTCCTTCTTCACCCCGCCCTCGGGCTCCACGCCCTGCAACCGGAAGGGCGCGGAGACGATGGAGCCGATGGTGTGCCGCGGGTTCAGGGAGCCGTACGGGTCCTGGAAGATCATCTGGATGTCGCGGCGCAGCGGGCGCATCTGCCCGGTGCCCAGCCGCGTGATGTCCCGGCCCTCGAAGGTGATCTTTCCGCCGGTCGGGTCCTGGAGCCGGGTGATGACCCGGCCCATGGTCGACTTGCCGCAGCCCGACTCGCCGACCACGCCGAGGGTCTCGCCCTTGCGCACCTCGAAGTCGATGCCGTCGACGGCCTTCACGGCGCCGACCTGACGCTGGAGGATGCCCTTCTTGATCGGGAAGTGCTTGATCAGCCCCTCGACCCTGAGCAGCACGTCACGGTCCTCGGGGGCCGTCGCCTGCTGCGGGATCACGGCCTCGGCCTCGTCCGTCTTCTTGGTCTCACTCACAGCTTCGGCGCAATCTCTTCGGTCCAGATCCGCTGGCGGTCCTCGGCCGACAGGTGGCAGGCGGACCAGTGCCCGGCGTCCACCTGTGCCAGCTCGGGGCGCACCGTGCGGGTGACGTTCCCCTTGGGGATGTCCGCGTACGGGCAGCGCGGGTGGAAGGCGCAGCCCGAGGGGATGTTGATGAGGCTCGGCGGCTGGCCCTTGACCGGGATGAGCCGTTCGGAGGTCTCGCGGTCGATGCGGGGCATCGAGCCGAGCAGGCCCCAGGTGTAGGGGTGCTGCGGCTGCTCGAAGACCTCGTCGGCGGGACCGCGCTCGATGCACCGGCCGCCGTACATCACGAGGACGTCGTCGGCGATCTCGGCGACCACACCCAGGTCGTGGGTGATCATGATGACCGCGGAGCCGAACTCCTTCTGGAGGTCGCGGATCAGGTCGAGGATCTGCGCCTGGACGGTCACGTCGAGGGCGGTGGTCGGCTCGTCCGCGATGAGCAGCTCGGGGTTGTTCACCAGCGCCATGGCGATCATGGCGCGCTGGCGCATACCGCCGGAGAACTCGTGCGGGTAGCCGTCGACGCGCTTGGCGGGCTCGGGGATGCCGACGCGGTCGAGCATCTCGATCGCGCGTTTGCGGGCGACCTTCCTGCTGACGTCGTGGTGCACCCGGTAGGCCTCGACGATCTGGTCGCCGACCTTGTAGTACGGGTGCATCGCGGACAGCGGGTCCTGGAAGATCATCGCCATCTCCCGGCCGCGGAGCTTGCGCACCTCGTCCGGGGCGGCGGAGACCAGTTCCTTGCCGTCAAGCCAGATCTCGCCGGACATCTGCACGTTCTTGCCGCGCGCGCCGAGCCGGTGCAGGCCCATGACGGCGAGCGAGGTGACGGACTTGCCGGAGCCGGACTCGCCCACGATGGCGAGGGTCCGGCCCTTCTCCAGCGAGAAGCTGAGCCCGTCGACGGACTTGACCAGGCCGTCGTCGGTCGGGAAGTGCACCTTGAGGTCGCGGACCTCGAGGAAGGCTTCGGGTGCCTTGCCGGCGGTCGTGGGCTCGCCCACGGCGGCGCCGGTCTTGGAGAGTTCGGTCACGAGAGCCTCACCCGCGGGTCGGCGGCGGCGTACAGCACGTCCACCAGGAGATTTGCGATCACGACGAAGAAGGCGGCGAGCAGGGTCACGCCGAGGATCTTGGGCAGGTCGTTGTCGGTGATGCCCTGCACCGCGTACTGGCCGATGCCGGGCAGCGAGAAGACGCTCTCGGTGATCACGGCGCCGCCGAGCAGCAGACCGATGTCCATGCCGAAGACCGTGATGATCGGGGTGAGAGCGGCGCGCAGTCCGTGCCGGACGACGACGTTGCGCTCGCGCAGGCCCTTGGCGCGGGCCGTGCGGATGAAGTCCTCGTTCATCGTCTCCAGCATGCCCGAGCGGGTGAGCCGCGCGTAGATGGCGGAGTACAGCAGGGCGAGCGAACACCACGCGGGGAAGAGGGTGTTGGCCCACTGCGAGGGGTTGTCGGTGAACGGGACGTAGCTCTTGCCGAAGATCGGCCACTGGTACTCGAAGAGCAGGATCGCCAGGTTGCCGGTGAAGAACATGGGCAGCGAGACGCCGGTGAGCGCGATGCCCATGAAGCCCCGGTCGAGTACCGAGCGCGGCTTCAGCGCGGAGACGACACCGGCCACCACGCCGGAGACCAGCCACAGTACGGCGGCACCCGCGGCCAGCGAGAGGGTGATCGGAAGGCGTGAGGTGAGCTCCGGCCAGACCGCCTGGTGGTTCTTGAAGGAGTAGCCGAAGCAGGGCGCGTCGCAGTGCACCGTGGTGGGGCCGAGGTCGTAGGTGGCGCCGGCCACGATCCCCTTGATGAAGTGCCAGTACTGGACGTAGACAGGCTGGTCCAGACCGAGGTTGTGCTTGACGGCGGCGACGTCCGCCGGCGACGGGCTCTTGCCGATGTACTGCTGCGCCAGCTGGTCCGCTGTCTGGCCGACGAGCCGTGGCAGCAGGAAGAAGATGGCGAAGGTGACCGCGGAGACGACCAGCAGCAGGATCACTGCCGCGAACGTCCGGCGGAGGATGTACGAGATCACGGGGACCGGCGCTGGTGCCCGCGGGCCGCGAAGCCCGCGGGCACCAATGCCTTCACCTGCCTTCCGGGGCTGCTACTTCGACGCGACGCCGATGTTGAGGTAGTCGTACTGACCGCTGAAGGCCGCCGTGGAAACCAGGTTGGTGTAGTTCTGCGGGCGGCCCAGCAGGACCTTGAAGTAGGTCAGCGGGACCAGGACGGCGTCGTCCATGGTCTTCTTGTCGATCTGCGTGTAGATGCTGTTGCGCTTGTTGAGGTCCTGGGTGCCGATCGCCTTGCCCAGCATCTGGTTGACGGACTTGTCGTCGTACTGCGACAGGTTCGTGTTGCCCGACTGGCTGATCGCCTTGCCGTTCAGGATCTGCTGGAGGAAGCCGTAGCCGGAGGGCCAGTCCGCACCCCACTGCATCATGATCAGACCGAGGTTCTGCTTCTCCGAGAACTTCGGCACACCCACGTAGTCGGTGAAGTACTTGCCCGACGGGTACTGCTTCAGGGAGGCGTTGATGCCGACCTTCTTCAGCGAGGCGATGATCGCCGTGGCGGCGTCGATCTCCGGCTGGCGGTCGGAACGCGCGGCGATGTTCGTCGTGATCGACGACTTGCCGCAGGCCTTCAGCTGCTGCTTGGCCTTGGCGGCGTCACCCTTGTTGCCGTTGCTGGCGTAGACGTCCGACTTCTCGTAGCCCGGGATGTCCGGCGGCAGCACGGTGGAGGCGACGTCGCCGCGGACCGGGCCGCCCTCGGCGGTCTGCACCGAGACCTTGTCGATCGCGTACTGCACGGCCTTGCGGCACTCGGGCTTGTCGAACGGCGCGACCTTGGTGTTGATCGCCAGGTACACGAGACGGCCACCGTAGGTGTTGTCCGTGTTGGCCTTCTTGCCGGCGTCGGTGAGGACCTTGGCCTGGGTGGAGGCCTGGACACCGGTGCCGGCCAGGTCGATCGCGTCGCCGGCGAGGACGTCCTGGTCGATCGTCTCCGCGTTGACCTTCAGCTTGACGACGATCTTGTCCGGCAGCTGCTTGCGCAGCGGGTCCGTCTTCGGGTCCCAGTTCGGGTTGCGCACCAGCACGGCCTGCCGGCCGTCCTGGTAGCTCTGGAACTTGTACGAGCCCGAGGAGACGATGTGCTTGATGTAGTCGACGCCCGTGTCCTTCGCCTGCGGCACCGGGGCCGTCTGCGGGGCGGCGACCAGGTAGTCGAACTCCTGGAAGGCCTGCTTCAGGTGGAAGACGATGGTGGTGTCGTCCGGCGTCTGGATGGAGGACAGGCCCTTGGCGCTCTTGTCCTTGTACGGGCCCTTGTACTTGTCGCCGCCGGCCATGAACTGCTGGAAGTAGTTCGGGCCGAGGGAGAGCACGTCACGCGCGAAGTTGGAGCGCTCGACGGCGTACTTGACGTCCTTCGAGGTGATCGGCGAGCCGTCCTCGTACTTCAGGCCCGCGCGCAGCTTGTACGTCCAGGTCTTGCCGCCGTCGCTCGGCACGCCCTTGCTCGCCGCGAGGTCCGGGACGAGCGTGTTGCCCTTCTGGCCGGCACCCGGCTGGAAGGTCATCAGCGGACGGGCGTACAGCCGGCTGAGGTTGTACATGTACGCGTAGTACGTGTTGCCGGGGTCGAAGGAGTCCGGCACGTCGGACAGCTCGTAGGTGAGCGTGCCGCCCTTCTTGTCGGACGCGTTGACGACGCCCTTGGTCGCGGCATTGGCCCCGGCCGACTTGGTGCCGTTGTCGTTCTTGTTGTCATCGGCCTTGCTGCAACCCGCAAGAAGCAGGCTGGCGGAGCCGATGGCCGCGATCGCGGCCAGCGCTGACCTTCGCATGATGGGCGCTTTCCCCTCCATTGTTGACAAAACTTTCGGGCTCTTCGCGGCAGGCGTCAGCGGCTGCGCGGATCGAGAGCATCGCGGAGACCGTCGCCGAGCAGGTTGAACGCGAGGACGGTGACGAAGATGGCGAGTCCGGGGACGATCATGAACTGGGGGTCGACCTGGTAGTAGGTGACCGCCTCACGGAGCATGCCGCCCCAGGACGCCTGCGGGGGCTGGATGCCGACGCCGAGGAAGCTCAGGGACGCCTCGAAGAGGATGTTGGTCGGGATCAGCAGCGTCGAGTAGACGATGATCGGGCCGACCAGGTTGGGCATCAGCTCGCGGAACAGGATGTACGGGGCCTTGGCGCCCATGCCGCGGGAGGCGTCCACGAACTCGCGCTCCCGCAGGGCCAGTGTCTGGCCGCGCACGATCCGGCCCAGATAGGGCCAGTTGAAGAAGCCGATGACGAAGATGAGCACGCTCAGGTGGAGCGGCAGTCCGTTGAGGCCGAAGGCGCCGCCCTGGAGGGTGGCGGAGATGGCGATCGCGAAGAGCAGGAGGGGGAAGGCGAGGAAGGTGTCCATCAGCCGGCTGATGATCGAGTCGACCCGCCCGCCGTAGTAGCCCGCCACGACACCGAGGACCGCGCCGATCACGTTCGACAGGACGGTGGCGCCGAAGGCGACCACCAGCGACACCCAGGAGCCCTCCAGGACGCGGGTGGCGATGTCACGGCCGAACTTCGGGTCCACACCGAGCGGGTGATCCAGGCTCATGCCGCCCCAACTGCCCTTGGGCAGCGAGGTGTCGGGGGTGATCAGGTCCTGGTGGAAGGCGTTGGGGTCGAGCCCGAACACGGCCTGGAGGGGGCGCGAGAGAATCGCGACGAGGATCAGCAGGACCACGATGACGCCGCCCGCGACGGCGACCTTGTCCTTCTTGAACCGGGTCCAGGCGATCTGGCCCAGGGAACGACCCTCGATCTGCCCCTTTCCGGCACCCTCCAGCACAGCCTCCGGCTGTGCCTCGGCTGCCGCTCCGGTGGTCTCGATCGGTGCGGTCACGGTGAGCGACCCCTCTCGCCGGTGGTGACCGGCCTGCGCCTGCCGCGGATTGCGGCTTTGTCGACTTGCCATCGAGCGTGAGGCCTTGGCCTCACGTCTGAGTCGCGAGTCTTCAGCGTCGTTGTGATCACCCGCCAGAGTTGGCGGCGAAAGTATGCGCAACCGTGATGCAGTGCAGGGGATTCCGTTATCCGAACAGTGGGTAACGGCTCCCGGACAAGGTCCAGTTGGGGCAGAACGGCCTATTCGCCCGGAACGGGACGTACCGGCGATGTCTACGCGCGCAGAAGAAGCCCGCTGACGCGGACACCGTGGCCCCGCTCAAAGCCCTTGACATTGTCGCCCGTTGGTCAGTAGCCGCCGTGCGCGGGCGGGTAGCCGTAGCCGGTCGCCGGCGGAACCTGGAGCGGGGGCGGCGGGGCGGTGGCGTGCGCCTCGCGGTCGTAGAAGGGACGCGCGTTGGCCCGCATCCACATGACCACCGGGTCGTAGCCGTCGGTCATCACGACCGTCGAGACCGGCAGCCCCTCCGGGACCGCGCCGACCGACTGCTGCATCATCGCGCGCACCGAGTCGACCGCCGCCGGGGACGTGTCGTACACGTCCAGGCCGAGGGCGAGGTACGGCGCCCCGAGCGTGGGCTGCACCCAGGCCCGGCGCAGCGAGCGCAGCGCGGGGGTGCGGTGCGCGTTCTGCGCGAGCAGGGCGTAGAACTGCGGGATCTCGATGCCGGGTTCCGACAGGCGCAGGGGGCCGGCGGGCTGGCGGTCCAGGCCGGTGGCCATGCGGCGCAGGTCGAGCCAGGGGATGCCGACGCCGCCGCCCGGGGCGTGCGGATTGAGCCACAGACCGTAGTGGTCGGGGTAGAGGGTGCGGGCCACGTCGAGGCCGTCCACCACCTCGTAGGAGCGGTTCCAGCCACTGGCCGACAGTTCCTGGGCGGAGGTGACGCAGGGGGCGTAGTGGAAGCCGTCGACCTCCATGTCGCCGTACTGGGCGTCCGGGGAGCCGGCCTGGCCGTGCCACAGGAACATCCAGACCTGGCCGGAGGAGGGGGCGGCGAGGGCGCCCAGCAGGGCCTCGTAGGCGTCGTAACGTCCAGGCGTGACCTGGCGCAGCATGTGCTCGACGCTGCCGCTCGGGCTCGCGCTCACCTGTCTTACCGCCCCTTCTCGTGGAGTGACCCCGCATCGGGGGACAGCTTAAGCGCCCGGTGGCCCGGGGCCTCGTGGCCGTACGCGGGGGCGGGCGCGCGGTGGCGCGCCGCGCCCGGCACCACCACCGCGTGCCGGACCCGGCCCCTCGTCCCGGCGTGCCGGACCCGGCTCCGCGCCCCGGCGGCCCGGCCGCTAGTGGCCGAACCGGTAGAAGGGGCGGACGTTCGTCTTCAGCCAGTCGGCCACCGGGTCGTCGGTGACGTCCATGAGGACCAGATTGACCGGCCACTTCACCGGGACCCTGCCCAGGGCCCGGCCCAGGGCCTCCAGGGGCACGGTGCGCAGGTCGCCCTCGCACCGGGAGAGTTCCACGCCGACGAACATCACCGGTTCGGCCGTCTCGACGGCGGCCAGGCAGCGGCGGGCGGTCACCACGACGCCGGTGTCCGCGAACTCGGCGGAGGCGGCGGAGAGGAAGTCGACCGGATCGTCCTGCCAGTCGGGCTCGAAGAGGCGGACCCGGCCGCCGCTGCCGGGGCCGTCGAGCGGGGTGCGGCCCACCCGGCACAGTTCGGCCACGGCCTCGGGCGGCAGCGGGATGCCGACCACACCGCCCGGGTTCACGGCCAGGCCCGCCTGCGGCGGCAGGCCCCGGGCGAACTCCACGGCGGGGGCGACGGTGTACGGCATGTGGGAGCCGGCCGCCTGGCGGAACTGCTCCTCGGAGCTGAACACCGGCACGTACACCTGGCCCTCGATGTCGAGTGTGGGCAGGTCCAGCGGGCCGCTGTCCGGGCCGCCGCCGGCCGGCAGCGGGATCCACAGGAAGCTGCGGCCGAGGACCTCGATGATCCGGCCGCCCGCCGTGGGGACGCCGAGGGAGGCCGAGAGCACCTCCTCCAGCTCGTTGCCGGGCCAACCGCCGTGCGGGTGGGGGTGTGTCTGTGCCGGGAAGTCCGCGGGAAGGTCCGCCGGGAAGTCCATCTGCCTACCGCCTGCTGGGAACCACTGCTGTGAGACCGAAGGCTATCGGGTGGCTGTGACATCGCGGGTCCGCCGGGGATCCGTGCGCCGCGTCAGCGGGGGTCCGGGGCGGCGAAGTCCACGCGGTGCAGGGTGTCCGCGGCGGGCCGGTCCAGCAGCAGCGCCGAGCCGCAGCCCGTGGGCGGTTCGCCCCGCTCGACCGCGCGCAGCAGCCGGGCCGCGGTACGGCGGTGCCGGCGGAAGGCGTAGCGGGAGACGCCCCGGCCGCGCTCCCGCTGGCCCTCGCGGGCGGTCTCGGGGGCGACGTCGAGCACCAGCAGGTGCAGGGTGCCGCCGCGGCGGCGGGCCTCGCGGGCGAGCCAGCCGCGCACCCAGGGCTGGGTGCCGCAGTCGTGGACGACGACGCCGTCGCCGGTGCGCAGCGCGCGGCGCAGTCCCGCGTAGTGCGCGAGGCGGACCAGGGGGCGGTAGAGCGCGTACGGCAGGCAGCGGGGCAGGCGGGCCGCGAAGCGGTCGCGGGCGTCCTGGGAGTCGACGCGGTGGCCGGCGACCGCGCGCCGCATCAGCGTGGACTTGCCGCTGCCGGGCAGGCCGGTGATCACCACCACGTCCCGCGGCCCGAAGACGAGGGCGCGCGGGCTGCGGCCGGCGCGGTCGCGCAGGTCACGGACGGCCGGGGCCGGGCGCGCGGGGCGGCGTTCGCGGGCGGGGGCGGGGGCGGGGGCGGGGGCGGAGCGCTGCTCCGGCACCGCGAGGCCGGTGGCGGCGGCGGTGACGTACGCCGTGGTCCTGTTCACCGTGATGTCCTCCCCTGTGGGCTCGGTCATGTCCTGCCCTTTGAAGTTAAAGAGAAGGTAATGCCCGCGGGCCGGTGGTTCGGTGCGGGTCGTGCCACAGGTCGGTTACAGAAGCCGGGCTCGCATGCGATGATGTGCCCGCCAACTGCATACCGGCCGCTTGAATCCGCGCGGGAGAGTCCCCAGGTCCCTTCGGACCGTCTGGGGCGCCGAAGGAGCAAGTCCCTCCCTTGAATCTCTCAGGCCCCGTTACCGCGCGGGCGAGGCACATCTGAAAAGCGGGCCGCTGTGTCCAGTGGTCCCACCCAAGGTGCAAGCCGTGATCGTCCCCGTGGCGGTCGCGGCGAACCTCTCAGGTTCCGATGACAGATGGGGAGGAACGTTCCTCGCCCCGTCCGTATGCCCTGGGAGACGACCGACCGATGAGCAGCACCGAACTCCGCCACACCGCGCTGGATGCCGTGCATCGCGCGCTCGGCGCGACCATGACCGACTTCGCCGGCTGGGACATGCCCCTGCGCTACGGCTCCGAGCGCGACGAGCACCTCGCGGTGCGCACCCGGGCCGGCCTGTTCGACCTCTCCCACATGGGCGAGATCACCGTGACCGGCGCCGGGGCGGCCGCCCTCCTGAACTTCGCCCTGGTCGGCAACATCGCCTCCGTCGGCGTCGGCCGCGCCCGCTACACCATGATCTGCCGGGCCGACGGCGGCATCCTGGACGACCTCATCGTCTACCGGCTGGCCGAGACCGAGTACATGGTCGTGGCCAACGCCTCCAACGCCCAGGTGGTGCTGGACGCGCTGACCGAGCGGGCCGCCGGCTTCGACGCCGAGGTCCGCGACGACCGGGACGCCTACGCGCTGCTCGCCGTGCAGGGCCCGCAGTCCCCCGGCATCCTGAAGTCGCTCACCGACGCCGACCTGGACGGGCTGAAGTACTACGCCGGCCTGCCCGGCACCGTCGCCGGCGTCCCGGCGCTGATCGCCCGCACCGGCTACACCGGCGAGGACGGCTTCGAGCTGTTCGTTCGACCGGAGCACGCCGTGCGGCTGTGGCAGGCGCTGACCGAGGCCGGCGAGGGCGTCGGCCTGGTGCCGTGCGGGCTGTCCTGCCGGGACACCCTGCGCCTGGAGGCGGGCATGCCGCTGTACGGGCACGAGCTGACCACCGCGCTCACCCCCTTCGACGCCGGGCTCGGCCGGGTGGTCAAGTTCGAGAAGGAGGGGGACTTCGTCGGGCGTGAGGCGCTCGCCGCGGCCGCCTCCCGCGCCGAGGCGAGCGCGCCCCGGGTGCTCGTCGGCCTGGTCGCCGAGGGCCGCCGGGTGCCGCGCGCCGGGTTCGCCGTCGTCGCCGGCGGCCAGGTGATCGGCGAGGTCACCTCCGGCGCCCCCTCCCCCACCCTGGGCAAGCCGATCGCCATGGCGTACGTCGACGCGGCGTACGCGGCGCCGGGCACCGAGGGCGTCGGCGTGGACATCCGGGGCACCCACGAGCCGTACGAGGTCGTGGCGCTGCCGTTCTACAAGCGCCAGAAGTAGACACTGGGCGCTGCGGCGCTCCCGGCGTCCGCCCCGCGCCGCCGGACGTGACCCTGCGCACATTCCCCCTGCTCACCAGCAGGTCCTGCCGTCCCCCCTTCATCAGCACTCCCGCGCGTACAGGAGAATTCAGGCCATGAGCAACCCCCAGCAGCTGCGCTTCAGCAAGGAGCACGAGTGGCTGTCGACCGCCGAGGACGGCGTCGCGACGGTCGGCATCACCGAGTTCGCGGCCAACGCGCTCGGCGATGTGGTCTACGCCCAGCTCCCCGAGGTCGGCTCCACCGTCGAGGCGGGCGAGACCTGCGGTGAGCTGGAGTCGACGAAGTCGGTCTCCGACCTGTACTCGCCGGTCAGCGGTGAGGTCACCGAGATCAACGAGGACGTCGTCAACGACCCCTCGCTGGTGAACTCCGCGCCCTTCGAGGGCGGCTGGCTGTTCAAGGTACGTGTCACCGGGGAGCCGGCCGACCTGCTCTCCGCCGACGAGTACGCCGCCCACACCGCCGGCTGAGGAGTCGTAGCCCCATGACTGTCCTGAACACGTCCCTCCACGAGCTGGACCCGGAGATCGCCGCCGCGGTCGACGCGGAGCTGAACCGCCAGCAGTCCACGCTGGAGATGATCGCGTCCGAGAACTTCGCGCCGCTCGCGGTGATGGAGGCCCAGGGCTCGGTCCTGACCAACAAGTACGCCGAGGGCTACCCGGGCCGCCGCTACTACGGCGGCTGCGAGCACGTCGACGTCGCCGAGCAGATCGCCATCGACCGGGTCAAGGAGCTGTTCGGCGCCGAGTACGCCAACGTGCAGCCCCACTCCGGTGCCTCCGCGAACCAGGCGGCCCTGTTCGCCCTCGCCCGGCCCGGGGACACCATCCTCGGCCTGGACCTGGCGCACGGCGGCCACCTGACCCACGGGATGCGGCTGAACTTCTCCGGCAAGCAGTTCGACGTGGTCGCGTACCACGTGGACGTGGAGACCGGCCTGGTCGACATGGCCGAGGTCGAGCGGCTGGCCAAGGAGCACCGCCCCAAGGTGATCATCGCCGGCTGGTCGGCGTACCCGCGTCAGCTGGACTTCGCCGAGTTCCGCCGGATCGCCGACGAGGTCGAGGCGTACCTGTGGGTCGACATGGCGCACTTCGCGGGCCTGGTCGCCGCCGGTCTCCACCCGAACCCGGTGCCGTACGCGGACGTGGTCACCTCCACGACCCACAAGACCCTCGGCGGCCCGCGCGGCGGCATCATCCTCGCGAAGAAGGACTTCGCGAAGAAGCTGAACTCCTCCGTCTTCCCCGGCTTCCAGGGCGGCCCCCTGGAGCACGTGATCGCGGCGAAGGCGGTCTCCTTCAAGGTCGCCGCCTCGGAGGAGTTCGCGGAGCGCCAGCGGCGTACGGTGGAGGGTGCGCGCATCCTCGCCGAGCGGCTGACGGCGGCGGACGCCCGCGAGGCCGGCGTGAACGTCCTGTCCGGCGGCACCGACGTGCACCTGATCCTGGTGGACCTGCGTGCCTCGGAGCTGGACGGGCAGCAGGCCGAGGACCGGCTCCACGAGGTCGGCATCACGGTCAACCGCAACGCCGTCCCGGACGACCCGCGCCCGCCGATGGTCACCTCCGGCCTGCGGATCGGTACGCCCGCCCTCGCGACCCGCGGCTTCACGGCCGAGGACTTCGCCGAGGTCGCGGACGTGATCGCCGAGACGCTGAAGGCGTCCTACGACGCCGAGGCGCTCAAGGCCCGGGTGAAGGCCCTGGCCGACAAGCACCCGCTGTACCCGGGGCTGAACAAGTAAGTCACCTTTCGCCGGGCACCGCGCACACTGGAGGAACCGGAGGTGCGCGGTGCCCGCACCCTGTACCACCTTTTGCACCACCCCCCGCATTGAGGAGTCATCCGTGGCCATCTCGGTCTTCGACCTGTTCTCGATCGGCATCGGCCCGTCCAGCTCCCACACGGTCGGCCCGATGCGCGCGGCCGGCCTGTTCGCCCGCCGGCTGCGCAACGAGGAGCTGCTCGGCTCCGTCGCGGCCCTGCGCTGCGAGCTGTACGGCTCGCTCGGCGCGACCGGGCACGGCCACGGCACCCCGAAGGCGGTGCTGCTCGGCCTGGAGGGCGCCTCACCGCGCACGGTGGACGTGGAGACGGCCGACGAGCAGGTGGAGTCGATCAAACGGGCGGGACGGCTGAACCTCCTCGGCGAGCACGAGATCCCGTTCTCCTTCGACGACGACCTGGTCCTGCACCGCCGCAAGGCGCTGCCCTACCACGCCAACGGCATGACCATCTGGGCCTACGACGCCGACGGCGCCGAGGTGCTCTCCAAGACGTACTACTCCGTCGGCGGCGGCTTCGTGGTCGACGAGGACGCGGTGGGCGCGGACCGCATCAAGCTGGACGACACGGTCCTGAAGTACCCCTTCCGCACCGGTGACGAGCTGCTGCGCCGCACGAGCGAGACGGGCCTGTCCATCTCCTCGCTGATGCTGGAGAACGAGCGGGCCTGGCGCACCGAGGAGGAGATCCGCGAGGGCCTGCTGGAGATCTGGGGCGTGATGCGCGCGTGCGTGCAGCGCGGCATGTCCCGCGAGGGCATCCTGCCCGGCGGTCTCAAGGTCCGCCGCCGCGCGGCCGTCTCGGCCCGGCAGCTGCGCGCCGAGGGCGACCCGCTGGCGCACGCCATGGAGTGGATCACGCTCTACGCGATGGCCGTGAACGAGGAGAACGCCGCCGGCGGCCGGGTCGTCACCGCCCCGACCAACGGCGCGGCCGGCATCATCCCCGCGGTCCTGCACTACTACATCAACTTCGTCCCCGGGGCCGACGAGGACGGAGTCGTGCGGTTCCTGCTGGCGGCCGGCGCGATCGGCATGCTCTTCAAGGAGAACGCCTCCATCTCCGGCGCCGAGGTCGGCTGCCAGGGCGAGGTCGGCTCCGCCTGCTCCATGGCGGCCGGTGCCCTCGCCGAGGTGCTCGGCGGCTCCCCCGAGCAGGTCGAGAACGCGGCCGAGATCGGCATGGAGCACAACCTGGGCCTGACCTGCGACCCGGTCGGCGGCCTGGTGCAGATCCCGTGCATCGAGCGCAACGGCATGGCCGCGGTGAAGGCGGTCACGGCCGCGAAGATGGCGATGCGCGGCGACGGCTCCCACAAGGTGTCCCTGGACAAGGTCATCAAGACCATGAAGGAAACCGGCGCGGACATGAGCGTCAAGTACAAGGAGACGGCCCGGGGCGGACTGGCCGTGAACATCATCGAGTGCTGACCGGGCGGGCCCTGACCGGCGTGTTCCCGCCTTGCGCCCACTAACAAGAGTCTTGTTGCACTTGCCGCATGGCTACCTCCCCGGCTCCCGGCGAAGGGCCCGTCCGCCCGGTCTCCGTCTCGCTCCACGAAGGCACCGTCGCAGCCCTCAGAGCGCGCACGGGCGAACGAGGCATGTCCGCCTATGCCGAAGCCCTCATCCAGCGCCAGCTGGAGCGCGACCGGCTGCGCGAACTCATCAAGGACGCGGAAACCGAACACGGTCCTGTGGACCAGGCAGCGGTCGAGGCGAAGCGGGCCGTCCTGCGCGGTGACAACGCCAACTCGGCGGACGCCGCGTGAGCGGAACTCTCGTCCTGGACTGCGAGGGCTTGTCGAAACTCGTACTACGCGCACTCCGCCCACCGAAGCCGTCGCCCGCCACGCCAGCGAACTCCTCGCCGCAGCAGGACTGCACGGCCGCAAGTACGCCCTCGATGCGATCGTGGCCGCCACCGCGACGGCCTCCCCGTCCCCCGTCACGGTGCTGACGTCGGACCCGGAGGACCTCCTGACGCTGTGCGGCCCTGGCATCCGTGTGCCCCCCGTTCAGCCACAGGGTGAGAGGCAACCAGGCGTCCGTGCCATGCCGGCTGCGCGACGCCCTCCAAGCGTGAACCGGGCTGTTCCCCCAAGGGCTACCCCGAAGTAACCGCATTCCCCTACGATGCCGCCGACTCGGCGACCGCGAAGGGGAATTGACACATGCTCAGACTGAGACGGGCGGCGGCACTGCTGGGAGCCGTCGCTGCGCTGGTGGTGGCGCCGGGCAACGCGCACGCGGCGTCGCCCACGTTCTCCGCGACGACGGCCGTCGGCACGCACAACGCGTACGACAAGGCCAAGTACACGTACTTCGCACAGGCGTTGGACTCGGGCGCCTCGCTGCTGGAGCTGGACGTGTACGCGGACACCATCAGCCACCGCTGGCGGGTCAGCCACAGCAATCCGCTGGGCGACGACAACAACTGCGAGGCCGCGAAGACCCCGGCCGAGCTGTACGGCAAGAGCCGCAACCAGGACCTCGGCAGCTGCCTGGACAACATGGCCGCCTGGAACCAGCTGCACCCCGACCACCCGCCGATCGTCGTCAAGGTCGAGATGAAGGCCGGCTTCAACGACAAGTCGGGCCTCGGGCCGGACGAGTTCGACACGCTCGTCGCGCAGAAGCTCGGCAGCAGCGTGTACAAGCCGGCCACCCTGCTGGGCGGGACGTACGGCACGCTGGACGCCGCCGCGAAGGCCGACGCCTGGCCCACCCGTGACGCCCTCCGGGGCAAGTTCCTCTTCGAACTGATCCCGGGCACGGTGGAGCAGTCCAACCCGTTCGACACCTACTGGACGGACGAGGAGTACGGCGACCACCTGCGCGACCTGTCCGCGGCCGGGAACATCTCCGCGGCCCAGGCCTTCCCCGCCGTGCTCGGTGCCGCGGGCGGCGACCCGCGCACCAGCCGCTACGACGCCTCGATCCGGCCCTGGTTCGTGTTCTTCGACGGTGACGCGGCCACCTATGTCAACAACGGCTACGACACCTCGTTCTACTCCGCGAACCACTACATCCTGATCACGACGGACGCCCACAACGTCTCCCCCGCCATCTCCTCCACCACCCCGACGGACGCCGAAGTCACCGCCCGGCTCGCGCTGCTGGCCCAGCACCACGCGAGTCTGATCACCTCGGACTGGTCGGCGAAGTCGCCGGCCGTACTGAGTTCGGTGACGACCCGGGGCTGAGGTTCCGGCCACGGCCGCAGGGGGCACAACTCCCCCATGCTCCATGGCATCGATGTCAGCGCCTACCAGTCCTCCTCCTATGCCACGGACGGCCTCTCCTTCGTCTTCGTCAAGGCGACGGAGGGCCGTTCGTACGCCAGTCCCCGGCTCGCCGCGCAGACGAAGCGGGCCCGTGACGCCGGACTGGTCGTCGGTTTCTACCACTTCCTGTGGCCCGGCGACCTCACCGCCCAGGCCGACCACTTCCTCCGGCACGCCCCCGACCGGCCCGGCGACATCCTCGCCGTCGACTGGGAGACCACCGGCGACGGCACGCACGCGAGCAACGCGGAGAAGGACCGCTTCCTGCGCAGGCTCAAGGAACTGCGGCCGGACAACCGGGTCGTCCTGTACTGCAACCGCCACTTCTGGCTGACGGTCGACACCACCTCGTACGCGGGCGACGGGCTCTGGATCGCCGACTACGTCACGGCCGGCAAGCCCCGCGTGAAGGCCGACTGGCTGTTCCACCAGTACACCAGCGAGCCGCACGACAAGGACGTGGCCCGGTTCGCGCACAAGGGCGACCTGCGCGCCTGGGCCACGCCGTAGGGACCGTGCGCAGGCGTCAGCCCCGGAAGTCCGCCGGGCGCTCCGGGGACGCCTCGGCCAGGGCCTTGAGCACGGCCTCGGTGCCGGCGCGCAGGGTGTAGACCGGGGTGCCGGGCTGCTGGCGCCAGGAGTCGTCGATGCCGCCCGCGTCGACCGTGTCGAAGCCCAGCTCGCCGATCAGGTCACGCACGGTCCGCTTGGCGTCCTCGTCGTCGCCGGCGACCGGGAGTGCCATGCGCTCGGGGTCGCCGGCGGGACGGCCGCGGTCCAGGATGTCCTGCGCGTAGGTGCCGTTGAAGGCCTTGATCACCGGGTGGCCGAGGTGCCGCTCGGTCCAGCGGCTCTCGGTCAGGCCCTCGTCCTCGATGGCGGCGATCCGGCCGTCGCGCTGCTGCGGGTAGTAGTTGTTGGTGTCGATGACCGCGACGCCCTCGGCCGCGCCGTCCAGCAGGCCGGCGGGCAGGTCCGGGACCGCCTTCAGGGGGACGGTGACGACGACCACCTGAGCGCCCCTGGCGGCCTCCTCGGCCCGGACCGGGGTCGCGCCGGTCTCCCGCGCCAGGTCCTCGAGTGTCTCGGGGCCGCGGGAGTTGGCCACGGAGACGTCGTGGCCGAGGGCGGTGAGCCGCCGGGTGAGGTTGCCGCCGATGTTGCCCGCGCCGATGATGCCGATCTTCATGACGTGCCCTTCCGGGGGAGTCGATGCATGTGCATGCGTTGTGTCGATCGACAACCGTGCGGGGCCGCGGGCTATTCCACCGCCGCGGCGACCGGGTGAACGCTCACGGCCGTACGACGGTCTTCCCCGCCCAGATCCCGGAAGCGGGGTGCCCGGTTCCCGTGGGACGGGCACCCCCTGCCGGCGTCACTTGCTCAGGTAGGCCCAGAACTCGTCGAACGACAGCACCTTGTCGCCGTTGAGGTCACGGGTGCGGATGATGGCCTCCGCCACCGTCTCGGTGACGTTCCAGTCACCCTGCTGGGCCAGGGCGGACTTGAACTCCGCGGCGGTGATGAATCCGTCGCCGTCCCCGTCGATCCGCTGGAACTGCTTGCGTGCTTCCTCGATGTCCGCCACCGATCCGCCCCTTTTTGCTCGTGTGTCACATGCCGTACCGGCGTTCTGTCGCTGGTCAGATTAACGGCCCCCCGGAACGCGGAGTGCGGCGCCCACCCGGGCGCCGTCGCCGCCGACGGCGTCCGCGAGTCAGGTCGTACGGTGGGCGGAGACCGAAAGGGGTGGCCTTGGAGACCTTGCGGGACGTTCTCGGCGCGGCGGCGGCCGGTGTCTTCCCGCCGCCCGACGGCGGTACGACGGTCCTGCCGCAGGCGTCACCGCGGGACGCGGGGGTGCTGTCGTTCACCGCGCACGCGGTCGTCTTCACGGACGAGGACCCGGCGTGGGTGGCGCGGACACTGGGCGCACTGGACTGCGATCCCCTGGCGGCGCCGATGCACCCCCGCTTCCTGGCCGCCCTCATGGACCGGACGGGGCGGCGGGCCGAGACGGTCGACGCGCTGCTGGTGGGCTCCCCGCTGCCGGGGGGAGCGCCGCTCGCGCTGCGGGAGATCCGGGACGCCGGCCATCCCCGGATCCGGTACGCCCGGGGGCGCCGGGACGGGGTGCGCGCCTGGACCGCCGAGGGTGGGGTGCTGGTCATGGGGCGCGGGGTCGCCGGCCGCCTCGAGGTGTCGGTCGAGGTGGCCGGGGACGTACGCCACCGGGGGCTGGGCCGGCTGCTGGTGACCGCCGCCCGGCACCTGGTCACGGAGCCGCTGTGGGCGCAGGTGACCCCGGGCAACGCCCGCAGCCTGCGGGCGTTCCTGGCGGCCGGTTACCGCCCGGTGGGCGCGGAGGCGCTGCTGCTCGCCCCGGAGGGCTGAGCGGGGGTCAGCGGAAGATGCCGGTGTGACCGAGGGAGTAGCGGCCCGGCTGGGGGTAGACGGCGAGGCCGTGGGGGCCGCTGCCGACCTTGATGCGGGCCCGTTCGGTGCCGGTGCGGGTGTCGATGGCGTAGACCTCGGCGTTGTAGCGGCCGGACAGCCACAGGACCTTGCCGTCGGCGGAGACGCCGCCCATGTCGGGGCTGCCGCCGCCGGGCAGGTCCCATTTCTTGGTGAGGCGGTCGCGGGTGAAGTCGAAGATCGAGATGGTGCCCTCGCCGCGGTTGGAGATGTACATCTCCCGCGAGTCCCGGCTGATGTAGAGGCCGTGGGCGCCCTTGCCGGTGGCGAGGAAGCGGGGCCGGGTGAACTTGTCGCCGTCGAGGATCCACAGGCCGTTGGCCATCATGTCGGCGATGTAGAACAGCTTGCCGTCCGGGGAGATCTTCACGTCCTGCGGCATGGCGCCGTGGAACGGCAGTTTCTCCTGGGCCACGACCTTCATCCGGGCGGTGTCGACCTTCAGCAGTTCGCCGCTGAACTCGCAGGAGACGATGAAGTAGCGGCCGTCGGCGGAGAAGTCGGCGTGGTTGACGCCGTGGCAGCTGACCGGGACGGACTTGACGACCTTCATGGTGTGCGCGTCGCGGAAGACCAGCCGGCGGTCCATGGAGGCCATGACCACGGCGTACTTCCCGTCGGGCGTGAAGTACAGGTTGTAAGGGTCGTGCACGTCGACCGGTTCGCCGGCCTTGCCGGTCCTGGGGTCGATGGGGGTGAGGCTGTTGCCGAGGTCGTTGTTGACCCAGAGGGTCTTCAGGTCCCAGGACGGTACGACGTGCTGGGGCTGGCGGCCGACCGGGATGGTGCGGATGACCCGGTAGGTCGCGGGGTCGATGACGCTGACGGTGTCGGAGTTGGTGTTGGGGACGTACACGCGGGACGGGAAGCCCCGGACCACGGGTGAGAGCCGGCCGGGCCGGTCGGCGGCGTACAGGTCGGCCGGGTCCTCCACCGGCGGCATTCCGGGCAGCACGTTCACCCGGGGCTGCCTGCGCGCCTCCGGCTGGACCGGGGCCTTGCTGACGGGGGCCGCGTGGGACCCGGTCCCGCCGTCGCACGCGGAGAGCAGGGTCAGGGCGGTGACGGCGGCACCGGCGGCCAGCAGGCGGGCGGCTTTCGTGGTTCGCATCAGCTCAGCAGCTCCGTGGTGGTGACCGCGCGCAGTCCGCGGCGGCCGAGTTCGGTCAGGAGGTCGGGGAGGGCGGCGACCGTGTCCGGATATCCGAGGTGCAGGCTCACCACCGAGCCGTTGCGCACGGTGTCGAGGACGGTGCGGGTGACGGCGGCGGCGCCGGGGCGGGTGTAGTCGAGCGAGTCGACGTCGTACGACAGCACGTGCGGGTAGCCCGCGGCGTGGGCCAGCCGGGTGACGAGCGGGGTGGCGGTGGGGGCGCGGGAGGGGCGGAACCAGGTGCCGATGGAGCCGGTGAGCCGCCGCAGCCGTTCGGCGCAGTCGGTGATCTCCCGGCGGGCGTCGGCCTCGGGCATCGCGTTGACGGAGATGTGCCGCTGGGTGTGGTTGCCGAGGTCGTGGCCCCCGTCGAGGATGCGGTGGGCGAGGTCCGGGTGCTCGTCCAGCCAGGTGCCGACGGCGAGCACGGTGAGCCGGGCGCCGCGCCGCTCGGCCTCGGTGAACAGGGAGTGGGCGAGGGCGGGGTCGCCCTGGCCGTGGAAGGTGAGGGCCACCTGGGGGCGGGTGCGCGGGCCGTGGGTGATCTGGGCGGGCAGGCCGGGGTAGGCGCGGGGGGCGGGGGCCGTCGCGGGGCGCGCGGCCGGGGCGGCGGTCGTCGGGGAGGCGGAGGCCGGGGCGGGGGGCGGGGCGGTCCGGCCGGTGCCGCAACCGGCGGCGAACGCGCCGCCGGCGACGAGCCCCGCGCTCGCGCGCAGCACTCCGCGTCGGTTGGTGGAGGTCACTCGCACCATTTAAGGCGTGATCGCTGGAAAAACGGCCGATTAGCCCGATCGGGGGGCGATTTCGGGTCGCGGCGCCGGGAGCGGTGTCAGCGGTCGGTGACCCGCATCTCGAACCAGGTCGTCTTGCCGCGCGGCAGCAGGTCGACACCCCAGCGGTCGGAGAGTTTGTCCACGAGGAACAGCCCGCGTCCGCTGACGTCCAGTTCCTGGACCGGCATCAGACAGGGCAGCCCGCGCGAGGGATCGCGGACCTCCACCCGGACCCAGCCGGGGCGGCGGCGCATCCGCAGGCCGAAGACGCGGGCGCCGGTGTGCCGTACGGCGTTGCCGACGAGTTCGGAGACGAGCAGGACGGCGTCCTCGGCCAGCTTCGGGGTGAGCCGCCAGGTGCGCAGGACGACGACCTGGGCGAGGCGGCGGGCGGTGGCCGCGGATTCGGGGCGGGACGGCAGCGGCACTTCCGCCTCCGTGGGGTTTCCGAACAGTTCGAGCGCCTTGAGCGCCTGTTCGTCCTCGACCGCGGGCGACCAGCGTGCCGCGGCTGTGCGGCCTTGTCCCCGCGGCTGCTCGATGCCCTCCAGCCCCGCCATGCCCCCATGATGGCCGTCCGGCGTGCCCTTGGGGGCCGTTCCGGAGGAATACGCCCCCCGCACGCCCCCGTTCCAACCCGTGCGACCGGCATATGCCTTCGGCACGGCAGCCTCCGGAACAACCTGTCCGACCTGCGGCGACGGCTCGCAACCGGGCAATCGTCGGGCTCCCTCGACGCGACAGACTTAAGGTTGCCTTAAGGCTCCCATAAACCGCCCCATCGAGGGACCCCAACCGGACTGTACGTCAACTGCGCCGTCCCCCGCGGGAGTTACGCAGCGGATCGGGCCGCTGACGCCTAGCGGAACTTGGCCTTGCCCGGCCCCTCCTCCACGAAGCTGCGCATGCCGCGCTCGCGGTCCTCGGTGGCGAACAGCCCCGCGAACCAGTTCCGTTCCACGGCCAGCCCGGTGTCGATGTCGGTCTCCAGGCCGGTGTCGACGGACTCCTTGGCCGCGCGCAGCGCGATCGCCGGTCCCTTGGCGAGCCCGGCGGCCCAGGCGTGCGCCTGCTCGTACACCTCGGCGGCCGGCACGACCCGGTCCACCAGGCCGATCGCGAGGGCCTCCTCGGCCCGCACCTGACGGCCCGTGAAGATCAGGTCCTTGGCCCGGGAGGGGCCGACCAGCCGGGCCAGCCGCTGGGTGCCGCCCGCGCCCGGGATCAGGCCGAGCAGGATCTCGGGCTGGCCGAGCTTGGCGTTGTCGGCGGCGACGCGGTAGTCGGCGCACAGCGCCAGTTCGCAGCCGCCGCCGAGCGCGTAACCGGTGACGGCGGCGACGACGGGCTTGGGGATGCGGGCCACTGCGGTGAAGGAGTCCTGGAGGGCGCGGGCCCGCAGGACCATCCCCGCGTGGTCCATGTTCTGCATCTCCTTGATGTCCGCGCCCGCCGCGAACACCCGCTCGCCGCCGTAGATCACCACGGCGCGCACGTCGTCGCGGCGCGTGGCCTCCTCGGCGAGTTCCTTCAGCCGGTCCTGGGTGGCGATGTCCAGCGCGTTCATCGGCGGCCGGTCCAGACGCAGCGTGCCGACGCCTTCGGCGACTTCGAGAGAGACGGTCATGCAGGCAGGTTAACGGCCACTAACGCCGGACGGCCCGGTGCCGTAGGTCACAGCACCGGGCCGGTGGGGCGGGTGGGCTCACTTCTTCCAGTCGGCCCAGGACATGTTCCAGCCGTTCAGGCCGTTGGCCGGGTCCACCGTGCGGTCGTGGGAGTTCTTCACGACCACCACGTCACCGATCATCGAGTGGCTGAAGAACCAGGCCGCCGGGACGGAGCCGTCGGAGCCGCCGCGCACGTCGCGCAGGCCCACGCAGCCGTGGCTGGCGTTGTAGTGGCCGAAGGCGCCGCCGCCCCAGTAGTTGCCGTGGATGAAGGTGCCGGAGGTGGTGAGGCGGATGGCGTGCGGGACGTCCTTGATGTCGTACTCGCCGCCGTAGCCGACGGTCTCCCCGTTCATCCGGGTCACGGAGAGCTTCTCGCTCATCACCATCCGGCCGTTCCAGGTCTCGTACCCGGCCTTGCCGGTCGTGACGGGGAGTGTCCTGAGGGTCCTGCCGTCCTGGGTGACCCGCATCGTGTGCTTCTTGGCGTCCACGACGGAGACCTGGTTGCGGCCGATGGTGAACTTCACGGTCCTGTGCTGCTTGCCGTAGACACCGGCGCGGCCCTCGACGCCGTCCAGGTCGAGGTCGACGGTGACCTTGGTGCCGCTCTTCCAGTACGTCTCGGGGCGGAAGTCCAGGCGGTCGTTGCCGAACCAGTGGCCCTCGACGTCGACGGCCGGCTCGGTCCTGATCCGGACGGCCTTCTCGACCGCGGCGGGCCGGGTGATGCCCCGGGTGAAGCGTATGGAGAACGGCATTCCGACGCCGACGGTGGAGCCGTCCTCGGGGGTGAAGTAGCCGACGAAGGTGTTCTTCGGGGTGAGGGTGGTGAAGGTGGCGTCCTCGGCGGCCTCGCGGCCCTCGGAGTCCTTGGCGACCGCGTGCACGGTGTACTTGGTGGCCGCGGCCAGATGGGTGGACGGGGTCCATGAGGCGCCGCCCCCGGTGATGGCCCCGGCTATCTCGCCGCCCTTGGCGTCCTTGACGGTGACCCGGGTCAGTGTGCCCTTGGCGACGCCGACCTTCAGCGCGCCGCTGGTGTCGACACCGGTGGCACCGGACCTGGGGGCGATGCTGACGGCGGCCGTGGACTGCGCGCCCCGTCCGCTGCCCCGGTCCTTGCCCTTTCCGTTCCCGGAACCGGAGTCCCCTCCTCCGCCGCACGCGGCGAGCGACAGCACCAGGGCGCCGGCTATGAGTGCCAGCCCCCCACGACCCCGCCGCCCCCGAGCCGACGCCCCCGTCACAGGCCGCACGTCCACCTTGTTCTCCCCTCGCCGGACCTGCTCAGGCCCGCTCCCCACCACATCGGTGCGCGCATATTAACCGCCTGGTTTTCAGCGCGGTGTCAGGCAGATGTCACCGTTCCGTCGCAACTCGCACCCGGCACCCCGCCGCAACCCCGACCCCCACCGGTTACTTCACCGCGCTGCCCGCTTTCCACTCCTTCCAGCCCATGTTCCACCCGCCGAGGCCGTTGTCGGGCGCGACCGTCCTGTCCTTGCTGTGCACGACCTCGATGACGTCCCCGACGAGACTGCGGTCGAAGAACCAGCCGGCCGGGGTGTCCGAGCTGCCGCCCTTGACGTCCACCAGCCCCACACAGCCATGGCTGACGTTGGCCTCTCCCGGGGCGTCCGTGGCCCAGTAGTTGCCGTGCAGGAAGGTGCCGGAGTCGGTGAGCTTCATGGCGTGCGGGACGTCCGGGATGTCGTACTCGCCGCCGAAGCCGACCGTGCGGCTGTTCATGCGGGTCACCTCCAGCATGTCCATCACCACCATCTTCCCGTTGTACGTCGGG
This sequence comes from Streptomyces sp. NPDC006309, assembly GCF_040613095.1. Classification (NCBI taxonomy): domain Bacteria; kingdom Bacillati; phylum Actinomycetota; class Actinomycetes; order Kitasatosporales; family Streptomycetaceae; genus Streptomyces; species Streptomyces sp. NPDC006309. The sequence goes on along the minus strand of NZ_JBEXRO010000024.1, from coordinate 25,723 downwards.
TGTTTCGGGGCGCCCGCGGTGATGGGGACGGTGGCCAGGAGCTGTCCGTCGCGCCGTACGTCCATGGTGTGCTTCGCGGCGTCGACCAGGGAGACCTGGCTGCGGCCGACGGTGAACGCGAACGTCCGGTCCTGGAGCCCGTAGACGCCGGGCGCACCCTGCACGTCCCGCAGGTGCAGGTCGACGGTGACCTCGGTGCCGGGTTTCCAGTAGCGCTCGGGACGGAAGTCCAGGCGGTTCCCGCCGAACCAGTGCGGCCGGATCTCGGCCGGGGGCCGGGCGCTGACGCGGACGGCGCGTTCGACGGCGGCCCGGTCGGCGATGTCCCGGCTGAAGGAGAGGGAGACGATCATGCCGGTGCCCACGGTGGCGCGGTTCTCGGGGGTGACGTAGGCGATGAACCGCTCGTCGGGGACGTAGGTGGTGAAGGTGGTGTGCCGGGCGGCGCGGCGGCCGTGGGAGTCCAGCGCGACCGCGTCCACGGTGTACCGGGCGGCGAGCGCCAGCCGGTCCTCGTCGGGCCGCCAGGTCAGCCCGTCGTCGCTGACGCGCCCCGGGACCGGCGAACTCTGCGCGTCCTGCTCCCTGACCACCGTCACCTTCTCCAGGCGTCCGCCGGGCACCCGCACCCGCAGCCGCTCACCGGGGCGCACGGCCTTGCCGCCGTCGCCGGGGGTGACCTTGATGACGTCCTCGACGGCCGGGGGTCTGCCCGGGCCCCCGCCCATGCCCAGCGGCCCGGAGCCGTCCGAGGAGCAGCCCGACAGCAGCCCCGCCCATGTCAGTACGGTGGCCAGCGCGGCCCCCACGCGCCGTGCGCGTCGTTGTACGTGCCTCACACGACTCCCAACGACGGGGCCGCCCCGGGGAAACGTGAGTGCGAGCCACGCACTGGGCAGAACAGAGGGAAGGACGACACGTGGGGGTGCCTCCCCGGAGAGAAGGGGGGGCGCCCCCAGCCCGGCCGGAGCCACTGGGAAGAGGGGCCGACTGTGACGAGCGCAGCCGAGCAGCGGGCACCCGCCGGGGAGCCGGCCGGGAGCGGGCAGACGGCGGCGGTGAGGGGCGCCCGGCGCGCCGTACCGCCCGTCCCGGCCGTGTGGCCGGGTGCGCCGACGCCGCTGGGGGCCCGGTTCCGGGTCGGTCCGGACGGGGTCGCCGGCACCAACTTCGCCCTGTGGGCGGCCGGGGCCGAGGCGGTGCGGTTGTGCCTCTTCGACGAGGGCGGCCGGGAGACGCGGATCCCGCTGACCGAGCTGACGCACGAGATATGGCACGGCTTCGTGCCCGGCGTGCTGCCCGGACAGCGGTACGGCTACCGGGTGGACGGCCGCTGGGACCCGTGGACCGGCGCCCGCTGGAACCCGGCGAAACTGCTGCTGGACCCGTACGCGCGGGCGGTGGACGGCGAGTTCGGCCTGCCGCCGCAGGTGTACGGGCACGTCCGGGACTGGCCGGAGCAGCATGTCGCGGACACCGTGCGCGACGAGCGGGACTCGGCGCCGTACGTCCCGAAGGGCGTCGTCGTCCACGACGACGACGACTGGTCCGACGACCACCGCCCGAAGACACCGTGGGCGGACTCGGTCATCTACGAGCTGCACGTGCGCGGTTTCACCCAGTTGCACCCGGGTATCCCCGAGGAACTGCGCGGCACGTACGCCGGGCTGGCGCACCCGGCCGCGGTCGAGCACCTGGTGCGCCTCGGCGTCACGGCCGTCGAGCTGCTCCCGGTCCACCAGTTCGCGCACGAGGACCACCTGCTGCGCCGGGGCCTCAAGAACTACTGGGGCTACAACTCGATCGGCTACTTCGCCCCGCACGCGGCCTACGCGGCCTCCGGTACGACGGGAGCGCAGGTCGGCGAGTTCAAGCGGATGGTGCGCGCGCTGCACGCGGCCGGCATCGAGGTCATCCTCGACGTGGTCTACAACCACACGGCGGAGGCGGGCGAGCTGGGGCCGACGCTGTCCCTGAAGGGCATCGACAACCGCGGCTACTACCGGCTCCAGGACGACGCCCGCCGGTACGCCGACTACACCGGCTGCGGCAACACCCTGCACGTCGTCCAGCCGCAGGTGCTGCGCCTGATCACCGACTCGCTGCGCTACTGGGTGACCGAGATGGGCGTGGACGGCTTCCGCTTCGACCTCGCGGCGGCGCTGGCCCGCTCGATGCACGACGTCGACATGCTCTCGCCGTTCCTGGCGGTCATCGCCCAGGACCCGGTGCTGCGCCGGGTGAAGCTGATCGCCGAGCCGTGGGACATCGGCTCCGGCGGCTACCAGGTGGGTGCCTTCCCGCCCCTGTGGACCGAGTGGAACGACCGCTACCGCAACGCGGTCCGGGACTTCTGGCGGCACGCCCTGCCGGACGTGCGCGAGATGGGCTACCGCCTGTCCGGCTCCAGCGACCTGTACGCCTGGGGCGGCCGGCGCCCGTACGCCTCGGTCAACTTCGTCACCGCGCACGACGGCTTCACCCTGCGCGACCTGGTGTCGTACGGGACCAAGCACAACGAGGCCAACGGGGAGAACAACCGGGACGGCACGGACGACAACCGCTCCTGGAACTGCGGGACCGAGGGCGAGACGGACGACGAGCGGGTGCGGGCGCTGCGGCGCCGGCAGCTGCGCAACCTCCTCACCACCCTGCTGCTGTCCACCGGCGTGCCCATGCTGGTGGCCGGTGACGAGCTGGGCCGTACCCAGCGCGGCAACAACAACGCCTACTGCCAGGACAACGAGATCAGCTGGCTGGACTGGTCGCTGCTGGAGGATCCCGGCTGGCGGGCGCTGTACGACCTGACGTCCCGTCTGATCGCGCTGCGCCACCGCCACCCGGTGCTGCGCCGGCGCGCCTTCTTCTCCGGCCGGGCCCAGACCGCGGACGGGCTGCGCGATCTGGCCTGGTTCACCGCGCGGGGCGCGGAGATGACCGAGGGCGACTGGTACGCCCCCGCGGCCACGCTCGGCATGTACCTCTCCGGGCGGGACATCCCGGGCCGGGACGAGCGGGGCGCGCCGGTGGTGGACGACAGCTTCCTCGCGGTGCTGCACGCCGGGGACCGGCCGACGGGCTTCGTGCTGCCCGGGCCGCCGTGGGCCGAGCGGTACGAGGTCGTGGTGGACACCTCGCGGGAGGAACAGGCCGGGGCGCCGGACACGGTCCACCCGGCGGGGGCGGAGATCACCGTGCCGGCGCGGGCGGTGCTGCTGCTGCGGGTCGCCTGAACCGGCCCGGACGGCGGTGCGAGAGACTCCCCGGAGCCTGTGCCCCGGCTGTGCGTGACGCGGATCACGCTCGCCGGATGCAGCGCGGGCGGGGGTCCAGGGCCTTTCTCCTGGTGTGAACAGCCGGCGAGAACGGGGACCGTGGGGATGGAGCAGACCAGGGCCGGTGAGTACGACGCGTTCGTGGCGGCCCGCTGGCCGGTGTTGTTCCATCTCGCCCGTCTGCTCACCGGAGGGGACCGGTACCGCGCCGAGGACCTGTTGCAGGAGTCCTTGGTCAAGTTGTGGTTCGTCTGGCCGAAGGTCGCCGACGAGGCGCCGGAGGCGTATGTGCGCAAGGTGCTGGCGCGGGCCGCGGCCCGGTCGGCGCGCCGCCGCTGGTGGGGCGAGCGGCCCGTGGAGGAGCTGCCCGAGGTGGCGGCGGCCGGCGACGTGTCGGCGACCGTGGCCGAGCGCTCCCGGCTGGAGGCGGCGCTCGCCCGGCTGACCCCGCGGCAACGGGCCGCGGTGGTGCTGCGCTACTACCAGGACCTGCCCGACCGGCAGGTGGCGGAGGCCCTGGGCTGCCCGGTGGGCACGGCCCGGTCCCATGCCGCACGCGGGGTGGCCCGGCTGCGCCGGCTCCTGGCAGACGTCATCGAGCCGGTGGGGTGAGGGAGGACCCATGGACCGCAGGAAGGGCATGGACGGCTTCGACGGCTTCGACGGCTTCGACGGCTTCGACGGCTTCGACGGTATGGACGGGACGGACCGCATGGACGGCACGGACCGCGCGGATCACTTCGAGCGGCAGCTGACACAGCTCATGCACCAGACCCGGCAGCCGGCGCCGTTCGAGGCCCGGCACCGGGAGGCGCTCCGCGCCGGCGTGCGCGCCCGGCACCGGGCGCGCACGGCGCGCCGGGCCGCCGGCTCCGCGCTGGCCGTGGCCGGCCTCGGCCTGGGGCTGCTGCTGTGGCCGCACGGCCACACCGACGACCGGCCCAGCGCACCGCGCCCCCGGCCCCTGACCAGCCCGGCACCCGGCCCCAGCACGTCGCCGTCACCGTCGCCGTCGCCGTGGTCGTCCCCGTCGCAGTCGTCGTCACGGTCACCGGGCGCGCCGCCGTCCACGTCGTTCCCCGCGACGGTCCCGCCCACGCCGCCGAGCACCGCGACCGCCACGGCCACCGCAACGGCCACCGCCACGGCCACCGCCGCGGCCGGGCCGGACCCCGACGGGAGCACGGCCACCGCCACACCCAGGCCGCCGTCGGCCACGGCCGGCTCCCGGGCCGGCGGCAGCACCACGGCGCCGGCCACGGCACCGGCGCGCGCACCCGCCGTGCCGTCGGACCGGCCCTCCGCCACGGCCGGCCCGGCCGGCTAGTCCCGCTCCGCCCTCCGCCCCCGCGTGCCCCGGCACGCCCGGCACACCTGACCCCAGGGAATGACGTGACACACATACGACCGAGCCGGCCACCGGCGGTGTCCCCGGCGCCCCGGCGCGCGCCCCTGCCGACGGACCCCGACGAGCCCGTCCTGGACGTGGCCGTACCGGTGTTCAACGAGGAGAAGGACCTGGAGCCGAACGTCCGGCGGCTGCACACACACCTGCGGGACACCTTCCCCTACGCGTTCCGGATCACCATCGCCGACAACGCGAGCACCGACCGCACCCCGGCCATCGCCACCCTGCTCGCCGGCGAACTCCCGGAGGTGACCTCGCTGCGGCTGCCGGAGAAGGGCCGCGGCCGGGCGCTGCGGGCGGCCTGGTCGGGTTCCCGGGCGCCCGTGCTGGCGTATCTCGACGTGGACCTGTCCACCGGGCTCGCCGCGCTGCTGCCGCTGGTCGCCCCGCTGATCTCGGGCCACTCCGACGTGGCCATCGGCACCCGGCTCGCCCCGGGCGCCCAGGTGGTGCGCGGTGCCAAACGCGAGGTCATATCCCGCTGCTACAACGCGTTGCTGCGCTGCACACTCGCCGTCGGGTTCTCCGACGCCCAGTGCGGGTTCAAGGCGGTCCGGCGGGAGACCGCCGAGCGGCTGCTGCCGCTGGTGCGGGACGGGGAGTGGTTCTTCGACACCGAACTGCTGGTGCTCGCGGAGCGGGCGGGCCTGAGGATCCACGAGGTCCCGGTGGACTGGGTGGACGACCCCGACAGCAGCGTCGACCTCCTCGCCACCGCGCTGGCCGATCTGCGGGGGATCGTCCGGATGCGGCGGACCCTGGCCCGCCGCCGTCCCGGGCCGGTGGCCCGGTGACCGCGACCCTGGCCGGGACGGCGGCGCCGGCGTCCCGGACCGCGCCCGGCGCCCGGCTCCGGGCCGCCGGCCGCCGTCACGGACCGGTCCTCGCCGTGTTCGGCGCGCTGAAGCTGGCCGGTTTCTGCTCGTTCATGTACCTGCTGTCGGCCACCGGGGACTACCGCACCAGGCACCCCCGGTTCGGCGGCGGCGCGCACGCCTGGGACGTGCTGGCCACCTGGGACGGCTGGTGGTACCAGCAGATCGCGCTGCACGGCTACGACCCGAGACTCGTCCCGGTCCCGGGGGCCACCGGTCTGATCACGCTGGAGGGCAACTCGGCGGCGTTCTTCCCGTTGTACCCGGCTTTGATCCGGCTGACCTCGACGGTCACCGGGCTCGGCTCGTACGGTGCCGGGCTGCTGGTCTCGATCGCCGCCTCCTTCGCCGCCGCCCTCGGCGTGTACGCCGTCGCCGAGCGGTTCGGCGGCCGGCGGGCCGGGTTCGCGGCGGCGGGACTGTGGGCGGTGTGGCCGGGCTCGGGCGTGGAGTGGGCGGTCTACTCCGACTCGCTCTACGTGGCCCTCGCCGTGTGGGCCTGTCACGCCGCCATCACCCGCCGCTGGCTCACCGCCGGGACGCTCACCTTCGCGGCCGGCCTCAACCGGCCCACGGCCGCCGCGCTGATCGCCGCGCTAGGCGTCGCCGCGCTGCTCGCGCTGCGCCGCCGCGAGGAGAGCCCCCTGCGCCCGCTGCTCGCCACGGCCCTGGCCCCGCTCGGACTGCTCGGCTATCTGCTCTGGGTCGGCAACCGGATGGGCGACCTGGGCGGCTACTTCAAGCTCCAGTCGGGCGCCTGGGCGCACCGCTTCGACTACGGCAAGCAGACCCTGGACGTGCTGACGTCCGTGCCCGTGGGCAAGTTCACCTACCTCTTCGCCTACCCCTTCGCGGACGTCATCTCCGTCGGCGTGATCCTGCTCGCCTGCGCGCTGCTGCCGCTGCTGCTACGGCTGCGCCCGCCGCCGGTGCTGGTCGTGTACACCGTCCTGACGCTGGCCCTGGTGCTCGGCAGCCAGCAGATCGTCGCCAACATCTCCCGCTATCTGCTGCCCTGCTTCCCGCTGTTCCTGCCGCTCGCGGTGGCGATGCGCCGGCTGAGCCTGCCCGTGCAGTGCACGCTGCTGGGCATCGCGGCACTGGCCTCCGGCTCGTACGCGGGGTACGCGCTCTTCGAGCTGGGGGTGCCGTAGGGGCTGGGTGTGCTGTCCGCCGCCGACCACTGGTGCCGGCCGCTCGCCTTCCGCCTCACGCCGGGACCGGCCGGGGACGCACCCGCCTCCGAGCGGGTCATGAGCCGAGTCCTCGGTCATCGCGTCCCGCTGCCCGAGTCGAACCGCCTGACGTAACGGGCCTGGTCGGCGAGGAAGCCGTCCGTGTACAGCCTTCTCGGCAGGAGGATCGCGGTGGCCGTGAGCAGCGGCTCGCGGCTCTCGAGGTCGTGGTCGACGAGTGAGTGCGCGGCGCCGGGATAGTGCGCGACCTCCAGCGTGGAGGAGGGCAGGACGCCGCGGTAGACGGTCTCGGTCTCGGCGGCGTCCACATGCACGTCGTGACCGGCCAGGACCAGCAGGACGGGAGTGCCCCGCATGGCGCGCAGATCGGCGACCGCGTCGGCGGTGTAGTTCCGCGTCACGAACCGCCACCGTCTGCGGGTCATGTCGGCGTCGCGCCCGAGCGTGGCGCGGTACTCGTCGTACGACGCGCCCCGGCGCAACAGGGCGAGGGTCGTCTCACTGCGCCGCAGCGCCCGCACGGTCTCCCGGGGGCCGGCGCCGTCCCGCCGGAGCTGGGTGAGGAGGTCGTAACGGCCCTGCCGGAGCCAGTTGACGGCCGGGGCGACGGCGATGACGAACCGGATCCCGCGGTCCGCGGCGGCGACCTTGGGCAGCACCCATCCCGCCTGGCTCGCCCCCCACAACCCGATGCGGCGGCCGTCGATGTCGGTGCGGCCGCGGGCCCAGGCGACCGCGGCCAGGGTCTCCCGCGCGCGATCGGCCATGCTCTGCTCCAGCCAGTCGCCCCCGGAGCCCGCCACGCCCGGTTTGCTGAACGACAGCGACGCGTAGCCCGCGCGGGCGAAGGACTCCCACAACGGCCGGTAGAACGTGTCGTGCGTGGCGTCTGTCGGCCCGTCACCGTGGACGAAGACGACCAGCCCGTACGGCCCGTGCCCCGTCTCGGGGCGGGCGAGCACCCCTTCCAGCCGGTGCCCGTCGTGCCGCAGCACCACCCGCTCCTCGCGCAGGGCGTACGTGTTCTGCCACACCACCACCCCGCCGAGACCGGCGGCCGCCACGAGGACGCCGACCACCGACCACACGGCCCTTCGCACCCACCGCCTGCGGCGCGGCCCGGTGGTCCTCTCGCGTCCTCCCGGCATGAACTTCCCCCATCAATCGAATAAAAAACGCTCGTTCCGAGAACGAACGTACTAGATTCGATCACACAAGAGTCAACCCTTTCGGAGGAGAAGCCCCATGGTGGTGTGTCGGCGCGGCGTGCCCGAAGGCAGCGAGCGGCAGGTGGCCGCGCTCTACTGGGAGGCCTTCGGCCGCAAACTCGGCCCGGCGCTCAACCCGCCGGACGCCGGGCGGGCTTTCCTCGCCGGGCACCTGAACCGCGACCGGGGCGTCACGGCGCTCCTCGACGGAGAGGTGGTCGGGGTGGCGGGCTACCAGGTCGGTGGCCGCGGGCTGACCGGCGGCAGCGCGGCCGACATGCTGTCCGCCTACGGGTTCCTGAGGGGGCTGCCCCGCCTGGCGGTCCTGGCTCTGTTCGAGCGCACCCCGGGCGAGGGCGACCTCGTCATGGACGGCATCGCCGTCGACGCGCGCCACCGGGGCTGCGGCATCGGCGGCCTGCTGCTGAGGGAGATCGCCGCCATAGGAGCCGAGAACGGCTGCCGGCGCATCCGCCTGGACGTCATCGACACCAACCCCCGTGCCCGCGCGCTGTACGAGCGGCACGGCTTCGTCGCCCGACACACCGAGCAGACGCCCTGGCTGCGCAGTCTGCTGGGGTTCGGCGCCGTGACCACCATGCACCGCCCGCTCACCGCGGCGGACCGGATGGACGGGGGCACGGCCTGATGGCCCCCACGACCCCCATGAGCGGGGAGGGCGCACCGGCTGCCCGGCCGGAGATTCCCACCCGCCTGCTGGTGCACGCGCTCGTCCGCGAGGACGGCACCGTCGACGCCGGGCAGCTCTACGCCGTCGCGGGCACCTTGGGCATGAGCGACCAGCAGGTGCGGCTCTGCGTCCGGCGCCTGGTCGAAGAAGGCCGGTTCACCCAGGACGGCCGCGGCCGCAAGGCCCTGTTGCGCGCCGTCCGCGACCGTTCCGGAACCCTGGCGCCGGACGCGGACCACGTACGTCACGCCTACCGCCAGGACGCCGGACTCGCTCCCTGGGACGGCACCTGGCACCTGTTCGCGTTCGCCATCCCGGAATCCCGCCGAAGCGCCCGTGACGCCCTGCGCGACAGTCTGCTCCATCTCGGCGCCGCACCGCTCCAGGGCGGTCTGTACGTCACCGCCAACCCCGTCACCGACCTCGTCGAAACACACGCCCGGCACCTCGGCGTGCTCTCCTGCGTCACCTTCCTCACGAGCACCGATCTGCGTGTCGGAACGCTCACCGACCCGCCGGCCCTGGCCGCCGCGCTGTGGCCGCTGGAGGACATCGCCGCCGGCCACGAACGGCTCGCCGCCTTCACGCGACGGTGCCTCGACGAACTGGGGGCCGATGGGGAGAACGCCGTGCACGGCTCACCCGAGGGGCGGCTGACCATGGCCGTGGAACTCGCCGCCGAGTTCACCCGGGCCATGGAACCCGACCCGTTCCTGCCGCCGGAACTGCTTCCCCGGCCCTGGCCCGGTGCGGCCGCCCGCCGCCTCGCCGCCGAGTGCTGGCAGCGCCTGCGCGAGGCCGGGCCCGCCGGGGCCGCGGAACACGGGGACCTGCGCCTGTTCCGGCTCTACCACGACGCCCTGGGCGCCAGGGCCGAAGGATGACACCGCCCTGCCGAACGAGGGGTCACGGGCGACCGGCGAACCCCCGACGCAACGCGGGCGGCGCCGCTGACCCGTGCGGCCCGGTCGTCAACGGGTCGGCTCCGGTGTGTCGCGCGCCACGGGAGGGCGGCACCGGGGCGGCCGCCCCGCCTGCGGTCGGCGGCCTCCCACCTCGCCGCCCTCCTCACCGGGTCAGCGAGACGATCCGAAGGCAACGCCCTAGGCCAGGCTGTCCCGCCACGCCTTGTGCAGGTCCGCGAACCGGCCGGTGCCGGCGATGAGGTCCTGCGGGCTGCCGTCCTCGACGATCCGGCCGTGCTCCATCACCAGCACCCGGTCCGCGATCTCCACGGTGGACAGCCGGTGCGCGATCACCACGGCGGTACGGCCCCGCAGCACCGTCGACATCGCCCGCTGCACCGCCCGCTCCCCCGGGATGTCGAGCGAGCTGGTCGCCTCGTCCAGGATGAGCACCGCCGGGTCGGCGAGCAGCGCCCGGGCGAAGGCGACCAGCTGGCGCTGCCCGGCGGAGATGCGTCCGCCGCGCTTGCGGACGTCCGTGTCGTAGCCGTCGGGCAGCGCGCTGATGAACTCGTGCGCGCCGATCGCCTTCGCGGCCCGCTCGATCTCGTCCCGGCCGGCGTCGGGCCGGCCGATCGCGATGTTGTCGGCGACCGTGCCGGAGAACAGGAACGCCTCCTGCGTCACCATGACCACCCCGCGCCGCAGTTCCGGCGCGGCCAGTTCCCGCAGGTCCACCCCGTCCAGCAGGACCCGCCCGTCGGAGGGGTCGTAGAAGCGGGCGAGCAGCTTGGCCAGGGTGGACTTGCCCGCGCCGGTCGAGCCGACGACCGCGACGGTCTGTCCGGCCGGCAGGGTCAGGCCGAAACGGGGCAGCACCTCGCCGCCGGTGCGGTAGGCGAACCGCACGCCGTCGAAGACGACCTCGCGGCCCGGGAGGCCGCCCGTCAGCGGCGGGAGTGCGCGGGGCTCCGCGGGCTCCGGCACGGACGGCGTCTGCGCCAGCAGCCCGGCGATCTTCTCCAGGGAGGCGGCGGCCGACTGGTAGGAGTTCAGGAACATGCCGAGCCGGTCGATCGGGTCGTACAGCCGGCGCAGATACAGCACCGCCGCCGCCAGCACCCCCAGGTCCAGCGAGCCGGACGCCACCCGGTAGGCGCCCCACAGCACGATCGCCGCGACCGAGGTGCCGGCCACCAGACGGGAGCCGACCACGTAGCGGGCCATCTCCAGCAGCGCGTCCCCGTTGGTCCGCTCGTGCCGCCGGTTCAGCACGGCGAACTCGGCGTCGTTCGCGGCCTCCCGGCGGAACGCGCGCACCGGCCGGATGCCGTTCATCGTCTCCACGAACCGCACGATCACCGAGGCGATCGCCGTGGACCGCGCCCGGTACACCCGGCCCACCCGCCGCTGGTAGAGCCGGACGAGCAGGTACAGCGGCAGGAAGGAGGCCACCGCGACCGCGCCCAGGCCGAGGTCCAGCCAGAGCAGCATCGCCGCGATGTACACGAAGGACAGCACGACGGTCACCAGTTCCTGGATGCCGTCGTTGAGGAGTTCGCGCAGCGACTCGACGTCCGTGGTGGCACGGGAGATCAGCCGGCCCGAGGTGTACCGCTCGTGGAAGTCCAGGCTCAGCGCCTGCGCGTGCCGGAAGATCCGGCCCCGGAGGTCCAGCAGCACGTCCTGGCTGACCCGCGCGCTGTACTCGATGAAGCCGAACTGCAACACGCCCGAGGCGAGGGCGCTCAGCCCGGCGCCGACGGCCACCGCGATCAGCGGGCCGTGCCGGTCGTCCCGGAACGCGGGTACGGCGGTGTCGATGGCGTACGCCACCAGCAGCGGGCCCACCTGCGTCGCCGCCTGCTGGAGCAGCAGCAGGAGCCCGGTGAACACGGCCCGGCCCTTCAGGGGTGCGAGCAGCGAGCGCAGCAGAGCGCCCGTCGCGCCGGGCGGGGCGGACAGGACGTCCTGGTCGAAGGGGTCGCCGGGGTCCGGGGCGCTGTGGTCGTCGCTGCCCGTGGCGGGGGCGGAGGCGGTCGTCGTCATCGCTTGTCCTCCGGTTCCGCGGACATCAGGCGGGCGTACTCGGCGTTGCCGCGCAGCAGTTCGTGATGGGTGCCGACGGCCGCGATCCGGCCGCCCGAGAGCAGGGCGACCCGGTCGGCGAGCAGCACGGTGGACGGGCGGTGGGCCACGATCAGGGCGGTGGTGTCGGCGAGGACCCGCCGCAGCGCGGCCTCCACGGCGGCCTCCGTGTGCACGTCCAGGGCGGACAGCGGGTCGTCCAGCACCAGGAACTCCGGCCGGCCGACCACCGCGCGGGCCAGCGCGAGGCGCTGCCGCTGGCCGCCGGACAGGCTGAGTCCCTGCTCGCCGACGCGGGTCGCGGTGCCGTGCGGGAGCGCGTGCGCGAAGTCGGCCCGGGCGATGGCGAGCGCCCGGCCGAGGTCCGCGTCCCCCGCCCCGTCCGGGGCCCCCATCAGGACGTTCTCGCCCACCGTGGCGGAGAACAGGGTGGGTTCCTCGAAGGCGACGGCGACCCTGGTGCGCAGTTCCTCGCGGGACATCGCGGTGATGTCCACGCCGTCGAGGGTGATCCGCCCGGAGGTGACCTCGTGCAGCCGGGGCACCAGCGCGGTCAGGGTGGTCTTCCCGCTGCCGGTGGCTCCGACGAGGGCCATGGACTCGCCGGGCGGCACGTGGAGATCGACACGGGTGAGGAGGGGCGGGGAGCCGGGGGGCGCGTCGGGGTAGCGGAACGAAACGTTCTCGAACCGCAGTCCGCGCACGGCCGCGCGTGTCCCGCCCGGCGCCTCGCGGACCCGGGGGCGGACGGACGCGGTGGCGTCCCCGGCCCCGTCGGAGGGGTCCTCCGGCGCCTGGTCCATCACCTCGAAGTACCGCTCCGTGGCGGAGGCGGCCTCCTGGCTCATCGCCAGCAGGAACCCGATCGAGTCCACGGGCCAGCGCAGCGCGAGTGCGGTGCTCAGGAAGGCGACCAGCGTGCCCGTGCTGAGCCCGCCCTCCGCGACCCGCACGGCCCCCAGCACCAGCGCCGCCCCGATCGCCAGCTCGGGCAGCGTGACGATGACACCCCAGATCATGGCCAGCAGCCGCGCCTTGCGCAGCTCGGTGCCGCGCAGGGTGCCCGAGAGGACGCGGAACGCCCGGGCCTGGCTGCGGTGCCGGCCGAAGCCCTTGATGACGCGGATACCGAGCACGCTCTCCTCGACCACCGTGGTCAGGTCCCCGACCTGGTCCTGGGCGCGCCGCGCCACCTGCGCGTACCGCCGTTCGAAGACGGCGCAGGTCCACATCACGGGGAGGGTGGGTCCGAGGATGACCAGGCCCAGCTGCCAGTCCTGCATCAGCATGATGACCAGACCGACGGCGATGGTCACGCCGTTGACCAGCAGGAACGTCAGCGGGAAAGCGAGGAACTGACGGACCAGCATCAGGTCGGTCGTGCCCCGGGAGAGCATCTGGCCGGACGCCCAGCGGTCGTGGAAGGCGACGGGCAGGCGTTGCAGCCGGCGGTAGAGGTCCGCGCGCATCTCCGCCTCGACGTGCGACAGCGGGCGGGCCACCAGCCACCGTCTGATGCCGAACAGGACGGCCTCGGCGGTGCCGAGCAGCAGCAGGTACAGCGCGCCGAGCCAGACACCCGCCGGGTCCCGGCCGGAAACCGGCCCGTCGACCAGCCACTTCAGGACGAGCGGGATCACCAGCCCCGTACAGGAGGCGACGACGGCGACGAACGCGGCGGTGAACAGCCGGGCGCGCACGGGGCGGACGTACGGCCACAGGCGCAGGAGGGTGCGGACGGCGGACCGGTCCTCGGTGGTTGCGGGTGTCGTGGGCATCACGTGCGAGCCTACGGATCGCCACCGACATCGCCCACCGGGTTTCCGGCGGGCGCGGGGCGGACACCGGCGGGGCGCCGTCCGTTATTCGCTGGAACGGGTCTCGCCGGAGCCGGTACGTTCCGGGTTCGCCGTCCGGACCGTGCGCGCAGGCAGGCCGGGGAGACCGGGGGATGCATGATCGACGCGTACGAGGATCCGGGCACGGCCGACGTCCGGGGCGGCTGGTGGTATCTGTGGTGGCTGGTGCGGTGTCAGCCGGGCCGGTCGGCGGCCGGGGCGCTGCTGGGCAGTATCTGGATGGTGCTGCTGGCCGCGCAGCCGTATCTGCTGGCGCGGGCCGTGGACGAGGGGCTGGTGCCGGGGCGGCTCGGGGTGCTGGCCGGCTGGACCGCGGTGATGTTCGTGGCCGGATCGGTGAACGCCTGGGTGGGCACGCTGCGGCACCGCACGCTGACCCGGCTCCGGATGGACGCCAACTTCCGTACCGTGAAGGTGGTCGTGGGACAGGTGGTGCGGCTGGGGGCGGCGCTGCCGCGCCGGGCGGGGGCCGGGGAGGTCGTCACCATCGGGGTCGCGGACGTGCAGACCCTCGCGCAGGCGCTGACCGTGGTCGGGCCGGGCGTCGGTGCGATCGTGGTGTACGCGGTGGTGGCCGGGCTGCTGCTGTCGGTCTCCGTGCCGATCGCCGCGGTGGTGCTGCTCGGGGCGCCGGTGATCGCGCTGCTCACCGGGCCGCTGACGCTGCGGCTCCAGGGCGCGGAGAGCGAGTACCGGGAGCGGCAGGGCGTGCTCGCGGCGCGCATCGGTGACCTCGCGGGCGGGCTGCGGGTCCTGAACGGGCTGGGCGGCAAGGGACTGTTCGCGGACGCGTTCCGCCGGGACTCGGACCGGCTGCGGGCCCAGGGGTACCGGGTCGGCGCGGTGGCGGGCTGGGTGCAGGCGCTCGGAATCGGCCTGCCCACCCTGTTCCTGGCCGTGGTGACCTGGTTCGCGGCCCGGCTCACCGCCCAGGGGACGCTGAGCGTCGGTGAGTTGGTGTCGGTGTACGGCTATGTGGCCGTCCTGGTCGGCCCGGTGGCGTTCTTCGTGCAGATGGCCTACGACCTCAACCGGGGCGTGGTGGCCGCGCGCCGGGTCGTCGGACTGCTGCGGCTGGCGCCGGAGCCGGACACCGGCACGCTGCCGGCGCCCGCCGGTCCGGCCGTGCTGCACGATCCGGTGTCGGGGGTGCGGGTGGTGCCGGGCCGGCTGACGGCGCTGGCCGCCGCCCGGCCCGCCGAGGCCGCCGCGGTGGCCGACCGGCTGGGCCGGTACGGGCCGACCGACGTCACCTGGGGCGGGGTACGGCTCGACGCGGTCCCGCTGACGGACGTACGGCGGCGCATCCTCGTCGCGGACAACGAGGCGGACCTGTTCGCCGGGCCGCTGCGGGAGGTCGTGGCCGCCGCGCACCCGGTGGACGAGGCGGCGCTGCGCCGGGCGGTGCACGCGGCGGCGGCCGAGGACATCGTCCGCGGCCTGCCGGACGGTCTGGACTCGGTGGTCTCCGGGCAGGGCCGCAGCCTGTCCGGCGGGCAGCGGCAGCGGCTGCGGCTGGTGCGGGCGCTGCTGGCCGATCCGGAGGTGCTGCTCGCCGTGGAGCCGGCCTCGGCGCTGGACGCGCACACCGAGGCGACGGTCGCCGCACGGCTGCGGGAGGCGCGGGAGGGCCGTACGACGGTGGTGACGACGACCTCCCCGCTGGTGCTGGACCACGCGGACACGGTCGTGTTCCTGGTCGACGGCAAGGTCGCGGCGAGCGGCCCGCACCGCCGGCTGCTGGCGGCGGAACCGGGTTACCGGGCCCTGGTCGCCCGGGACACCGGGGACGACGGGGACGACGGGGACGACGGGGACGGCGTGAACACAAGGGAGACCGGGGGCGGTTCGGTGCCCGGGGTGCGCGAGGGGGTGACGCGGTGACGGCGGGAGAGACGCTGCTGCCCGTCGCGGACCCGGCCGCCGTGCGCCGGGCCGTGGCGCGGCTGGTGCGGGCCGACGGGCGGGCGTTCGCCGCCGTGCTGGCGCTGAACCTGCTGGCGGCGGCAGCGGGAGCCGCCGGGCCCTGGCTGGTCGGCCGGATCGTCGACGAGTGCGCGCCGGGCACGGCGTCGGCGCGGTGGACCGGCTGGCGCTGTGGATCGTGCTGTGCGCGCCGGCGCAGCTGCTGCTGGCGCGCTGGGCGCGGTACGCGGGGCACCGGGTCGGGGAGCGGACGCTGGCCCGGGTGCGCGAGGAGTACGTCGACCGGGTGCTGGCGCTGCCCGCGTCCGTGGTGGAGCGGGCCGGCACCGGCGACCTGACCGCGCGGGGCACCGCGGACGTGGCGACCGTCGGCACCACGCTGCGGGACGTCGGCCCGGACCTGCTGGTCAACTCCGTGCAGGCGGTGTTCGTGCTGGGCGCGGTGTGCGCGCTGAACCCGCTGCTGGGCGTGTTCGGGGCGCTGGGCCTGACCCCGGTATGGCTGGCCCTGCGCTGGTATCTGCGGCGGGCGAGGGACGCCTACCTCGCCGAGGGCGCGGCCACCTCGGCGGTCGCGGAGATCGTCGCGTCGACGGCGGCCGGGGCACGGACCGTGGAGGCGTTCCGGCTCCGGGAGCGGCGGACGGCGGCGAGCCGGGACGCGCTGGAGGCGTCCCGCCGTACCCGCCTGTACACACTCCGCCTGCGCTCGGTGTTCTTCCCGGCGGTCGACGTGACGTACACCGTGCCCGTGGCCGGGGTGCTGCTGCTCGGCGGGTGGCTGCACGCGCGGGGCGCGGCGGGGGTGGGCGAGGTGGTGGCGGCGGCGCTGTATCTGCGGCAGTTCACCGAGCCGCTGGACCAGGTCCTGATGCGGGTGGAGCAGCTCCAGAGCAGCGGTGCCTCGTTCGCGCGCGTGGAGGGGCTGGCGCGGGCGCCCCGCGGCCCGGGCGGGGACACTGCCGGGGTGCCGGCGAACGACCGGATCGACGTGCGCGGGGTCCGGTACGCCTACGAGCGCGGGGGCGAGGTGCTGCGCGGGGTGGACCTGACGGTACGGCCCGGGGAACGGCTCGCGGTGGTGGGGCCGTCCGGCGCCGGGAAGACGACGCTCAGCCGGCTGCTCGCGGGCATCGACCGGCCGGGGTCCGGCAGCGTGACGGTGGGCGGGGTGCCGGTGGCCGAACTGGCGCCGGAACTGCTGCGCCGGCAGGTGGTTCTGGTCACACAGGAACACCATGTCTTCCTGGGGACGGTCCGGGACAACCTCTTGATCGCCGAACCGCGCGCCGGGGACACCGAGTTGTGGGCGGCGCTGGAGGCGGTGGGCGCCGACGACTGGGTGCGCGGCCTGCCGGACGGCCTCGGCACCCGGCTGGGCGCGGGCGGCCGGCCGACGGACGGCTCGCAGGCCCAGCAACTGGCCCTGGCCCGCGTGGTGCTGGCCGACCCGCACACGCTGATCCTCGACGAGGCGACGGCCCTGCTGGACCCGGCCACGGCCCGGCACACCGAGCGCGCCCTCGCCGCGGTCCTTGAGGGCCGTACCGTCATCGCCATCGCCCACCGTCTGCACACGGCCCACGACGCGGACCGCGTGGCGGTCATGGAGGACGGCCGGCTGAGCGAACTGGGCACGCACGAGGAGCTGGTGGCGGCGGACGGGGCGTACGCGGCCCTGTGGCGGACCTGGCACGGGACACCGCCCGGGCGCTGACCCACCACTCCGCGGTCCGCATATCGAACATGACCCTCCGTTCAACGAACTGTTTCCGGCCAACTTTGTGACGCGCTCCTGACATGTCGCGGCATTCCTGCCACTCTTCCCAGACCGACTCACAGCCGCCCCACAGCTCCTGCGCTCCGGCGTGAGCCGGCTCAGCACCTGCACCTGGTTCCGCGTAACGCCTGTTCTGCCCGGACGTCAGAACGCAGCGTCCGGTCTCCCCTGGCCGCGCGACCCGCGGCCATGCAGAAGGAGTCAGTGTTGAGAAGCAATTCCTCTCGCGGACGCACCTCCCACACAGCACCGCGCGCCTCGGCGCCCCGCCGCGCCGCCACCGTCGCCCTCGTCGGCGTCACCGCCCTGATCGCCGCCGCCGTCCAGTCGGGCGCGGCCGGCGCCGCTCCGGCGAGGCCGCAGGCCGGCAGGGCGAACCCCGCGCACACGGCCCTCAGGCTCACCCCCTCCCAGCGCGCCGAGCTGATCCGGCACGCGGACACCTCCAAGGCCGCCACCGCCCGGCAGATAGGGCTGGGCGGCAAGGAGAAGCTGGTAGTGCGGGACGTCGTCAAGGACGCCGACGGCACGCTCCACACCCGCTACGAGCGCACCTACGCGGGCCTGCCCGTGCTCGGCGGCGACCTCGTCGTGGAGTCCGCCCGGTCCGGCAAGACCATGGAGGTCATCCGGGCCGGCAGCGCCTCGCTGAAGGTCGCCGGTCTCACCCCGGCCGTACCGAAGGCCGCCGCCGAGCGGCAGGCGGTGCGGCGGGCCAGGGCGCTCGGCGGGACGAGGACGGCCGCGGACAGCGTCCGCACGGTGATCTGGGCGGCCTCCGGCAAGCCCGTGCTGGCGTACGAGACGGTCGTCGGCGGACTCCAGGACGACGGCACCCCGAACCGGCTGCACGTCGTCACCGACGCCGCCACCGGCAAGAAGCTGTACGAGTACCAGGGCATCGAGACCGGCGTCGGCAACACGCAGTACAGCGGGCAGGTCGCGCTGACCACGACCCAGTCGGGCTCGACGTACACGCTCACCGACGGCGCGCGCGGCGGCCACAAGACCTACAACCTGAACCACGGCACCTCCGGCACCGGTACCCTGTTCTCGCAGACCAGCGACACCTGGGGCAACGGGACCAACTCCAACGCCGCCACCGCGGGCGCGGACGCCCACTACGGCGCGCAGGAGACCTGGGACTTCTACAAGAACACCTTCGGCCGCAGCGGCATCAAGAACAACGGCGTCGGCGCCTACTCGCGGGTGCACTACGGCAACTCGTACGTCAACGCGTTCTGGGACGACGGCTGCTTCTGCATGACCTACGGCGACGGGTCCGGCAACGCCAAGCCGCTGACGGCGATCGACGTGGCCGGCCACGAGATGAGCCACGGCGTCACCTCCAACACCGCGGGCCTCAACTACAGCGGGGAGTCCGGCGGTCTGAACGAGGCCACCTCGGACATCTTCGGCACCGGCGTGGAGTTCTACGCGAACAACGCCTCCGACCCCGGTGACTACCTCATCGGCGAGAAGATCGACATCAACGGCAACGGCAGCCCGCTGCGCTACATGGACAAGCCCAGCAAGGACGGCTCGTCCAAGGACAGCTGGTACTCCGGCATCGGCGGCGTCGACGTGCACTACTCGTCGGGCCCCGCGAACCACTTCTTCTACCTGCTCAGCGAGGGCAGCGGCGCCAAGGTCATCAACGGCGTCAGCTACAACTCGCCGACGGCGGACGGCCTCCCGGTCACCGGCATCGGCCGGGACAAGGCGCTCCAGATCTGGTACCGGGCGCTGACCACGAAGTTCACCTCGACCACCAACTACGCGGGCGCCCGCACCGGCACCCTCGCGGCGGCCGGCGAGCTGTACGGCACCACCAGCGCCGAGTACAAGGCGGTGCAGGACGCCTGGGCGGGCGTCGCGGTCGGCTCACGCTCCGGCGGCGGGGGCGGCGGCGGTACGTCGTACGAGAACACCTCCCCGGTGGCGGTCCCGGACAACGGGCCGGCCGTCACCTCGGACATCACCGTCTCCGGCCGGACCGGGAACGCGCCGAGCAACCTCCAGGTGGGCGTGGACATCTCGCACACCTGGCGGGGTGACCTGGTGATCGACCTCGTCGGCCCGTCCGGCACCGCCTACCGGCTGAAGAACTTCAGCTCCTCGGACTCGGCGGACAACGTGACCGAGACCTACACGGTCAACGCCTCGGCGGAACCGGCCAACGGCACGTGGAAATTGCGGGTACAGGATCAAGCCACGTACGACACGGGAACGATCAACAGCTGGAAGCTGACCTTCTCGTAAATCGCAGCCCACGAGCCCGGCAGCACAAGGCCGTTCGGGGGCGCGACGCCCCCGGACGGCACCGCTTCACATCGCTGCAATATTCACCCGGCAGTCGATTTTCGGCCAACATCACTTCAGGGTCATGACATGTACGCGGCCCTGATGTCACTCTCTCTCCACCCGCCGCAGTAGCACAGCAACTTCACAACGCCACACTCTCCGGGCAGTAACCCCACGCTGACCGGACTCCCCCACGAAGGAGCTTCTGTGAGCCCCCTCTACGCGCGTCACAAGCGCACCACTCTGGCCATCGCCACCGCCGTCGCCGCCGGAGCCCTCCTCACCACCGGTCTGACCACCGGTGCCAGCGCCGCCCCGGCCGGATCCGCCGCCGCCAAGCCCCTGGCAGCCGCCCCGACCGCGCTGTCCACCGCGGCCCGCACCTCCCTGCTCCAGAAGGCGCAGGCCGGCGCCGCCGAGACCGCGCGGCACATAGGCCTCGGCGCCAAGGAGAAGCTGGTCGCCAAGGACGTCGTCAAGGACGCCGACGGCACCGTCCACACCCGCTACGAGCGCACCTACGCGGGCCTCCCGGTGCTCGGCGGCGACCTCATCGTCCACACCGCCAAGTCGGGCAGGACCGAGGGCGTCACCAAGGCGAACAAGTCGGCCCTCAAGCCGGCTTCGCTCAAGCCGCAGATCACCGCCGCCAAGGCCGAGAAGCAGGCGGTGTCCGCCGCCAGAACCCTCGGCTCCGCCAAGACCACCGCGGACGGCGCCCGCAAGGTGATCTGGGCCGGCTCCGGCAAGCCCGTCCTCGCCTACGAGACGGTCGTCGGCGGCCTCCAGGACGACGGCACCCCGAACCAGCTGCACGTCATCACCGACGCGGCCACGGGCAAGAAGCTCTTCGAGTACCAGGGCATCGAGAACGCGACCGGCAAGACGCTGTACTCCGGCACGGTCAGCCTCAACAGCACGCAGTCGGGCTCGACGTACCAGCTCACCGACGGCGCCCGGGGCGGTCACAAGACCTACAACCTGGCCCGCAAGACGTCCGGCACGGGCACCCTGGTGGCCAGCTCGACCAACATCTTCGGCACCGGCACCGCCTCCAGCTCCTCCTCGGACCAGACCGCGGCCGCCGACGCCGCCTACGGTGCGGCGGAGACCTGGGACTTCTACAAGAACACCTTCGGCCGCAACGGCATCAAGAACAACGGTGTCGGCGCCTACTCCCGCGTCCACTACGGCAACGCGTACGTCAACGCGTTCTGGGACGACAGCTGCTTCTGCATGACCTACGGCGACGGCTCCGGCAACGTCGACCCGCTGACCTCGCTGGACGTCGCCGGTCACGAGATGAGCCACGGTGTCACCGCGAACACCGCCGGCCTGAACTACTCCGGTGAGTCCGGCGGTCTGAACGAGGCCACCTCGGACATCTTCGGCACGGGTGTGGAGTTCTACGCGAACAACGCCTCCGACCCCGGTGACTACCTCATCGGCGAGAAGATCGACATCAACGGCGACGGCTCGCCGCTGCGCTACATGGACAAGCCCAGCAAGGACGGCGGCTCGGCGGACTACTGGTCCTCCTCCGTCGGCAACCTGGACGTCCACTACTCGTCCGGTGTCGCCAACCACTTCTTCTACCTGCTGTCCGAGGGCAGCGGCGCGAAGACGATCAACGGCGTCAGCTACAACTCGCCGACGTACAACGGCACCGCGGTCACCGGCATCGGCCGCGCCAAGGCGCTCCAGATCTGGTACAAGGCGCTGACGACGTACATGACGTCGACGACCAACTACAAGGCCGCCCGCACGGCGACCCTGAACGCGGCGTCCGCGCTGTACGGCTCCACCAGCGCCGAGTACAAGGCCGTCGCCGCGGCCTGGACCGGCGTGAACGTCAGCTAGTCACCCCCGCGCCACGCCAGGGCGGCACCCGGGACGCGAGCGTC
Organism: Streptomyces sp. NPDC006309; assembly: GCF_040613095.1. Classification (NCBI taxonomy): domain Bacteria; kingdom Bacillati; phylum Actinomycetota; class Actinomycetes; order Kitasatosporales; family Streptomycetaceae; genus Streptomyces; species Streptomyces sp. NPDC006309. The sequence continues at coordinate 4,304 of NZ_JBEXRO010000024.1, read as the reverse complement.
CCGGGTGCCGCCCTACCCTTGTGACCCATGTCCTCGGCGCCCTTCACCTACGAGCCGGTCGGCGCGACGCGCGACGACCTGGCCGTCTGCCCGCCCGGCTTCCACCCCCTGTTCGTCCGCACCCGGCTCGGCGAGGGCCAGGAGGTGTTCGACCGGGCCGCCGAGGCGGTCCTGACCTGGGAGATGCACCGCGCGCTCGGCGTCGGCATCGACGCCACGGCCGCCCGCGCGGCCCCCGGCGTCGACGTCACGGTCACCCTGGCCGGCCTCGTCCGGGCCCCCTGCCGCATCGTCTGGACGGCCGAGGAACCCCGCCGGGCCGGCTGGGCCTACGGCACCCTCGAAGGCCACCCCGAGTGCGGCGAGGAGGCATTCGTGGTCGACCGCACCGGCGACGGCACGGTGTGGCTCACCGTCGCCGCGTTCAGCCGGGCCGCCAAGTGGTACGCCCGCGCGGGTGGCCCGGCGACCCGGAGCCTCCAGCACGCGTACGCCCGCCGGTGCGGCACCGTGCTCAGGAACCTGGCCGGCCGGGGCACCGAGGACTGACGGTCACCGCAGCAGCACCCCCGCTCCCTCCACCACCTCCTGCGACGGCACCGCCACCAGGCCCGGTTCCGCGGCGGAGGCGAGGAGGCGGTGGGCGGGGAGGATGCGGACCGTGTAGCCGTAGGGGCCGGTGCGGTCCAGGGAGAGCGGACCCTCGTACAGGAGCCGGCCCTCCAGGTCGGGGGCGCCGGCCGGCTTCAGCGGGACGACCGTGGCGTCGGTGATGCGGTCCTCCGCGTCCACCCGGCCGGACACCGCCTGCACCTCCACGTCGTCCGGGCCCAGCTCGCCGAGCTGCACCCGGACCCGCAGCCCGACGGCCGTGCCCAGCTCCGCGGTGGCCGTCGTCACGGTCGTCTCGACGTGATCCACGGTCACCCCCGGCCACGCCGCCCGCACCCGGGTCTTCCACGCGGCGAGATCCCGGGCGGTGTCCGGGGTCAGCGCGCGGTGCGACTGCGCGGCGGGGGTGTAGAGCCGGTCGACGTACTCGCGGACCATGCGGCCGGCCAGCACCTTCGGGCCGAGCCGGGAGAGGGTCCGGCGGACCATCTCGATCCAGCGGTCGGGCAGGCCGCCCCGCCCGCGCTCGTAGAAGCGCGGCGCGACCCGCTGTTCGAGCAGGTCGTACAGGGCCGCCGCCTCGATGTCGTCACGGCGGTCGGGGTCGGTGCAGGCGCCGTCCGCGGTGGGGATGGCCCAGCCGAAGTCCGGCTGGAACCACTCGTCCCACCAGCCGTCCAGCACGGAGAGGTTGAGGCAGCCGTTCAGCGCCGCCTTCATGCCGGAGGTGCCGCAGGCCTCCAGGGGCCGCAGGGGGTTGTTCAGCCAGACGTCACAGCCCGGGTAGAGCTTCTGGGCCATCGCCATGCCGTAGTCGGGGAGGAAGACGAGACGGTGGCGGAAGCGCGGGTCGTCCGCGAACCGCACCAGCTCCTGCACCAGGCGCTTGCCGCCGTCGTCCGCCGGGTGCGCCTTGCCCGCGACCACGATCTGCACCGGCCGCTCGGGGTGCAGCAGCAGCTCCGCCAGGCGGTCGGGGTCGCGCAGCATCAGCGTCAGCCGCTTGTACGACGGCACCCGGCGCGCGAAGCCGATCGTGAGGACGTCCGGGTCCAGGACCCCGTCGATCCAGCCCAGCTCGGCGTTCCCGGCGCCGCGCTGCCGCCAGGACGCCCGCAGCCGCTCCCGTACCTCCTGCACCAGCTGCTCGCGCAGGGTGCGGCGCAGCTCCCAGACCTCCTGGTCGGGGATGTCCGCGACCGAGTCCCAGCGTTCGGAGCCGCCGACGCTCAGCGCGTCCTCGGTCCGCTGGGCGCCGATCTGCCGGGCGCCCAGCCGCAGCACCTCGGGGGCCACCCAGGTCGGCGCGTGCACCCCGTTGGTCACGGAGGTGATCGGCACCTCCTCGGCGTCGAATCCCGGCCACAGTCCGGCGAACATGTTCCGGCTGACCTGCCCGTGCAGCAGCGAGACCCCGTTGGCCCGCTGGGCCAGCCGGAGCCCCATCACGGCCATGTTGAACAGGTTGGGCTCGCCGCCCGGGTAGGTCTCCATGCCCAGCGCCAGGATCCGCTGGACGTCGATGCCGGGGAGTTCGGCGTCCGGGCCGAAGTGCCGGGCGAGCAGGTCCCGGTCGAAGCGGTCGATGCCGGCCGGGACCGGGGTGTGCGTGGTGAACACCGTGCCGCCGCGCACGGCTTCCAGCGCCGCGTCGAAGTCGAGTCCGGCGGCGCACAGTTCGGCGATCCGTTCCAGTCCGAGGAAGCCAGCGTGGCCCTCGTTGGTGTGGAACACCTCCGGCTCCGGGTGCCCGGTCAGCCGGCAGTACATGCGTACGGCCCGCACACCTCCTATGCCGAGCAGCATCTCCTGGAGCAGCCGGTGTTCGCTGCCGCCGCCGTAGAGCCGGTCGGTGACCCCGCGTTCGCCGAGGTCGTTCTCCTCCACGTCGGAGTCGAGCAGCAGCAGCGGCACCCGGCCGACCTGCGCGACCCAGACGCGGGCGTGCAGCGCGGTGCCGCCGGGCAGGGCGAGGGAGATCTGCGCCGGGGTGCCGTCCGGCCCTTCCAGCTGGGTGAGGGGCAGTTCGTTCGGGTCGAGGACCGGATAGTGCTCCTGCTGCCAGCCGTCCCGGGAGAGGGTCTGCCGGAAGTACCCGTGCCGGTACAGCAGTCCGACCCCGATCAGTGGTACGCCGAGGTCGCTGGCCGCCTTGAGATGGTCGCCGGCGAGGATGCCGAGGCCGCCGGAGTACTGCGGGAGCGCGGCCGTGATGCCGAACTCCGGGGAGAAGTAGGCGACGGCCGCGGGCAGGCCGTCCGACTGGGCCTGGTACCAGCGGTCGCCGGTCAGGTAGTCGTCGAGGTCGTCCGCGACCGCGGTGAGACGGCGCAGGAACCGCCGGTCACCGGCCAGTTCGGCCAGCCGGGCCGGGCGCACGCTGCCCAGCAGCCGTACCGGGTCGCCTCCGGCGGCGGACCACGCCGCGGAGTCGACCGACTGGAACAGGTCGCGCGTTTCCGCGTGCCAGGACCAGCGCAGATTGCGCGCCAGGTCACTCAGTGGCCGCAGGGGGTCGGGGAGAACGGGACGGACGGTGAACCGACGGATCGCCTTCACATTCACCTCGGGCGCGTTGCGGGGTGAGACGCACGGCGCTGTGCGTCTCGTCGTCGCCTTCGACGGTAGTGGTTACCGCGCGGTCGGTGGGGACGTACCGGCTCGGTGTCGGGGGGCGTCAAGAGCCGGTCACCGGGCACTCGGAGAAAAGGGGGGCGGTCTTGTGTGTGGACGTACGCGTGAGTAGTTAACAGAGTGCCGGATTGACCGCCCGAACAGGGTGGGCAGGCTCCACCCGGTACACGTCCCACAGGCGTCGTGCGGCACCACCCGCAGGACCCACCTCCCCACACCCATCCGCCCATACCCACGTTGACGCGGACAGGAGCGGTCATGCCCGCCAGGCACCACTCGTCAGCACCTCCGTCCACCAGCAAGTCCCCGGGAGCAGCAAGGAAGACGACGGGCAAGAAGAGCGCGGCGCCCACCGGCGTCGCGGGCGCCGGCGCGTCCGCCGGGGAGCGGCCCTCCCCCGCCGCGGCCACCACCCTGGGCCGCATCCCCGTCCTCGACGTGCGCCCCGTGGTCCAGCACGGCCGCAGGCCCGCGAAGGCCGTGACCGGGGAGTCGTTCGAGGTGTCGGCCACCGTGTTCCGCGAGGGCCACGACGCCGTCTCGGCGAACGTGGTGCTGCGGGACCCGGCGGGCCGGGCCGGGCCCTGGACGCCGATGCGGGAACTCGTGCCGGGCACCGACCGCTGGGGTGCCACCGTCACCGCCGGCGAACCGGGCCACTGGACCTACACGGTGGAGGCCTGGTCGGACCCGCTCGCCACCTGGCGGCACACCGCCCGGATCAAGATCCCGGCCGGTATCGACACGGGCCTGGTCCTGGCCGAGGGCGCCGAGCTGTACGAGCGGGCGGCGGCCGGGATGCCCGAGGACCGGCGGCAGGCCGTGCTGGACGCCGCGCGCGCCCTGCGGGACGAGGACCGTCCGGCCGCCTGGCGGCTCGCGGCGGCGCTGTCGCCGGAGGTGGAGGCGTTGCTGGGCCGGTATCCGCTGCGGGAGCTGGTCACGGCCTCGGAGGCGATGCCGTTGCTGGTGGAGCGGGAGAGGGCCCTGTACGGCTCGTGGTACGAGTTCTTCCCCCGCTCCGAGGGCACCGCCGAGCAGCCGCACGGCACGTTCCG
>NZ_JBEXRO010000023.1:3690-139034 GCF_040613095.1 Streptomyces sp. NPDC006309 | reverse complement strand
TCCGAGAGCCGCTCGACGACGAGGATGCCGACGCCTTCGGCCCAGGCGGTGCCGTCGGCGTCCGCCGAGAACGACTTGCACCGCCCGTCGGCCGCGAGACCCCGCTGACGGGAGAACTCGATGAAGATGCCGGGTGTGGACATGACCGTCACGCCGCCGGCGAGGGCGAGTGAGCATTCGCCCGAGCGCAGGGCACGTACGGCCAGGTGCAGGGCGACCAGGGACGAGGAGCACGCGGTGTCCACCGTCAGCGCCGGGCCCTGCAAGCCGAGGGTGTACGCGACCCGGCCGGAGGCGACACTGGAGGTGGTTCCGGTGAGGCCGAACCCGGCCGCACCGGCAGCCGCCTCACCGAGCCGAGGACCGTACTCCTGAGGCATGACGCCGGCGAACACGCCGGTCTGGGTGCCGCGCAGGGAGTCCGGGGCGATGCCGGCGCGTTCCAGCCCCTCCCAGCACACCTCGAGGAAGGCACGCTGCTGCGGGTCCATCGCCAGCGCCTCACGCGGAGAGATCCCGAACAGTTCGGCGTCGAACTCGGCCGCGCCCTCCAGGAAACCGCCGTGCCGGACGTATGTGGTGCCGACCTGCGCGGGGTCGGGGTGGTAGAGGCCGTCCAGGTCCCAGCCCCGGTCGGCCGGGAAGCCGGAGATCACGTCGCGCTGCTGGGCGACGACCTGCCACAGCCCCTCCGGCGATTCCACCCCGCCCGGGAAACGGCAGCCCATGCCGACGATCACCACGGGGTCGTCATGGCCGGAACGGGGCGCGAGGGCCGCCGTGTCGCGGTTCGGCTCGGTGTGCGCAGGCGTCTGCGGGTCGCTGAGCATCGCGGCCAGTTCGGCGGGGCTGGGGTGCTCGTAGACCACGGTGGTGGGCAGTGTGCGTCCGGTGGCGGTGACGAGTCGGTCGCGCAGCTCGACGACCATCGAGGAATCGAAACCCAACTCCTTGAACCGCAGGCGTGGTTCGACGTCGTCGGAGCGGTGGTGGCCGAGGACGGCGGCGGCGTGCGCCCGTACCAGCTCCAGGGCGGCGGGGCCGGACAGTGACCGGGGCGGTCCGGTCTCCGGGGCTTCCGCGGTCTCCTCCGCGAGCGCTGATGTCTCCGGCGGCGGCTCGGTGCCGGCCGTCGGCACGGCGGCAACGGCCGTGCGCTGCCCGGAGATCCAGTGCCGACGCCGCTGGAAGGCGTACGTCGGCAGCTCGGCGCGCACGGTGCCGGCCGGCAGGACGGCGGACCAGTCCACTTCCGCGCCGTGGCAGAACGCCTCGCCGAACGCGAGCAGCAGCCGTTGCGGACCGCCTTCCGTGCGGCGCAAGGTGCCCAGCGCGGTGACCGGCAGGTCCGCGGCCTCCGCGGTCTGCTGGACGGCGAGCGTCAGCACCGGGTGCGGGCTCATCTCGATGAACAGATCGTGCCCCGCGTCGAGCAGGGCCCGTACGGTCGGCTGGAACCGCACGGGTTCGCGCAGGTTGCGGAACCAGTAGTCGGCGTCGAGGCCGGGGCCGTCCAGCGCTGTCGCGGTCACCGTGGAGTGCAGCGGCACCCGCCCGGCGCGGGGCGCGATCCCGGCCAGGTCCGCGCGCAGCGTGTCCCGTACGGCGTCGACGTGCGGGCTGTGCGAGGCGTAGGCGACGGGGACGCGCCGGGTGCGGACGTCGTCGCCGTAGTGCGCGGCCAGCGCGTCCAGGGCGTCGCCGTCGCCGGCCACCACGGTCATGCCGGGGGAGTTGACGGCCGCCACACTGAGCTGCGGGCGATCCGCGATGTCCTCCCGTACCCGGTCTGCGGGCAGCGACACGGTGAGCATGCCGCCGCCGCGCCCGGCCAGCACGCCGAGGGCCGCGCTGCGTACGGCGATGAGCCGGGCCGCGTCGTCGAGGCCGAGGGCGCCGCTGACGGTGGCGGCGGCGATCTCACCCTGCGAGTGACCGACGACCGCGGCGGGTTCGACGCCCGCCGCCTGCCACAGTGCGGCCAGGCCGACCATCACGGCCCACAGGGCGGGCTGTACGATATCGTCGCGTTCCAGGGCGGGCGCGCCGGGACGGGCACGCAGCACGTCGGTCAGCGACCAGTCACGGTAGGGGCGCAGCGCACGCTCGCAGTCCTCGACGACCCGTGCGAACACCGGCTCGCTGTCGAGGAGTTCCGCGGCCATGCCCGCCCACTGCGAGCCCTGTCCGGGGAAGACGAACACTGCCGTGCGGCGGGTTCGCGGGCTGCTGCCCTCGACCGCGGCCGGGCTGACCCGGGCGTCGGCGACCGCGTCCAGGGCGGTCAGCAGGTCGTCCCGGCCGGCACCGACGAGCACGGCCCGGTGGGTGAACGCGGTGCGGTCGTGGGCGAGGGCCCGGGCCACCTCGGTGACGCCGGACTCCGGGTGGTCCGTGAGGTGGTCGCGGAGCCGGGCGGCCTGCGCGCGCAGCGCCGCGTCACCGCGCCCGGACAGCACCCAGGGGACGGGACCGCCGCCCTGCCCGTCCGGACTCCGTTCCTCTCCCGGTGTGTTCACGTCGGTCGTCGCGACCGCGTCCGGCCACTCGCTGAGCACCAGGTGACAGTTGGTGCCGCCCATCCCGACGGAGGTCACGCCCGCGACGAGCGGCCGGTCGGGGCGCGGCCACGGGCCGGTGGCGGTGGTAGGGGCGAGTCGCAGGTCGGCGAACGGTATGCCGGGGTTGGGGGTGCGGTAGTTCAGGGTCGGGACGAGCTCGCGCTTGTTGAGGCAGAGGATGGTCTTGACGAGTCCGGCGATGCCGGCGGCCCCTTCGAGGTGGCCGATGTTCGTCTTGACGGAGCCGAGCCTGAGCGGGTTCTCTGGTGTGCGGGCCGGGGCGAAGACGGCGCCCAGAGCCGATGCTTCGACGGGGTCCCCGACCCGGGTGCCCGATCCGTGTATCTCGACGTACTGCGCTTGCTCCAGCGGGATTCCCGCGTGCTTCCAGGCGTCGCGCAGCACACGTTCCTGGGCTGGTCCGTTCGGGGTGGGGAGGGTCTCGCTGGCGCCGTCGCTGCCGATGGCCCCGCCGCGTATCAGGCAGTGGATGCGGTCCCCGTCGGCCAGGGCCCGGCTGAGAAGTTTGAGTGCCACCAGGCCGCCGCCCTCACCTCGGACGTAGCCGTTCGCACGGGCGTCGAGAGCGTAACATCGGCCGTCCGGCGAGAGACTGCCGAAGGCCGCCAGGGCCTGTGTGCTCTCCGGCGCGAGGTTGAGGCTGACGCCGCCGGCCAGCGCCGCGGTGGACTCGCCGCGGCGCAGGCTCTCGCAGGCCAGGTGGACCGCGACCAGCGATGACGACTGGGCGGTGTCGATGACCATGCTCGGGCCCCGCAGGCCGAGGGCGTAGGAGACCCGGTTGGCGATGATGCCCCGGTGCAGCCCGGTCACCGTGTGCGCGGAAATCGCGCCGGGTCCGGCCGCGTGGGTGAGCGCCGCGTAGTCGTCGGCGATCGCGCCGACGAAGACGGCGGTGTCGGTGCCGCCGAGCGTGGCCGGGACGATGCCGGCGTCCTCCAGCGCCTCCCAGGCCAGTTCCAGCACAAGCCGTTGCTGCGGGTCCATGGCGGCGGCTTCACGTGGGGATATGCCGAAGAACCCGGCATCGAAAGTGTCGACTGAGGGCAGAAAACCACCGCGGCGCGGCGACCCCTCCGATAAGGCTGCGAGGTGGGCGCGGTCCGGGGGCGGGTCTGCTATGGCGTCGCGGCCGTTCCGCAGAAGGTCCCAGAATTCGGCAGGACCTGAACCGCCGGGAAAACGGCACGAAAGTCCGATTACGGCAATGGTCCGGTCGTCGAGCTGATCGGACAGCGGTTGCGGTTCCCGGTCCCCGGCCGGCTGTTCCGCATTTTCCACATCGCCCGACCCGTTTCGTGTCGTGTCAGCCGATGGAGGTCCTGCATATATCTGGGCATGGCGGATCATGGTTCGGTTGCTCCCCCCGTGAAGCGTGATCATCGTGCTGCCGACTTGACGTCTGGCCGGACTTCAAGTCGGATTCGGACGGTAGCACCGAGCCGCGCTCTGCGTAAACCAAAACCACCCAGAACGTCTCAACGGGTTTCCGGTATCCACCGGGTAACGTCACTCGAGCCGGAGAGGAGTGGGGGATTCGTAATCCGGAACTCGATATACCGCATAATCGCGGGAGATCGGCATGGGGCGTGGCCGCGGTGTCGACTACGTGTGAACAACGCGTTCCTGCCGGGGCGCTGAACCCTTTTTTCGTGCCGCGGAAAATGCGTCGACGTACGCCGTCACGAGCGGCGACCGGTCGTCGCGCCGCCAGGCGAGGACCAGCCGTGTGGGCGGCAGGTCGGCCACCGGCCGGAAGGCGATGCCCTCGACCGCGTGCCGTCGCAGAGCCGATTCGGGTACCAGTGCGATCGAGCGTTGCCACAGCACCGCGTGCAGGCACTCGTCGAGGGAGCGCACCTCCGGGCCACCGCCCGACGCGGACGGCTGCCAGTGGGCCCGCCAGCTCGCATCGACCCCGGCAGGCAAGCGGATGGAGCTGCTGTGGTCGATGTCGCCCCTGGTCAGGGAACTCCTCCCGGCGAACGGACTGTCCGCGGCGACGGCCGCGAAGCAGCGGTCCTCCTGGATCGCGCGCACTGCCATACCGGTCATGTCGAAGGGGGTCCACGTGATCGCCACGTCGATCGCACCGGCCGCGAGACCCATCGTCGGGTCGGTCAGATCGCCCTGCCGCAGGCTCACCACGGCCTCCGGATGATTGCTCGCGAAGGCTCGGGCAACGGGTTCCGACAGAGTGGCCTCACCGGGCCCGAGCACCCCGACTCGCAGTGACCGGGCGCCGGTGACCTGCCGCACCACCCGTTCCTTGGCCCGGTCCGCTCCCGCGAGCAGCACCCTGGCTTCTTCCAGCAGTACATCGCCGGCCGGGGTCAGTCTCATTCCCCTGGGGCCACGGACGAACAGTTCGCAGCCCAACTCGGTCTCCAGCTCACGGATGCGCTGGCTGAGCGGCGGTTGGGACATGTGCAGGCGCCGGGCCGCACGGCTGACATTGCCTTCCTCCGCCACCGTCACGAAGTAACGCAACCCCCGTAAGTCCATGGCCGATACGATACCCAATCCTTTGCCACCGGTACCGAGAAGATATTGGATCGCCGGGCAAAGCCGTGCTGAGATCGGGGTATGAAGAAGCTCTTCGATCGCTTGTTCCGGTCATGTGCCCGCTGTGTCGATCACTGCACACCGCGCCGCTGGAAACGGAACGCCTAAGTCCCATAAATGACCAGGCGCACGCCTTGATAGGGGCATGCGTGTTCGATATATGCGTGTGCGTATAGGCCGGCTCAGCTGTGGGAGGTAGGAAGTACTCCCAGCTGGCACCAGGACGACCGCAAACGCCAAAGCTGAAAGTCACCTCCCGGATCCTGTCGACGCCGGGAGGGCTTTCGCGTATCTCGGTCTTGGCGCCCTGATCTTTTTCTTCCCGAGCGGTAGGTCAGAGGTTCGAATGCTCGCCGGGCGCCGATGCAGGGAGGGTCGACACGGGGAGGTGTGCCGGGACGGTGATGCCGGCCGACGGCTCGGCCGTGGCCTTCTTCGCCGGGTCCGCCTTGGTCAGCGTGCAGACGCCGTCCACGCAGTCGCGCTCCAGACGGCCACGGGAGATGGTCTGCGCCAGGCCGACCATCCAGCAGGTGGGGCAGCCGCGGAAGGCGACCAGGCCCAGTGGGGCCGCCACCAGGCTGACCGGGCCGACGACCGGCACCAGGGCGATCGAGCCGATGACCAGCCCGAAGCCGATGACGCCGCGCACCAGATGGCGCGTGACGGACTTGCTGGCGTAGTTCAGCTCCGGCGCCGCGGGTTTCCCGGCGGCCGGGGCCTTCGTGTTCTTCGTGAGCTTCACGGTGTTCAAGGTCGTAACTCTCCTCCGGCTGGACGATCGGCTGCTTGGTCGGGTGCTCGATCGGGGCCCTGATCGGATCCTTGGTCGGTCAGGGCCAGTGAGTGACGCAGTGTCGCGCGGGCTCTGTGCAGCCGCGACTTCATCGCGGCGGTGCTCAGACCGAGCGATCGGGCGACGACGCCACCGGGCAGGCCCTGCACATCCCGCATGATCAGGACCTGCCGCTGGTCGCGGGGCAGAGCGCTGATCGCGGCGGCGACCCGCTCCGCTTCCATCCTGCGCAGCACCGCGTCCTCGGCGGACGGCTCCGTGCACGCCTCCGGTTCGGCCGCCGTCTCCTCGCTCCGCGAGACGAGCAGCCGTACCTGCCGGAGGCATTCGTGGCGCACGATCCGGAACATCCATGCGGCGAGCGCACCGGAGGCCCGTAGGGTGCCGATCTTCCGGTAGAGGATGATCAGCGCCTCCTGTGCCGCGTCCTCCGCGTCCTGCGGTGAGGCGCACAGCGATATGGCGAACTTGCGCACATGAGGCTGCGATTCCATGACGACGGTGGTGAGCGAGGTGACGTCGCCGTCCTGGGCAGCCTTGATCAGCCGCTCGTCCGGCCAGGAGAAGCTACGGTTCATGCGTCCTACTCATACCCGCAAAGCGTCGTGCCCGCAGGCACTGGTCAGCTCCGGCTCCGCATGCGCTTCGTCAGGTGCCAGCTGCACGCGCCGACGAGCACTGCGCCGATCACTACGATGCCGATGATCATGGTTTTTCCTCCTGGTCTCCGCCGGCCCTCGCGGCCGTACACCGATAAGAGACGGGGACCCCCGAAAAGGATTCGGCTCCGGCCGAAGAAACTTCCCGGGCCGGCTCGCCACCGGTCGGGGCGGGCCCCGGACCGCGGCGCCTTCGGCGCGCTGGTACCGGGCACGGGCTCCGTCGCCGTGTTAGAGTGATCGCGTTGGCCTTCGGCGCCCCAAGAGGTGCGCGCGGAGGCTTTTTTCATGCCCTCTCACACCTCCGTGCCCGTCACGCCGCCCCCCACCAGCTACCGCGCCCTGCTGCGCAACCGTGAGTTCGCCGGTTTGTACGCCGGCTCCACGCTCACGGCTTCCGCGGCCACCTTGTCGGGTTTCGCACTCGGCACACTGGTCAACCACCAGACCCGGTCCCCGTTCCTGACAGCCGTCAGCATGTACGGCGCGACGTTCGCCACGGTGTTGGGCGCCCTGACGCTGATGTCGGTCGCGGACGGCAACCGTCCTCGCCGGACCCTCGTCCTGCTCCAGTGCGTCTCGCTGGCGGGCGTTGCCGCACAGGCGATCCCCGGGCTGCCGCTGGCGGTCCGGTTCGCCCTCCTCCTGGTGCTGGGCTTCTTCCAGTCCCTCGGCACGGGAACACGAATGGGCCTGCTCGCCGAGGTCGTGCCAACCGCCACGTACGCGCTCGCCCGGTCGCTGATGAACATCACGTCGGGCGGCATGGCGATCCTCGGGTACGCCATCGGCGCCGTACTGCTGCGGTACCTCAGCCCGCAGGAGGTCTTCGTCATCGCCGCCGGCCTGACCGCACTCGCGCTGGGCGTCGTGGCGGCGACCGTCCGGGAACACTCGATCCGGCTGACCCGGCGCCCCGGCCTGCGGCAGACCTGGGCGACCGACATCGCGATGTTCTCCCACCCCGGCCGGCGGGTGCTGCTGCTGAACCTGTGGGTTCCCAACGGCCTGATCGTCGGCTGCGAGGCCCTGTTCCTCTCCTACGCCCCGGACGACGCGGGGACTCTTCTGGCCGCCGGATCGGCCGGCATGCTCCTCGGAGACCTGACGGTCGGCCGTCTGCTCGACGCCGACCGGCGCCGTCGCTACGCCTTCGCCCTGCGCCTGCTGCTCGCCGTGCCGTACCTGCTGTTCGCCGTCGAGCCCCCCACGCCGGTGGTGGCGGTCGCGGTGTTCGTGGCCGGCGCCGGGTTCGCCGCCACCCTGCCGCTCCAGGAACAGCTTCTCGCGCTGACCCCGGACCCGGTCCGCGGCCAGGTCCAGGGCGTCGAGTCCGCCGGCCGGATGACGTGGCAGGGCATCGGAGCCGCGATCGCCGGCGGCCTCGCCCAGTACCTCGGCCCCGGTACGACGATCACCGTTGTGGCCGCGCTCTCCGTCGCCGTCACCGTCTTCTCCCGGCCCTCCGTCGTCCGCACCCGCGCGGTCCGGGCCGAGACGGTCGGCGCGTGATCCGCGGCAGGCCGGCAGCCGGTACACCGCACCGCTTCCACCAGTTGCCGTCTTGACAGCTGTATGAGTGTCCGGCCCTGGACGGGGCCCGCGCGGGAGAGTCGGGCCCCGCCGGGTCCCAGGGCCACGATGACGGGACGAATGCCACGGGCGCCCCGCACCATCGCGGACGTCGAGCACACCGAAGGCGATACGACCCACGTCGCCGGGGCCGCTCCGTCCCCACGTTCCGCCGTCGCCCGCCTCACCACTCCACTGCCCAGGCGTTGACAAGGCGTCGCACCCCTCCCATCATGGGAGCGCTCCCACGGCGTGTTCCGGACGCCGCCCGCACGCGCACGATCGCCACGCACTCCCGCTCCGCTTCCGTGTCACCGGCGCCGAACGTCCTGCCGGCGCGGCGGCACTCCGCCTGTCCGGCGCCGAGGTGCGACACCTGCTCCCCCTGCCCGCGCCGCCGGACCACCTAGGGAGGACCCCGCATGTCCCCACTGCGCAGACCCGCCCGGCCGGCCGGTGCCGGCTTTCGCCCCCTCGCGCGCGGCGCGACCGTCCTGGCCGCCGCGCTGGCCCTGCTGTCCCCGCTGGCCGGCATCGCACCCGCCGCACCGCGGGCGGCCGGCGCCGCGGACGCAGAGGTCCAGGTCAACGCCCAGGCGTCGCTGGGCCGGTTGTCCGGCACCGCCCGTGGCGTCAACACCGCCATCTGGGACTCGCACATGAACGATCCCGAGGTCGCCCGCCTGATGAAGGCGGCCGACGTCGGGGCGATGCGCTACCCCGGCGGTTCGTACGCCGACATCTACCACTGGCAGACGCACACGGCGCCCGGGGGATATGTCGCGCCGGGAACCGGCTTCGACTCCTTCATGGACACCGTCCGCGCCACCGGCGCGCAGCCGATCCTCATCGCCGACTACGGCTCGGGCACGCCCGAGGAGGCGGCCGGCTGGGTGCGGTACGCGAACGTCACCAAGAACTACGGCGCGAAGTACTGGGAGATCGGCAACGAGATCTACGGCAACGGCCATTACGGCAGCGGCTGGGAGCACGACGAACACGCGGACAAGAGCCCCCAGGAGTACGCCCGCCAGGTGCGCGCCTACGCCGCGGCCATGAAGGCCGTCGACCCGACCGTGAAGATCGGCGCCGTCCTCACCGCTCCGGGCGAATGGCCGGACGGCGTGGTCGGCGACGGCGATCCCGGCGACTGGAACCACACCGTGCTCTCCCAAGTGGCCGACGTCGTCGACTTCGTGAGCGTCCACTGGTACGCGGGCGGATCCGACACCACGGCCCAGGACGCCACGGCGCGGCTGGCCAGGCTGCCGGGTGAACTGCGGGAGGTGCGCAGCCAGATCGACCGGTACGCGGGCACCGGCTCACCGCGCATCGGCATCGCCCTCACCGAGATCAACGCCAACACCGGTGGCGCTCGGCTCACCGCCCGCCCCAACGGCCTGTTCGCCGCCGACGCGTTCATGACGGCCATGGAGAACGGCGTCTTCAGCGTCGACTGGTGGAACACCCACAACGGGGCGGGCGGGATCACCACCGTCGACGGCGAGACCGACTACGGCGACATGGGAATGCTCTCCAGCGGCGCCTGCACCGCAGACGTGTGCGAGCCGGCACCGAACACACCGTTCCACCCCTACTACGGCATGAAGATGACCAGCGAACTGGGCACCGCGGGCGACACCATGGTCGCTGCCGCGTCCTCCGCGCAGGACGTCTCGGCACACGCCGTGCTCCGTCGCGACGGGCGCCTGAGCGTCCTGCTCGTCAACGAGAACCCGGACGCCGCACGGACCGTGGACCTCGCGTACGCGGGCTTCACCCCGTCCGGCACCGCACCGAAGGTCAGCCGCTACGCACGCGGCGACAGCGACATCACCGAGGTCACCGGCGGGGAGGCGTCCGCGTCCCAGGTGACCGTGCCGCCGTACGCGTTGCTCACCGTCACCCTCGAACCGCGGGCCGGCACCGGGCCGGGTGCCTCGGCCGCCGGAACGCCGGGCACCCCGCGACTGGAAGCGGTGACCGACACCACCGCGCGCCTGTCCTGGGAGGGCGCGCCGGGCGCCGCCCGCTATCTGGTCCAGGAGCGCGACGGCGTCCACACCCGCCTGGCCGGCGAGACCACCGGCACCTCCGTGACCCTGCGCAACTTGCCGCCGGGCAGTACCCACACGGTCGACGTGCTGGCGGCCGACGCCTCGGGACGGCTCTCCGCCCCGTCCTCTCCGCTGGCCTTCACCACCGGCACCCCGGCGGACGCCACCTGCGCGGTGACGTATCACCGCGACACGGGCTGGGGCAACGGATTCGTGGCCACGGTCACCGTCCGCAACCTCTCCGATACGGCGATCACCGGCTGGACCGTGGACTGGGACTGGCCGACCGACCATCAGTCGGTGTCCTCCGGCTGGGGCGCCACGTTCCACCAGACCGGCTCGCACGTGCGGGTGACCGCCCCCGAGGGCGCCGGGCCGCTGGCCCCGGACGGCGGATCGACGGCCTCCTTCGGATTCGTCGGCGCCAATGACGGGCCCAACCCGGACCCGACGGTCTTCCGCCTCAACGGCACCGTCTGCTCGGGCGGCTGACACCCGGCCCGCCCGGGAAGGGGGCCGCAGGCGGCCTGCTCCCGGGCGGGTCCCGTCCCGCAGCGGGGCGTTGACTCGCTGTCGCGCAACCGGAACGCCGACGGGGTGAACAGCGCCTGAGGAAGGCAGCCCGGCGAGCGGTTGCGCGTGTCCGGCACAGCGGTGGGCAGCGGCACGGTCGCGACCGTGACCGTGACAGGCGAGACGGACCACGTGTCCGCGTGCCGGCCGACCGACGAGGCGCGGGCCGCCGTGCCCAGCGCCGCCCGGCGTGTGGAGGCGTACGTCAGCCGGGTCACCTTCCGCGACCGCTCCGGGCTGCAACGTCCTGCCGGGGCCCGCGGCCACTGCCGGGATCCCGGGGTGAGCTTCTCCGTGACCGGACCGCTGACACCCCCCGTCGCACGACTGTTCCGGCTGGCAGGCATCTGCCCCCCTGCTGACATCGCAGGCGGCGTGAGCCGGCAGCCGGCGTCCCGGCGGGTGACCTCGTCGATCAGCAGGGCAGGTCGAGGGTCACGGCGGCCCCGCCGCCGGTGTTCTCGGCCCGCGCGGTGCCTCCGTGGGCGGCGGCCACCGCGTGCACGAAGGCGAGCCCCAGACCGGATCCCGCGCTGGTACGGCTGGCCTCGGCGCGCGCGAAGCGGTCGAACGCCCGGGGCAGGAACTCAGGCTGGAAGCCGGGTCCCTCGTCGGTGACGCGCAGCCGGAGCCTGGCTCCGTGGACGGTCGCCGTGAGGTGGACGGTCCCGTGTCCGTGGCGCAGGGCGTTGTCGACGAGGTTGCCGACGGCGGGCCGCAGCCATCGGGCGTCGATGTCGGCGGTCGTGTCCGCCGCGTCGGAGGTGAGGGCGCGCCCGGCCTGTTCGGCGGTGCGCAGATGCGGGGCCACCGCCGTCTCCACGAGGTCGGCGAGTCGCACGGGTGCCCTGGTGATGTGGTCGGTGCTGCCGAGTTCCTCCAGGCCCAGCAGGGCGTTGGAGAGATCGATCAGGCGCTGGACCTCGGCGTCCACGGAGCGCAGGGTCTCGGTGAGTTCCGCGGCCGAGCGGGGGCGGTGCAGCGCGACGTCGACTTCGGCCCGCAGCAGGGACAGCGGGGTGCGCAGCTCGTGGCTGGCGTCCGCGAGGAACCGGTGCTCGCGGACCGCGGACGCCTCGAGACGGTCGAGCATGCGGTTGAGGGTGTGGCCGAGGCGGGTGATCTCGTCGTCGCGGTCGGCCGGCACGTCCAGGCGCAGGTCCTGCCCTCCGTCGGCGAGGGCGGCCGCCGCGGTGCGGTAGCGCTCGACGGGGCGCAGGGCGGCACGGGCGGTGCGGTAGCCGACGTAGGAGGCGGCGATCAGGGTCAGTCCGGAGGCGAGGGCGAGCTGGGCGAGGAGTTCGCGCAGGGCCTCGTCGCGGTGCCCCCGGCGAACGGCGGCGACGACGACGCGTGTCTTCCCGCCGGCCGTGACGCGCTCGGCCTGGAGGCGCAGCGTGTCCGGGGTGATGGGCAGCAGGGAGCCGACATCGCGCCGTACCCCGTGCCCGTGCGCGGCCGAGTCGATCTCGGCGGCCGTGAGCAGGGCCCGCCGGCCCCCGGCGTCACTGGAGGTGAGGACGCGGCCCCGCGCGTCGAGGACCTGGCAGAAGCTGCCACTGGGGCCCGGCGGCAGCGCGGTGCCCGCGCGCACGGCCCGGTCGAGGCTGTGCTGGTAGGCGGCCAGGTCGTCGTGCAGCTGTTGGTCCAGGGCGGTCCTGACCCGCCAGTAGACCAGCCCGGCAGCTCCGGTCAGCACGAGCGACATGGTGACGGCGACGGCCAGGACGAGACGGGTGACGACGGGCAGCCGCCCGAACCAGGCCCGCGGCCCGTCCGGCGGGGTCACGGGGCGGTCTCCAGGCGGTAGCCACGTCCGCGCAGGGTCGTGATCGTCGTACGGCCGAAGGCGCGGTCGGCCTTCGCGCGCACCTTGGAGACGTGGACGTCTATGGCGTTGCTGCGCAGGTCGGTCTCGCCGTCCCAGACCTCCTCGAGCAGCCGCAAGCGCGTCACGACCCGTCCGGCGTTCTCCATCAGCACGCGCAGCACGGCGAACTCCCGCCTGGACAGGCCCAGTTCAGTGTCCGCCCGCCAGGCCCGCTGCTGCTCGGGGTCGAGGACGAGGTCGCCCACCCGGAGACGGCCGGAGCCGTCGGGGCGGCGCCGGGACAGCGCCCGCAGCCGGGCCAGCAGCTCCTCCATGGCGAACGGTTTGACCATGTAGTCGTCGGCGCCGGCGTCCAGCCCGGCGACCCGTTCGCTGATGGCGCCGCGGGCGGTGAGCAGGATCACGGGAACGTCGATGCCCTCGCCGCGCAGGGTCCGGCAGACCTCGACACCGTCCGTCCCGGGCAGCATCACGTCCAAAACGATCCCGTCCAGACGGGGGTCACGGGCGGCGGCCAGGCCGGAGGGGCCGTCGTAGCGGCCCTCGGCGGTGTGCCCTGACTCGGTGAGGTAGCGGACGACGAGGTCCGTGAGGCGGGTCTCGTCATCGACGACCAGGTAGTGCATGCCGGTCAGATTAACCGCCCGGGATCCGGGCTCCGGCCGCCGGCAAGGCTTCATGGTTCGTTCATGTGACATCCCTACCGTCCTTCACGTCGCGGTGCACCGCGGGCCGCGACCGGTCCGCCGTCCGACGTGCCGGGACGGAAGGGACAGTCATGCACTCATGGGTGCTCGCCGCCAAGGGCATCACCGAGCACGTCACACCGGCGGATCTCACCGCGCGCGGCGGTCTCGACGTCGTCGCCCTGCTGATCCTGGTCGGGTGGCTCTACCGGCGGCGCCCCAGCGCACCGGCGATGCCGCTGGTGCTGGTCGCGCTGAACGTCGGGCTGTTCGCGGCGATGAGCGCGATCAGCGCGGGCAAGTTCCCCGCCGGGGTCGGCTTCGGGCTGTTCGGCATCCTCTCCCTGGTCCGGCTGCGCAGCGCGGCCTTCACCCTGCGCGACGTCGCCTACACGTTCGTGGCCCTGGTCACAGCCCTGTGCACCGGGCTTCCGCAGCGCGACAGCTGGCTGGTCATCGCCCTCGACACAGTCGTCCTGGTGGCCGTTCTGGTGGTCGACGACCCCCGCGCCTACCAGCCGCCGGCCCGTACGGTGAAGCTGACCCTGGACCGGATCTACCCGGAAACCTCCCTGATAGCCGAGGACGTCGCGCTCCGCTTCGGTCAGGCGCCGCTGTCGGTGGTGGTCGACGAGGTCGACTACGTACGCGAGACCACCCGGGTCCTGGCCCGCTACCCCGCCGGGCCGGACGGGTCCGCCGCCGGTCAGGACACGGAGCCGCGCGAGCAGGTGCCTCTCTCATGACGTCCGCGTCCCCGCTCACGGCCGGCCTCGGTCTGGCCGCGCTGCGCGGAGCCACGCTCGCCGAGGTCGACGCGGCAGCCGCGCTCCAGCACCGCACCGACCGCAAGTACCTGCTGCCCCTGGACCGGGCACGCCTCTTCGTCGACCGGCTCGCCGACAGCCACCACGTCCTCGACCTGGCCGGCCGCCGCACGACGAGCTACCTCAGCACCTACTTCGACACCGAGCAGCTCGGCGCCTGGCGCGCCCACGTCCAGCGCCGCCGCCGCCGCTGGAAGGTGCGCACCCGCCTGTACGCGGAGGACGGACTGTGCCGGGTGGAGGTGAAGACGAAGGACGGCCGCGGCGCCACCGTCAAACACGCGGTGCGGGTCCCCGCCCACGCCTACGGCCGGCTGGACGGTTCCGCGGCCGGGTTCGTCGACGAGGTGCTGCGGCAGTCGGACATCCTCGTCACCACCGCGGCACTGGCCCCCGCCGCCGAGGTGCGGTACGTCCGCGCGGCCCTCGCCGACCTGGACCACGGCACCCGGGTCACCCTCGACGGCCTCCTCACCTGCCACCACGGCGACCGCACCGCCGCTCTCGACCCCGGACACGTCCTCGTCGAGACCAAGGGCGGCATCCGGGCCGCCCCCGCCGACCGGCTGCTGCTGCGTCTCGGGGCCCGGCCCGTGTCCGTCAGCAAGTACATCGTCGGCCGGGCCCTGCTCACCCCCGGGCTGCCCGACAACGACGTACGCCGTCTCGCCCGCGCGCACTTCACCACCGCGGCGATCCCCGCGCCGCTCCTCGAAAGGACCCCCGCCGCATGACAACCCTGCGCGGCATCACCTGGCCGTACGCCGTCATCGCGCTGCTCGCCGCCGCGGCCGCCGCCTTCGGCCTGCTCCGGCCCCAGCTGATCCCCACCGCTTCCTCGTCGAAGCCGAAGCTCTCGGCGACCGACCGCATCAAACGGAATCCGCCTCCGCCCCTGTTCACGGACGCCGCGATCACCGCGATCGGCAAGCAGGCCGCCACCCAGCGCGCGAAGGCCGATGCCCTGTTCGCCCGGTGGAAAGCGGCGCACGGCACCACCCGCGACGACAGGGCCTTCACCGCCTGGGCCGCCCGGCAGACCCCCGCACCGCCCACGGCGAAGGAGCGCACCGCCGAACTCCACGAGGTCCAGGCACTGGCCAGGATCCGCACCGCCGCCGGGAAGAAGGCCGCCACCTGGCTGGAGCTCAACGGCAAGAAGGACATCTGGAAGCTGTACCTCCACGACCAGCGGGAGCTGATCCCCGCGGCGCGCGGCAAGGGAGAGAAGGCTCGGCTCAAGTCGGCCCTGAAGCTGGCCAAGACCATCAGCGACCGGGTCGCCGCCCGGGACAAGCAGCCCGCTCCCTTCGTCCTCGACCCGGCCCTGCGCCCCGAGAAGCACATCACCGCCGGTGCGAAGGGCCCGTACTCCTACCCCTCCCGGCACGCCACCCGTGCCGCCGCCGCGGTCACCCTCCTCGGCGCCCTCTCCCCGCACCGGGCCGAGGACTACCGCTGGATGCAGGACCAGGTCCTCTACTCCCGCCTCTACATGGCCGGCCACGTCCGCAGCGATCTGACGGCCGGGACCCTGCTCGGCGACCTCATCGGCGACTACGAACTCGCCGTCGGCGGACACTGAGCCCGTACCGGGGCCGGCCCGGGGCACAGGACATGTGCCATGCCAAGTCACCGCTCCGGGCGGGTACCCGCACACGCATGGGATCTCTGAGCTCTCCGGTGCTGCTCGTGTTGTTCGTGGCCAGTGCGGCCGTCATCTGGTACGCGGGCATCAAGTTGTCCGACACCACCGACGTCCTCGCCGAACGGCTCCATCTGGGGAGCGCCCTGGGCGGGCTCGTCCTCCTGGCGATCGCGACCAACCTCCCGGAGATCGCCATCACCGTCTCGGCCGCCCTGGCCGGCCAACTGGACATCGCCGTCGGCAACATCCTCGGCGGCATCGCCATCCAGACCGTCGTCCTCGCCGTCCTGGACGCCGCCGGGGTGCGTCCGCGCGCGCCGCTGACCCGGCTGGCCGCCAGCCTCCAGCTGGTGCTGGAGGGCGCGCTCGTGGTGGTCATCCTGGCCGTGGTGGTCATGGGCACCCAGCTGTCCCCGGACCTGCACGCCGCGCGTCTGGCCCCGGCGTCGGTGGCGATCGCCGCGTTGTGGGTGATCGGGCTGGTGCTGCTGAACCGGGCGGGCCGGGGGCTGCCGTGGCGTGAGGGCGGTGACGCCCCGGACAGCCAGCCCGAACCGCGCGGTCACTCCCGCGGGAAGAAGGAGAAGGCCGCGACCGACAAGGGTGTCGGCTCCCGCCGTGCCGCGCTCGTCTTCGCCGCGGCGGCGCTGGCGACGCTGGTGGCGGGCGTGGTCATCGAGCGCAGCGGTGAGCAGCTCTTCGCCCGGCAGGGGCTGAGCGGGGTGCTGTTCGGTGCGACCGTCCTCGCCGCGGCCACCTCCCTGCCCGAGCTCAGCACGGGCCTGACGTCCACCCGGCTCGGCGACTACCAGCTCGCTGTCAGCGACATCTTCGGCGGCAACGCGTTCCTGCCGGTTCTCTTCCTCCTGGCCACCCTCATCTCCGGCAAGCCCGTCCTGCCGGCCGCGCACGACACCGACATCTACCTCACCGCGCTCGGCATCATCCTCACCGTCATCTACATGGCCGGCCTCGTCTTCCGTCCCCGCCGCCAGTACGCCCGGATGGGCATCGACAGCATCACCGTGGTCGTCGTCTATCTCGTCGGTATCGCCGGACTGGCCACCATCGCCGCCTGAACCACCGGGTGGCCGGGAGACGGCGCGCGCACGGCGGTCAGACCTCGTCCACCCGGCGCAGGTCCTGCTCGTCCCACTTGCGGGTGTCACGCGGCTCGGCGTACGGCTCCGCCTGCGGCGGGTGACCGCCGGCGATCGCCCGCTGCCGTGCCGTCTCGGCGTCGAACTCCAGGCCCAGGAGGACGGCCAGGTTGCTGATCCACAGCCACACCAGGAAGACGATGACACCGGCCATGGTGCCGTAGGTCTTGTTGTAGGAGGCGAAGTTCGCCACGTAGAACGCGAACCCGGTCGAGGCGATCATCCAGATGACCAGGGCGAGGAAACTGCCCGGCGTCACCCAGCGGAAGCCCCTCACCTTCGCGTTCGGCGTCGCCCAGTACAGGAGCGCGATCATCATGGTGACCAGGAGCACCAGCACCGGCCACTTGGCGACCGACCACACCGTCAGCGCGCTGTCCCCGATCCCGAGCGCCACCCCCGCCTGGTGGGCCAGGCCACCGGTGAACACCACGATCAGGGCGCTGACCACCGCCAGCACCATGAGTACGACGGTCACGCCGAGACGCACGGGGAGGACCTTCCACACGGGGCGGCCCTCGGGCATGTCGTAGACGGCGTTGGCCGCGCGGATGAAAGCGGCGACGTAGCCGGAGGCGGACCAGACGGCGACCGCCACACCGACGATCGCCATGACCGAACCGGTGCCCGCGCGGTCCTGCAGCTGTACCACGGCCCGCGTGAGGATCTCCCGGGCCGAACCCGGGGCGAGCTGCTTGAGGTGGGACAGCACCGTGTCGGTGGCCGACTTGCCGGTGATGCCCAGCAGCGAGATCAGCACCAGGAGAGCCGGGAACAGGGAGAGCACCCCGTAGTACGTCAGCGCGGCGGCCCGGTCGGCCAGCTCGTCGTCCTGGAACTCCTTCAGCGAACCCTTCAGCACTCGCAGCCATGCCCCCTGGGGCAGCTTCGTCGGCGCGTCCGGCGCCCGCCGCTCGACCTCCGGGCCGGGCCCCGCCTCCTCGGGCTCCGGTACCTCGCTCTTTCGGTTCTCGCCGTGCTCGCCGTGCTCGCCGTGGTCACGGCCGGGAAGATGCAGATTCGCCATGCGCACCGGATAACCCCGGCCCGTGGGGTTACGCCGGCTCGGCGGCGGGGAACAGCAGGGCCGACGACGGGGCCGGTCACGCCGGACGGTGTGGGATCGCTCGTGCGGGGCACGGGAATGCTGCGGTGCCCCGCCGAGGCGCGGAGACCGCCGAGGGTGTGGGAGGCCACATGAACGTGCTGGCCCGGCTGGACCGCTATCAGCGACGGCACCGGTGGGCGGGTATGCCGCTCGCGGTGGTGTACAAGTTCTTCGACGACCAGGCGGCCTATCTCGCCGCACTGCTGGCCTACTACGGCTTCGTCTCCCTCTTCCCGCTCCTGCTGTTCCTCGTGGCCATCCTCAGCGCCTCCCTGCACGGCAACCCGCAGTTGCAGCAGTCGGTGCTCCACTCGGCGCTCGGCGAGATCCCGGTGATCGGCGACCAGCTCGGCCACAACATCCACTCCTTCCACGGCAACGGCGCCGCCCTCGCGGTAGGTGTCATCGGCAGCCTCTACGGCGCCCTCGGGGTCTCCCAGGCGGTCCAGCACGCCCTCAACAAGATCTTCGCCGTACCGCGGCACGCCAGGCCCGACCCGCTGCGCTCCCGGGCCAGGGGCCTGTACTTCCTGCTGCTGCTCGCGGCCGGCCTCATGCTGACGACGGCGCTGTCCACGGCGGAATCCGCCGCCGACATCTTCGGCACGCGCCTGGCCGTCGGCATCCGCGTCGCCATCGGTGTGGTGGGAGTGGTGGTCAACGCCGCGCTGCTGCTTCTGAGCTACCGGCTGATGACCCGGCGCCGGCTGCCGCTGCGCGCGATGTACGGCCCCGCGCTGGGAGCCGCCGCCGCGTGGCAGGCACTTCAGTGGGGCGGCTCCTACTACGTCGGACACGTGCTGCGAGGCGCCACCGCGACCTACGGCATGTTCGGCATCGTGCTCGGCCTGCTCGCCTGGATCTACCTCGCCGCCCTGGTGTACCTGGCCACCGCCGAGATCATCGCCGTGCGCAGCCTGCGGCTGTGGCCGCGCAGCCTGCTCACACCGTTCACCGACCACGTCCACCTCGCCACGGGTGACCTGCGCGCCTACCGCTCCTACGCGGCCACCGAGTCCTTCAAGGGTTTCGAGAAGGTCTCCGTACGCTTCGGCAAGCCTCCGCCGCCGGCCGTCGGTGACAAGGGACCCCCATGACCCCGACGCCGGCCGCGTTCGGTTCGCCGCGCGCGTTCGGTTCGCCGTGCGCCAGGCGGCTCGGAGGCGCCCGTCGGTGCGGAAGGACGCGAGGAAGGACGTGAGGAAGGACAGCCGCCGCGTGTCCGCTCCGGTGAGGGCGGGTGGGCCTGGCGTCGAGTCGGGGGATCGCGGAGCCGGGGCCCTGGTAGGGCGGCCGGCCGGGCAGGTCGACGGCGTTGGGTGTGCCGTTGCGCGCGCGGTTCGTCCAGTAGGACATGACGGTGTCGGGGAACGGCGCGCACTCGGCGGCCATGGGTGCCGGGGCGGTGGGCGCGAAGCACTGGGGGAGGAGGGTGCCGAGGACGAAGGGCACGTCACGTCGCAGGTCTGTTCGATGATGGCCGTGTCGCCGGCCAGCTGCTCGGCGGACGCGCCGGTCGGGGCCGCGGTGGTGGCGGGGTAGAGCTGCTCGAACCTGGCGGCCGCCTTCGGGACCGAACGCCTCCTCCACGGCAGTGACTACTGCCTCACCCCCGAGGCCGGCATCACCGCACAGCTCGCCTCCCTCGACACCGCGCCCCCACCCGAGAACGACACCTGGCGCGACCTGACCACCGCAAGGCGCGCAAGCTCTTCCCCCGCCTCGCAGCGCAACGGGCCACCGCACCGGTCCGTACAGCGGCTCGCCTCGGGGTCGCCGGGCCGCTCGGCGGAGGAACCGGCCACGGCCGTAGGGCGTTCACGCGGAGTCCCGTACGACCAGTTCGGGGTCGAAGATGACGGACGTGGGCTCGGCCCGCTCTCCTCGGACGTGTTCGTCGAGGAGGCGGGCCATGTGCGCCGCCATGCGCTCGACCGGTTGGCGGATCGTGGTCAGCGGGGGGTGGCAAACCGACGCGATGCCGGAGTCGTCGAAGCCGATCACCGCGACGTCCTCGGGCACGCGCCTGCCCTGCTCCCGCAGCACCTGGCAGGCGCCCTGGGCCATCAGGTCGTTGGCCGCGAACACACCGTCCACGTCGGGCTGTTCGGCGAGGAGCCGCGTCATGGCGGTGACGCCGCTGTCGAAGGTGAAGCCGCCTTCGACGACCGGCGTGTACGGGTGCCCGTTGCGGGCCAGCGTGTCGCGGAAACCGGCGAGCCGTTCCTGACTCGCGCCGACGGCGAGCGGCCCGGCCACGGTGGCCGGCCTGCGGCAGCCGCGTGCCAGCAGGTGTTCCGCCGCGAGCCGGCCGCCGTCCCGGTGGTCCAGGTCCACGTAGCTCAGCGGCACCGGGCGTGCCGGGCGGGCGAACAGCACGGTGGGCAGTTCTGCCTCGGCCAGAAGCGCGGGCAGCGGGTCATGGGCGTGCGTGGAGACGACGAGCGCCCCGTCGGCGCGGCCCTGCCGCAGATAGGTGAGGACCTCGCGCCGGTCCTCGGCCGACTCGGCGAACATCAGTACCGGATGCATGGAGCGCGGGCGCAGGAAACCGATGACGCCCGCGACCACCCGCCCGAAGAAGGGGTCCGCGAAGACCCGGGCCGCGAAGGCCTCCTGGCTGTCGTCCGGCGCGTCCCCCGCCCCGGAGACCACCAGGGCGACGGTCTCGGCGCGCCGGGTCACCAGCGACCGGGCGGCCCGGTTGGGTGCGTAACCGGTCTGCTCGATCGCCTGGCACACCAGTTCCTGGATCGCGGGATCGACATTGCGGACGCCGTTGACGACCCGGGAGACAGTCGCCCGGGACACCCCCGCCTCGCGGGCGACGTCCTCCAAGGTCGGAGCCTGTTTGCTCATGGCCGCACCCTAACGGCACGCCGGGCGCACCGCATAGAGCGCTCTCCGGCACCAGCCTCCCCACGGCGACGCCGCCTCCCTGCCGTGACCGCCCTCCCCCCGGCTTGCTTACCGGCCACCGCTCGCCGCCTGCCGGGGTCCGGCTGCCTGCGTGCCGAAAGTCGCCCACCGCTCGCCGCCTGTCGGGGCCGTCCGTCTGCCTGGCGGGGTCCGTCCTCCGCTCGCCGCCTGTCGGGGTCCGGCTGCTGCCCAGCTTGCCTGACGGTCACTGTTCGTCGCCTGCCGGGGTCCGCCCACCACCCGGCTTGCCTGCCGGCCACCCCTCGTCGCCTGCCGGGGTCGACCATCTGCCTGCCGGGGGCCGCCCGCCGTCCGCTTCCCTCTCTGGAGTCGACCGCCGTCCGTCTGCCTGGCGGGGTCCGCCCTCCGCTCGCCGCCTGTCGAGGGTCCGGCTGCTGCCCAGCTTGCCTGCCGGTCACTGTTCGTCGCCTGCCGGGGTCCGCCCACCCCCCCGGCTTGCCTGCCGGCCGCCCCTCGTCGCTTGCCGGGGTCGACCATCTGTCTGCCGGGGGCCGCCCGCCGTCCGCCTACCTCCCTGGAGCCCACCGCCGCCCAGCCTCCCGTCCGGACCGCTGAGCCTTCTGCGACGGCCGTCCGTCGCCCCCCGCCACCCCAGCCGCTCGCGTCTCCGACCGCCGCCCGCTTCCCGTCCGAGGCCCCCGGCCCTCCATGGCCCCCACCCGGCCCCCGTCCAGGCCCACCCGCCTCGCCACGGCCCTCCTCCGCCCCCGGCCGGGCGGCGGATCAGTGGTCCGAGCGCAGCTCCGTCACCCATGTCAGCGGCAGGTCATGCGCGACGCGGCCCAGACCGAGTGATGCCGGCATGGGCGGCACCAAGTGAAGGAGAGCGCTCTCCGGATCGCCGAGTCTCAGGTCGGCGATGCCGAGGTGTCAAGGGGCCCGGCAGGAGAGTACGAGACTCGGGACGCACGCGCCGGCGAAGTCAAGGGGCCTTCGGCTCGCGGGCGTTGAGGTTCGCCGTTCGGCGCGTGCCGGCGTTTGCCGCGAGGTCGACGGGACATGAACGAAAGCCTATGGATTTGCGTCGCAACTCTTGACGGTGCGTTCAGCGGACTGAAGCATTCCCGGCGAGAGAGCGCTCCCCCTACCCCCACACCGTTCAGATCTCGAACCAGGAGAGCCCCCCATGCCCCCTGCCTTCTCCGACTCCCCAGCCTCCGGCCGGTCTCCCGTCACGCGCCGTACCGTCATCGGTGCCGCCGCCGCGGCGGCGTCGGCCCCTCTCCTGACCGGCCTGGCCACTCCCGCATCGGCGACTCCCTCGGCCGTCCGGCCGCGCGCCCTGGCCGGCGGCGGCGACCTCGGCCCCAACGTCCTCGTCTTCGACCCCGCCACGCCCGGCATCCAGGCCAAACTCGACGAGGTCTTCCGGCAGCAGGAGTCGGCGCAGTTCGGCACCGGCCGCTACGCCCTGCTGTTCAAGCCCGGCACCTACACGGGACTCAACGCCCAGATCGGCTTCTACACCTCCATCGCCGGCCTCGGTCTGTCGCCCGACGACACGACCATCAACGGAGACGTCACGGTCGACGCGGGGTGGGCCAACGGCAACGCCACGCAGAACTTCTGGCGTTCGGCCGAGAACCTGGCCCTCGTCCCGGCCAACGGCACCAACCGCTGGGCCGTCGCCCAGGCGGCCCCCTTCCGCCGGATACACGTGCGCGGCGGCCTCAACCTCGCCCCGGCCGGTTACGGCTGGGCCAGCGGCGGCTACATCGCCGACTGCCGCGTCGACGGCCAGGTCGGCCCCTACTCGCAGCAGCAGTGGTACACCCGGGACAGCGCGATCGGGGGCTGGGCCAACGCCGTGTGGAACATGGTGTTCTCCGGCGTCCAGGGCGCTCCGGCACAGAGCTTCCCCAACCCGCCGTACACCACCCTCGACACCACTCCCGTCTCCCGCGAGAAGCCGTTCCTGTATCTCGACGGCGGCGAGTACCGCGTCTTCCTGCCGGAGAAGCGCACCAATGCGCGTGGGGTCACCTGGGGCAGCGGCACGCCCAGGGGCACCTCGCTGTCGCTGTCGCAGTTCTATGTCGCCAAGCCGGGCGTGACCGCGGCCACCCTCAACCAGGCTCTGGCTCAGGGGCTCCACCTGCTGCTTACTCCGGGGATCTACCACGTAGACCAGCCGATCCAGGTCAACCGGGCCAACACGGTGATCCTGGGCCTGGGTTACGCGACGATCGTGCCGGACAACGGCGCCACGGCCCTGCGGGTCGCCGACGTGGACGGCGTACGGCTGGCGGGCTTCCTCATCGATGCGGGGCCGGTCAACTCCGCGACCCTGCTGGAGGTGGGCCCCACCGGCGCCTCCCGCGACCATTCGGCCAACCCGACCACCGTGCAGGACGTGTTCGTGCGGATCGGCGGAGCGGGCGCTGGCAAGGCCACCACCAGCATGGTCATCAACAGCAGGAACACCATCGTCGACCACACCTGGGTCTGGCGCGCGGACCACGGCACCGGCGTCGGATGGGACACCAACCGCGCCGACTACGGCATCGTCGTCAACGGCGACGACGTCCTGTGCACGGGCCTGTTCGTCGAGCACTTCAACAAGTACGACGTGCAGTGGTACGGCCAGCGGGGCCGCACGATCTTCTTCCAGAACGAGAAGGCGTACGACGCCCCGAACCAGGCAGCGATCCAGAACGGCTCCGTGAAGGGCTACGCCGCCTACAAGGTCGGCGACAAGGTCACCGCCCACGAAGCCTGGGGGCTGGGCAGCTACTGCAACTACACGGCTGATCCGGGCATCGTGCAGCACCACGGCTTCGCCGCCCCGAACACCGCAGGCGTGAAGTTCCACGACCTGCTCGTGGTGTCCCTCGGCGGCCAGGGCCAGTACGAGCACGTCATCAACGAGACCGGGGCACCGACGTCAGGTACGTCGACCACGCCGTCCACGGTGCTGTCGTACCCCTGACCCGGGACCGGGCGGAACCGCACGGCGACGGGCCCGGCCTCCACTCCGGCCAGGTCCGTCGCCGTCTCCGGCCCTCGGGGCGCGGGTACGGAAGTCAGCCGCAGTTGGTGCCGTTCTCGCCGAACCAGACCCCGTCCAGCCGTCCGTACCAGTCGACGCACCGCCCCTTCGCGCTGAGGTACAGCGGGCCCGCGTACGACCGGTAGGTGCCGCTGTCGTAGTTGTCGTGGATCTCGTCCCCGCTGACGTTCAGATACAGCTCCATCGGCACCGGGTCCCCGCTCACGTTGCGGATCATGACCAGGCAGTTCTTTCCCGTGGACGAGCTGTACGTCAGGTAGGCGGTGCCCTTGTTCCCCACCGGGGCGGAGTCGACCACGCTGTAGCCGGAGCCGCACGCGCCGTTGTAGGCGGCCTGGGCGACGGCGGAGGCGCCGGGAGCCGTGGCCAGGAGAGCGGCGGTGGCCGTCCCCGCCACCGCCACGGCGGACAGGACGCGCCGGGCGCGGGACATGTGTGACATCGGTTCTTCCCCCATAAGTCGGTCGTCACGGTGGACGGCCTGACGGCCGCGTCCGCGGGGACGGACGGCACGGCCGCCGTTCCCCTCATGTGTGACGACCGGTACGCCTGCCACCCTCACCGATGGTTGTGCCCCGCGACAGTCACGAACTCGTGCCGTTCGAGGCCGACTTGCCGAAACGGCAAACGAACTCGTCGTCTCGGCAGGGCCTTCCGCATCATGGGAGTCGAGCGGTCGGAACGGCGGCAGAGCGGCCGCTTCCGGGTGCGGCAGATCGACGGTCCTGGAGGAGACGCATGGCGCAGCAGATCGCGGACATCACACATCGGTCCGTCGCCTCACCGGGAGGCCGGATCCATCTCGTGGAGCAGGGGACCGGGCCGCTGGTGCTGCTCGTGCACGGCTTCCCGGAATCCTGGTACTCCTGGCGTCACCAGCTGCCGGCCCTCGCGGCGGCGGGACACCGCGCGGTCGCCGTCGACGTCCGCGGCTACGGCCGCTCCTCCAAGCCGGTCCCGGCCGACGCCTACCGGATGCCCGACCTGGTGGCGGACAACGTCGCGGTGGTGCACGCCCTGGGCGAGGAGTCGGCGGTGGTCGTCGGCCACGACTGGGGCGCGGCCATCGCCGCGAACTCAGCCCTGCTCAGGCCGGACGTCTTCCGCGCGGTGGGCCTCCTGAGCGTGCCCTACACCCCGCGCGGCGGCCCCCGCCCCAGTGACGTCTTCACCCGGATGGGCGGGGACGAGGAGTTCTACGTCTCGTACTTCCAGGAGCCGGGCCGCGCCGAGGCCGAGATCGAACCCGATGTACGCGGCTGGCTCGCGGGCTTCTACGCGGCTCTGTCCGCCGACACCATGCCGGCACCCGGCGCTCCCGATCCGCACTTCGTCAGCAGGACCGGGACGCTGCGTGACCGGTTCCCCGTCGGCCGGCTGCCCGCCTGGCTCAGCGAGCGCGATCTCGACGTGTACGCCGGGGAGTTCGAACGCACCGGTATGACCGGAGCACTCAACCGCTACCGGAACATGGACCGCGACTGGGAGGACCTCGCCGCCTTCGACGGTGCCCCCATCACCCAGCCCTCGGTGTTCATCGGCGGCAGCCTGGACGCCTCCACGACCTGGCTGGCCGACGCCATCGAGGCGTACCCGGTCACCCTGCCCGGCCTGGTCTCCTCCCACCTCCTCGACGGCTGCGGCCACTGGATCCAGCAGGAACGCCCCGCCGAGGTCAACCGCATCCTGACCGACTGGCTCACCGCCCTGCCCGCCTGACGCACCCGCCTGACGCACCCGCCCGCGCCGCCGCCCGGTGCTGTCGGAATGGTTCGACTGCTGCCCGATCCACTGTTCGGGTGGCTTCTGGCCGGCCGGCGTCCGGAGCCCGCCGGCGGCGCCGGATGCGGCAGCGTCAGGCCGTGGATCGGCGGCCCGGTTCGGACGGCACCGGCTACTTCTCCCCGTCCGCGCGAGCTGTCCGGGCGCTGCGGACCGGCTCGGCGGTGCTCGTGCTCGGCGTGGTGGCGCCCACGGCCCGTCGTCGCGGGCGCCGAGGAACACGGCCCGTGGCGGTCCGCCGCCGCACTCCTGCTCGCCGCGCTCCAGATCGCGGCGCTGTGGTGAGTGGTCCGCCGTCCACGGAGGCTGGGCCACCGGCATCATGCGCGCGGGCACCGTCGTCACGCCGGCGACCTGGCCGGACTTCGTCGGCAGCTGCATCCCCTACCGGGCACGCACCGCTGAGGTCGTCGGCGCCTACCCCCTCAACGGGGACAGCGCGGGGCCGGAGTTCGGCGCCGTCATCGGCGACTCGCCTACGCCTGCCCGACGGCGAACACGGTCCGGTGCCGCCGGACGGATGCCCGTGTGCTGCCACGAGTTCGCCGACCCGAACGCGCTCCGCCCCAGGACGACCGAACCGCCCTTCCGGCTCGGCGCCACCCACACCACGGGACTCCCGTACCTGTTCGACCTGGGCGGCAGACCTCACGCCCTGACGGAACCCCAGAGGCGCCCGGTCGACACGATGATCGACACTGGACACGCTTCGCCCGCTCGGGCGGTACCGACGACGGCGATGGCGCGCCCCGTTGGCCACGGACCGGCGGACAGACCCTGCTCCGGACCGCACCGGCCCGACCCGGCCGGACACGGACCACCGCTGCGACATCCGGACCAACCGCCCCTGAGGCGCGCCGGACACTGATGCGGGCACCTCCTGGACGGCAGGGCTCTCCGCGCGCCGGAGTCCGGCAGATTCCGCACGCCCGGCGACGAGACCGGCAGCGCGCAGGGGCGACGGCGGTCAGCTCTGGGCGGTGGGTCGTACGACGATCTCGTTCACGTCGACCGCGACAGGCTGCTCGATCGCGAAGGCGATGGCCCGGGCGATCGCGTCGGGCGGGATCGCGATATGGTCCCGCAATCTCGTGATCTCCGCCCTGACCTGTTCGTTCGTCGACGCCTCGGCGAAATCGGTGACCGTCGGACCGGGGGAGACGGTGGTCACCCGCAGACAGTCGCCGGCTTCCTGGCGCAGTCCTTCGCAGATGGCCCGGACCGCGAACTTCGTGCCGGCGTAGACCGCCATCGCGGGCACGATGCGGAACGCGGCCGTGGAGGCGGTGGTGATGAACTGCCCGGAGCCCTGCGCCCGGAAGACCGGCAGCGCGGCGCCGATTCCGTGCAGCAGACCCTTCACGTTGACGTCGACCATGTGATCCCACTCCTCGACGCACAGATCGTCGAGAGGGGAGATCGTGCCGACTCCGGCGTTGCTGACCAGTACGTCGAGTCGGCCGAACCGCTCACCGGCCAACGCGACCAAAGCGTGCAGGTCGTCCCGCCGGGTGACGTCGGTACGGATGTGTACGGCTGCGCCACCCGCCTCCTCGATCCGGGCCACCAGTTCCGCCAGGCGCCCCGACCGGCGCACGCCAAGGACGAGTCGCGCGCCCCGTTCGGCGAGCAGCACCGCGGTCGCCTCGCCGATGCCGCTGCTGGCTCCCGTGATCGCCACCATTTTGCCGTTGATCCCGCTCATCAAGCGTCCTCTTTCTCGGCAGTGAGGCCGTCGGCGGCGCCGTGGCCTTGTGCACGCACACCAGTCTTCAAGAGGCTTAGCCTGGTATCCAGACCAGTACTTATCCTGGAATCAGAGGGGTCAGCAGTCATGCCCGCACAGCCGGACCACCGCGACCGCCGCCGTCAGCTGGGTGCGTTCCTGCGCAGCCGGAGAGAGCGCCTCACCCCTGACGAGGTGGGCCTGCCCCGCACCGGCCGCCGCCGGACCCCGGGACTCCGCCGGGAGGAACTGGCGCTGCTGGCCGGGATGAGCGCCACCTGGTACACGTACCTGGAGCAGGGTCGGGAGATCCGCGCCTCCGTACAAGTGCTCAACGCCCTCGCCGCGGCGTTGCGGCTCGACCGTCACGAGCGCGCTCACCTCCTCCAACTCGCCGGTCACGCGCTCGCGGCCGAAGCCGGGGAACACGAGCCGCTGCCGGCCGGGGCGGGAGCCGTCCCCCTGTTGCTCCAGCCGCACCCGGCTTACATCATCGGCGGCAACTACGATGTCCTCGGCCACAACCAGGCGGCCGGCGAACTGTTTCCCGAACTCATCACCGACGCGGACCGGCCGGCCAACTTCGTCCGCTGGGTGTTCCTCGAACCGGTGGCCCGGGAGGTTCTGCTCGACTGGGAACCCGAGGCGCGGGGCCTGCTCGCCCGGCTGCGGACGCTGGCCGCACGCCATCCCGGCGACCCGCGGTACACGCGCCTGATCGAGGAGCTGAACGAGGGCAGCCCGGAGGTGCGGGACTGGTGGCCCCGGTACGAGGTGCAGGCCCGGCACAGCGGTCGCAAACGGCTACGGCATCCGCAGCGGGGAGCGACCGAATATGTCTACACCGCTTTTCATCTGGCCGAACAGCCGGAGCAGACGCTGGTGATCTACTTCGACAGCGTTGAACTGCCCGACGGGGCGTAGCCGTGACCGGCCCAGTTCTCTCAGGGCTGGGCGGGCCGGGCGGGTGCCGGGGCGGGCGACGGTGCCGGTTCCGGCTGGGACGGATGTGCTGCCGCGCGGCGGGGGAGCAGCAGTGGGGTGGCCAGCAGGAGCACGCCGGCCAGGCCGATCGCTGTACGCGGGCCGAGCAGGCTGCCCAGCACGCCCCACACAGCCGTCAGCAGCGCGGACGAGGCCTTGGTCGTCACCGCCCAGGCGGACAGCGTGCGGGCGACCCGGTCGGTCGCGGTGCGCTCGAGGCGGTAGGTGGCGTACACGGGGTTGAAGACCCCGCAGCAGAAGATCAGCCCGAGTTCGACGCCCACCACCAGCAGCAGTCCGCCGGTGCCCGGCCCCACGAAGGCCAGGCCGACGGGCCAGAGCGCGCGCAGTGCCCCGGCCACGGCCAGGACCTGGTGCTGCCCGAACCGGGTGGCGAGCGGCCGGGCCAGCCGTGAACCGAGCAGCCCGCCGATCGAGGGCGCGGCGAAGGCGAGGCCGTACTGCCACGGTGTGAACCCGAGCCGGCCGAGCATCAGGACGGCCAGCAGCGGCTGGGTGGCCATCAGCAGGCCGTTGAACAAGGCGGTGTTGAAGAAGAGTGGACGCAGCGTCGTGTCCGTGAGGATGTACCGCCAGCCGTCGAGCAGGTCCCCGGCCCGCATGCGCGTGGCCGCCGGGCGCTCGGGCAGCGGCTCGTGCCCGCCCGTCGCGCGGATGCCCAGGGCCGAGAGCAGGTAGCTGACGGCGTCGGCCACCACCGTCGCCACCGGACCGAGGAGCCCGATCACCGCGCCGCCCAGCGGTGGTCCGATGATCGTGGTCGTCCAGGCCGTGGATTCGAAGCGGGCATTGGCTACGAGCAGGTCCTCGGCCGGCAGCAGCGTCTTCAGGTACGCGCCGGAGGCGGCGCGGAAGGTGATGTCGGCCGCCGCGACGACGACCGAGACGAGCAGGAGCTGAAGGAAGGTGAGCACGCCGAGCGCGAACGCGGCGGGGATGGTCAGCAGCGCCGCGAACCGCACCAGGTCCATCGCGATGAGCACCGGCCGCTTGCGGCGGACCTCCACCCACGGGCCGAGCGGCACCGCCACAGCCGCCCCCACCGCGGCCGCCACGGAGGAGAGCGCGGCGACCTCGGCCGGTCCGGCGTGCAGCACCCGGATGGCGATCAGCGGGAACGCGCCGAAGGCGAGCCACGTGCCGAGCGCGCTGGTCCCGTACGCTCCCCAGAGCCACCCGAACCGCCGCCCCAGCCGATGTACCGTCCGGTGCCCGCTTCCCATGCCCGACGCCCCCCCGCCCTCACCGTCCACAACCGTTTCGACGACCGGAAGCATCAAAGCGAGCGCCGTACCGCAGGATCAAACAACCACAGGACCGTCGGCCACAACCATCGGTTGTGGTTCTAGGGTGTCAGCATGGAACTCGTCGCCGTCCGGACCTTCGTCGCCGTCGCCGACGCGGGGCAGTTCCAGGAGGCCGCCGCCGAGCTGGCGGTCACCCAGCAAGCCGTCTCCAAGCGCATCGCCGCGCTGGAGCGCGACCTCGGAGTACGGCTGTTCACCCGCACCCCGCGCGGCGCCCGGCTCACCATTGACGGGCAGGCGTTCCTGCCCCACGCGCGCGAGCTGCTGCGCGTCGCCGAGCGCGCGGCCGGGTCCGTGCGCGCCGGCCGCCGTCCGCTGCGCGTCGACGTGATCGCCTCACGCGTCGCCGCGTCGGGCCTGATGCGGGGCTTCCACCGCGCGCACCCCGACATCGACCTCGACGTGGTGATGCTGTTCGACATCGAGACGGCCGTCGCCGCCATCCGCTCCGGCGCGATCGACGCCTCCTTCCGCGCCGTCGCCGTGCCCGGCCGGCCCCTCCCCGAGGACATCGAGTCCGTCCGGGTGCTCGACGAGCCGCTCCAGCTCCTCACCGGCCCCTCCCACGCGCTGGCGGGCGCCCGGTCGGTGACCGTCGCCCAGCTCGCCGGGCACCGCATCTGGATGCCCGGCATCGTCCCCGGTACCGAATGGGCGGCCTACTACGACGACCTCGGCGCCGAGTTCGGCCTCACCATCGAGGCGACCGGCCCCAACTTCGGCTCCGACGCGCTCCTCGACACCGTGGCCGACACCCCGGCCCTGGCCACCTTCATGGGCGCGCAGACCCGCCTCGTCTGGCCCGCCGGCCACGGCCTGCGCCGCATCCCGGTGACCGACCCGACACCCGTCTACCCGCACTCGCTCCTCTGGCACCGCGACAACCCCCACCCGGCCCTGGCCACCCTCCGCGCCCACCTCGCCACCACGGCGACCGACCAGGACGCCACCGGGACCTGGACCCCGAGCTGGGTGCTCCTACGCTGACCGCGCCTCGTTCTCGTACGGGGCGTGTCCGAGCCGGTTCTCCCGGCCGGGGCGCCGCACCGGGCGCACCTCCGCGGGCCCGAACCGCCCGGGCCGGTGCCGGAACACCGAGACGCCGACACTGCCGTACGACACGACGCACATCCGGGCTCCGCGTGGGCCGAAGGTCCCCGTAACAGCCTGCTGCCGCTGCGCTGCGGCACCTGGCTGTTGCGGGGCCGAGGCGTCCGGCGGCGCGGCCTGGCAGGCGTGGCCGGCGGCCGGGCGGCGTAGCTCTCGGCCAACCGCTCGCGCGTAGCGTCCGTGCCCGTCACCGAGTCGGCACGCCCGGCCACCCGCTCGCCGAGGTCCTCTGTCTTGCAGATCCGGACCCGCCTGGGAAGCGATCCGGTAGGAAGGCGACCGTGATGCGCAGGCAATGGCGACGTATACGGCCTTCAGAAGCCGAGCACCGGCGCACGGCGCCGGGCCCCCGGGCGCTACGACTGATTTGTGTGCGGTATTCGGACAGGTCCGACGCCTTTGTGCCATTCGTCGGCAATCCGGCCCCCGCATAACTGAGGCCCGGCTACATAAGGAGGCTGGGGTGGCGTGCTGCCGCCCCCGCGTGGTGATGACCGGTCGTATGGGGGAGGTTGTGACGGTTGCTGACCATCAACGTGGCGGTACTGCTCGCAGTCATTGTGTTCTTCCGGCTGCGGCGGCGCACGGAGTCCCGCAGCCGCTTCGACGAGAAGATGACCGTCGTCATCGTCCTGGCGCTGGGCGTCCTGATCGCGCCCACCCCGGCGGGCCGGGGGATCCTGAACATCTTGGGGCAGCTTGCGAGTGGCGTCACCCAGGCCGGCCGATGAGCCGCCGCACACCTAAGGGCCGGACGGCGCCTGTCGGGCGGCCACTGCGGATCAGGGGTCTGGGCAGCGGGGGAGTGGTGGCAGCACGTCGACGGCGCCGGCGCTTGAAGAAGCGGACGCGCAGGCAGCTGCGGGGCTGGGGCGCGGTGGCGACGCTGGCTGCCGCGGTGTGGGTGGCCGGACACTGGGCTGTGGTGTGGCCCGTCCTGCTGGCCGTGCTCGCCGCGGCCGTGATGGGCGGGACCGGATGGGCGCTGCTGCGGACGCACCATCTGGCGGTCGGCCAGGACCGAGCGTGGCGAGCGCGGGAGGAGGCCCGGGCGCGGGAGTTGTCGATGGCCGAGGTGGACGCGCTGTCGTGGCAGGAGTTCGAGACGTACGTCGCCGAGCTGTGCCGACGGGACGGCTGCACGAAGGTTGTTGTCAGCGGCAAGAGCGGAGACCTGGGCGCGGACGTCATTGGTTACCTGGCTGACGGCCGCAAACTGGTGGTCCAGTGCAAGAAATATGCGCCGCACCGGAGCGTGTCCTCACAGGACATGCAGAAGTTCGTCGGCACCGCCCGCCTCGAACACGGTGCGGATGTCGCGTTGTTCGTCACCACCTGCCGCTCGTTCACGAAGGCCGCGCTGGGCCTGGCGCTGCGCCAGGACATCGTGGCCCTGCACCGCGACCTGCTGGGCTCCTGGGTCAAGGGCGCTCACCTGGAGACCCTGATCCCGCTGAACGGAAGCGGCGACGGCACCAGGCGGCGCCCTCCTGTCGACGGTCCGCCATAGGCCGTCAGGGGTGCCGTTGTTCTGGTACTGCTGGACGTGGGCACCTTCGTCGGTGCTCGGGCCGTGGACGGCCAAACCTTGCCGCGGTCGCGGTTGGCGACGCCCACCGTGCCACCCGCCACCGCCACCGCCGTCGCCGTCGCCCTCGCCGTCGTCGTCGATCAGCGTCCCGACGTGGTCGGTGGTGCCGCTGTTGTCGGTGTACTGGGTGACCTCGACGCTGTCGGCCAGGGAGATGCCGGAGACGGCTGGCACCTTGGCGATCCCGGAAGCGCACTGCGCGGCGGTGGTGACGGTGTACCAGTCACTGAACGGCACGAGTTGCGGGTGGAATCGGCGAAGTCGTACAGCCGTTCACCAGCACGTCCCGTGCCGAACCCTGGTCGGCGAGTCAGGCGGCGGTCCACGGTTCCTCCGCCCTGATGAGTCGCACCGAGCCCGCACCGACCATGGCCCGCCGGCCCACCGAGGCCAGGGTGACGATGGGAACGTTGCTGTCGGCCGCTGCGTACCAGGCGTCCGGGTCGGCTTGCCCGGTCTGAGTGCCGACCGGTGCCACCGCAACGGACAGCGCTACCGCGACGACTCACGTCACCGCGATGAACCCCCGTACTCTTGACGTGAACCTGATTGTCGCTCTACGTTCCCGGGGAGCACGCGCCCCGCTCCGGCATCTCCGACCGCTCCGCCGTGCGCAGACCCCCCCAACCCCTCCGTCCTCGCACCAAGTTCGCGCATCGGTAGACAACGTTGTCAGAGACGTCGCGCGGTCCTGTCCCGCACGCTGCCCGCCGGTCTCCGGGACCAGGCGGACACGAGCACAAGGAGCATGACGGACATGAGACTCACCTCCCGCCCACCCGCGGCCCTGGCCACCGGGCTGCTGGCGGCGACGACTCTCGCGGCGACGGCCCTCGTCGCGCCCGCGGCTGCGGCGTCCCCCGCCTCCGCGACCCTGGTGACCGCCCCCGCCACTCTCGTCAACCCCTTCATCGGGACGTCGAACGAGGCCAACGACTTCCCCGGTGCCGACGTCCCGTTCGGCATGGTGCAGTGGAGCCCGGACACCCCGTCGCGGCCCCCGGGCGGCGGTTACGAGTACAACGACAAGTCGATCACCGGCTTCAGTCTCACCCACATCGCGGGGCCGGGCTGCGGCGCCGCCGGGGACGTTCCGGTGCTCCCGACCGTCGGCGCGGTCAGTACCTCGGCGACCGACAGCTTCTCGCACGCCAACGAGAGTGCCACCGCAGGCTCTTACAAGGTGTCGCT
Source organism: Streptomyces sp. NPDC006309 (assembly GCF_040613095.1). Classification (NCBI taxonomy): domain Bacteria; kingdom Bacillati; phylum Actinomycetota; class Actinomycetes; order Kitasatosporales; family Streptomycetaceae; genus Streptomyces; species Streptomyces sp. NPDC006309. The sequence goes on along the minus strand of NZ_JBEXRO010000023.1, from coordinate 105,308 downwards.
GGACAACCAGGTCACCACCGAACTGACCGCCACCAAGCGCAGCGGCATGGCGCGCTTCACGTTCCCCTCGACCACCCAGGCCAATCTGGTCTTCAAACTCACCGGCAGCCAGAACGGCGCCGGCAACACCCAGTTCACCGTCGTCTCACCCACCGAGGTCAGCGGACAGGTCACCAGCGGCCGCTTCTGCGGGGCGGGAAACACCTACACCGTCTACTTCGACATGGTGTTCGACCAGCCGTTCAGGACCAGCGGCACTCCCACCGCCACGTCCACGCTCCGCCGGCCAACCGTCCACGGTGCCGGTCCACACGCCCCGGAAAAGCCCAACAAGCCGGTGCTGCACGGCAAGCCGGCCACCGCCCCCGGCACATCCCGTTCCGGAGCCGCGGCGGGGACCCCCCGGGCCGCCGCTCAGAACGGCTACGTGACGTTCGACGCGACCGCCCACCCGACCGTGCAGGCGAAGGTCGGCATCAGCTACGTCTCCGTCGCCAACGCCACCGCCAACCGCACCGCGGAGAACGCGGGCTGGGACTTCGACGCCACCCGCAGTGCCGCCCAGAACGCGTGGAACGCCGAACTGGGCAGGATCCAGATCGGTGGCGGGACCGCGGTTCACCAGCAGATGTTCTACACGGCGCTGTACCATTCCCTGCTCCACCCGAACATCGTCAGCGACACCAACGGGCAGTACACGGGGTTCGACGGCCGGACGCACACCGTCGACTCCGGCCATCAGGCCGTCTACGGCAACTATTCCGGGTGGGACATCTACCGGTCCCAGGCGCAGCTCGAGGCGCTCATCGACCCGAAAGTGGCCTCTGACACAGCGCAGTCGATGCTCGACGACTACCGCCAGACCGGCCTCTTCCCCAAATGGTCGGAGTACAACGGCGAGTCCTACGTGATGGTCGGCGACCCCGCAGCCGCCATCATCGCCGACTACTACGCCTTCGGCGCCCGCCAGTTCGACACCGCCGAGACGCTCAAGGGACTCGTCGCCCAGGCATCGCAGACCAACAACGACCGGCCAGGCCTGAACTACCTGAACACTCCGGGCTGGATGCCGCACGACGGCACCTACGGTTGCTGCAACTTCTACGGGCCGGCCGCCACCACCTTGGAGTACAACACCGCTGACTTCGCCCTCTCCGCTCTGGCCGGCGCCCTCGGTGACAGCGCCGGTCAGAAGACGTACGCCGCCCGGGCACAGAACTGGCGCAACGTCCTCAATCCCGCTTCCGGCTTCGTCGAGCCGCGCAATGCCAACGGATCGTGGACCGGTGGATTCGATCCCACAAGTGGCACGGACATGGTCGAAGGCGACTCGTGGATCTACACGGGCATGATCCCGTTCAACATCGCCGGACTCGCCCGGGCCAAGGGCGGCAACACCGCCATGAACCACTACCTCGACACCGTGCTGCGCAGCTTCACCGGCGACAAGGGCTACGCCTGGGTGGGCAACGAGCCCAGCATCGAACTGCCGTGGGAGTACGACTACACCGGAGCGCCCTACAGGACGCAGGGCGTGGTCCGCGCGATCCAGAACCAGATTTGGTCCAACACCCCGAGTGGACTCGCCGACGGCAACGATGACCTCGGCGCGATGAGCGCCTGGTACGTGTGGTCCGCGCTCGGCATGTTCCCGCAGACCCCGGGCACGGCCGACCTCGCTCTCGGCTCCCCTGTCTTCCCGCAAGCCGTCGTGACCCTGCCCTCCGGCAAGGCGCTGACCATCAACGGGAACGGTGCCGCCGACGACGCGCCGTACGTCCAGTCCGCGTCGTGGAACGCGGATACCTGGAACAACGCCTACGCCCCCACCGCGGCCCTCACCTCGGGCGGCACTCTCACCTACACGCTCGGCACCGCCCCGAACACCGGCTGGGCCTCCGGCAGCGCCGCCGCTCCGCCCTCGTACGCCGGCGGCGTGGCGGCCCCGCCGGCACCCCGAGTCGGCCCGGTCGTTTCGGGCGTCGCGGGCAGCAGCGAGAAGCTCTGCCTCGATGTCGCCGACTCGGGCACCGGGGACGGCGCGCACATCCAGACCTGGGGCTGCAACCAGACCTACGCCCAGGACGTGACGGTCGCCGCGGACAACACACTCCGCGTGCTGGGCAAATGTGTGGATGTCAGCAACAGCGGCACCGCCGACGGCACACTGGTCCAGCTCTATCGCTGCAACGGCACCGGCGCCCAGCAGTGGAAGCAGGGCACCAGCGGTTCGTTGGTGAACCCCGGTTCCGGGAAATGCCTGGACGTCCCACACTCCTCCACTGTCACCGGCACTCAATTGCAGATCTACACCTGCAACGGCACGGGTGCCCAGGACTGGACACTGCCGGCCGCCGCGGCGGCAGCCGGAAGCCGGGCCGCACCAGCCGCGCAGGCACCCGCCGTGCGGCACTGACCTCCCACCCGCGGGTCCGTCCGGTCCACTCACCGGGCGGACCCGCCGTCTGTGCGGGTCGACGCAGGCACGCTGTCGCCAGGGGGCAGTTTCCCCACCCTGGTCCGCTCGGTGAGCCGTACTCCGGAGCGGACCCGGCCGAATGCGCCCGCCACGCCGGCAGGAGGAAGCCGTTCGCGCGCATCGCCTGGCACACGTCCCGCCCGTCGGCGTCGGGCAGCCCGATGTCGAGCACGGCGGCGGAGATGCCGGGGGTGGCCGGCCGCACGGCGGTGGCGCCGTCCGGCGCGGGCACGGCGTCGAAGGCCTCGTAGGGTGAGATATCCGCACTCCGCGCCCGCCAGCGCGCCCACCGCCGCGGCGATCAGGAGCGGGGCGAGCGACAGCTTCAGGCCGTGTCGGCGGTGCCGGTGCACAGCAGGCCGGCTGTGCGCAGCAGCGAGTCGCCCGGAAGGAAGAAGCCGATCAGCAGCCCGGTCTCGGCGAACAGCACCACGCCCACGCCCAGCAGGCCGAACGCGGACAGCAGCGACCGGGCGTCCAGCACATTGACGGCGAGCTGCGAAGCGCTCGCGCACCACCCGCCGTACCGTGTTCCTCCTCGTGGCCTGCACGGTCCTGTCCGTCGCCGCCGGAACAGCCGGCGTCGTCGACTTCCACCACGAGATCAAGGTCGCCCAGGGCGAGGAAGGTCCATGACCGCCTCGGAGCGGTGGCCGGCCACGAGGGGCCTGTCCGCCGGGTGATCACCCTCGGGCGAGGATGGGTTCCAGCAGCCGGAACAGGTCGCCGGTGGCACCGGCGGCACCCAGCGCGGTGAGGGCGCCCAGAGCCGGAATGGGTGCCGCCAGTAGCCACAGCCGTGGCGGCGGGGCGATCTGGAGAGCGGCGATACGGCGGGTGACCGCGCGGTCGGTGAAACCGAGTCCGCGGGACGGCTCCCGGCGCCCGGCCGTGAGCGCTGCCCGCGCGAGAGCCCGGGCGGTGCAGACACGGTCGCCGACGACCGCGGCCGCTCGCTCGTCGGCCCAGCGTTCCACGAGGAAGACGACCGCGTGCCGGACCGGGCCGAGGAGCGGGTTGACCGCGCCGGCCAGCGTCACGGCGGCGCACAGGCGTGCGTGGCGGTGGGTCAGGTGGGCCCGTTCGTGGGCGAGGAGGACGCGACGCTCCTCGGGCGAGAGGGCGCCGAGCATCGTGCTGGTGACCAGTATTCGGCCCGGCGAGCCCGCGCTTCCCGGGATGGCGAATGCCTCGGCGACGGGCGAGGCGGCCACGATCAGCTCGGTGTCCTGCGGCTGCCCCTCGCACAGGAGGCGCAGGGCCCGGCGGGTGAGGTACTCGGCGCGGGCGGCTCCGATGAACCGGTGGGCCAGGAAGAGGAGCAGTACGCAGGCGGCCAACGCGACGGCCTCCGGGACCGGCTCGGGAAGCGGGCGGCCGTCCTCGCGGGCATCCGCGACCACCGGGGCAGCAGTGCCGACGAGGGTGGCGGCCAGCAGGAGCAGGGACCAGGTGGTCGCCGCCGCGCTCACGACGGCGGCGCCGGCCAGGACGCGGGCGGCGAGCGCCGGTGCCACCCGGCGGCCGGCCCGGGGGCTCACAGCGGCGAGCAGCAGGGACAGCAGGAACGGTGTGTAGACGTCGAACCTCACCGCTCGCCACCCCCCAGCAGGTCGCGCAGCGCGCACTCCTCCTCCGGGCTCAGCCCGGTGACGAACTGCTGGAGCGCGGCGATGGGGTCCGGGCCCCGGTCGAGGGCCTCGTGCATGGCCTCGGCGGTCAGCTCCGCGGCGTTCTTCGCGGGCCGGTACGCGCCGCGCCGTCCGTCCGCGTCCCGCAGGGTGAGCCCCTTGTCGTACAGGCGTCTGAGGATCGTGTGCACGGTGTTGTAGGCGAGACCGCCACCGATCTCGGCCTGAATCTCCGCCGGAGTCAGCGCCCGGTCCGCCGCCCACAGGGCCGCGAGCACCTCGCTCTCCAGTTCGCCGGCGCTACGCCGTTCGGCTCCGCCCCGCGGGCCCGTACCAGCCATGACTGAGACCTTACAGCTTGTAGGGGTATGGCGGTCCCGGTCCCGAGGCGTCGCCCTTGGCGCAAACCCTACAAGTTGTAGGGTTAATCTGGCCCTACGGGCACGAGTAAGGGGTGATTGATGAGAGACGGCCCGCAGGTCACGGACAGCGCGTCGGCAAAGCCGACCGGTCCGCGCAGGCCCGACCCGCCGACGGCCGCTCGCTTCGCCCCCCGGTCCCGCGGCGAGGTGGCGCTCGCGGTCGTGGCCGGCGCCTTCACTCTGGCCCAACTCCTCCTCGTACGACCGGGAATGGGCCTCGGCTGGGACGAGTCGGTCTACGTCAGCCAGGTCGCCTCCCACGCCCCGGCCGCGTTCTTCAGCGCCCCGCGCGCCCGCGGCGTCCCGCTGCTGGTGGCGCCGGTCGCCGCCTGGTCGTCGTCCACCGAGCTCCTGCGGATCTACCTGGCCGTCCTGTCCGGACTCGCCCTCTTCCTCGCGCTCCGCGCCTGGCGCGGTGTCTTCCCCGCCCGGGTGCTCGCGGCCGCGGGCGCTCTGTTCGCCACCTTGTGGGTGACGCTGTTCTACGGTCCTCAGGCCATGCCCAACTACTGGGTCGCCGTCGGAGCACTGGCCGGCACGGGCTGCTTCCTGCGCGCCCAGGCGAACCGCTCCGACCGCGCGGCCCTGTGGGGCGTGGGCCTGAGCGCCGCCCTGATGGCCTGGATGCGCCCCACGGACGGGGTATGGGCGACGCTGCCCCTGTTCGCCCTGCTGGTGGGCGCACGGCGATGGCGGCGGCCCGCGCTGCCGGCGGCGCTGGCCGGCGGCCTGGTCGCCGGAGGGGCCGAGTGGGTGATCGAGGCATACGTCTCCTACGGCGGTCTGGCGCAACGCCTGTCCGACGCGTCCCGCATCCAGGGCGGCCTCGGCTGGAACACCGCCGTTGCGGACCAACTGCGCGCCCTGGGCGGACGTACGCTCTGCCGCCCGTGCACCGGTGCCGCGCCCTCTCCGCCCGTGACTCTGTGGTGGTACGTCCTGCCGTTGCTCGCCGTCCTCGCGGCCGCGGTCGCGATCCGTGCTCGGCGGCCCGTCGCCACGCTGGTACCGCTGGCCTGCGCCGCCTCCGCGGCCTTCCCCTACCTCTTCCTCATCGGCTACGCGGCACCCCGCTTCCTGCTGCCCGCCTACGCGCTGCTCGCCGTCCCGGTCGCCGATCTTCTGGTGCACCTGGTTCGGGTACCCGGACGGATCCGTCGGCCGCTGACCGCGGCGCTGCTGACCCTCGCCCTCGCCGCGCATCTGGCCGTGCAGTTCGCGGTGCTGGAGCACACCGTGCGGCGCACCACCGCCGCTCACCGCGAGTGGGCCGCCGTCGCCGCCGGGCTGCACCGACTGGGCGTGCGCCCGCCCTGTCTGGTCACCGGAGAGAATGACGTACCGATCGCCTACTACGCGGGCTGCTCGTCCGCGGCGACCGGTGGCCACGACGCCAACACCACGTCGGCCGGCGTCCGGCGGGCCGTCCGCCACATGCCCGCCGCCACTCTCGTGGCACCGGGCGGCAGCCCGCCCGGCTACGCGCGCTCGTGGACTCCGCACGAGGTGGCCGGCCTGCGCGTGTACGTCGCACCCGCCCCGGCGCCGGGAGAGCGGCAGTGACCGTCACCGGCGCTCCGCTCTCCCGCGGCCTTGGCCGCCCCTGGCAGCTCGCCGTCACCGCGGTCGTGGCGGTGGCGGCAGTCTGGATGCTCGCCGCACACCGGCACGCGGTGGACGCCGGTGCCGACAGGCTTGCCGTCGCCGATCGCGCCTGGCTGCTTGCGGCCTGCGCGGCCGCTCTGGCGACCTGGGTGTGCGCGGCCGTCGCCCAGCAGGGAGCGGTGGCCGAACGGCTGCCCGCCGGGCGACTGGTGGCGGCACAGTTCGCGGCGTGCGCGGCCAACCACGTGCTGCCCGCCGGGGTCGGCGCGAGCGCGGTCAACCTGCGGTTCCTCACCCGCTGCGGCCTGTCCACCGCGCGCTCGGCGACCGCGCTCGCGGTCAAGTCCGCCGTCGGGGGGCTGGTCCGCTTCGCGCTGGCCGTCGTACTGCTCCTGGCCTCGCCCGGGACCCCGCGTCTCGCGCCGGCCGTCCCCCGCGCCTGCGTCGTGCTCTCGGTGGTCGGCTGTATCGCCGTGGTCGCCACCGCCGTGGCACTGAGCCGGTCGGCGCGCCGCAGTGTGGGGCGCGCGGTCCGCCGGGTCCTCGTCGACGTGCGCGCGGTGCACGGCCGGCGGGCCAGGGCATGCGCGTTGTGGGGCGGCTCTCTGGGTTTCGCCCTGCTGCACGCCGCCGTGCTGATCGCCGTGGTCAGGGCACTGGACGTGCCCGTGCCGGCCGGTCACGTCCTGCTGGCGTACCTCCTCGCCGGCGGCGCCGCTGTACTGCTGCCCACCCCGGGCGGTCTGGGCTCGCTGGACGCCGCGCTCGTGCTGACACTCACCGCGGCCGGGGCTCCCGGACCCGCGGCCCTCTCGGCTGTCTTCGGCTACCGCATGCTGACGGCCTGGCTGCCGCTGCTCCCCGGCCTGCTGGTGCTCGTGCTGTTGGCCCGCCGCTCCGTTCTGTGATCCCTCTGCGGGTGATGTCCGGACCGTGGGCGGGTGATCCCCGGGGCGCTGGTCAGCTCGATGTCGCTGCCGCCCACAGGCTGGGGGCGGCAGCGATGGTTGATGCGTTCGAAACGGGCGAAGACGCTGGGTGTCCGTGGTCGCGCAACCGGCCGACCTCGTAGCCCCGTTGTGCACACGTGTCGAGGATGCGGGGGAGTGCGCCCAGGGCCGAGTCGCCAGGCGTCCGGGGCGGACGTGCAGTCGGAGTCGAGGGGCAGGATGGTGCCGCCGCCGTCCAGGTCGGAGTGACGGCGTGGTGGACGGACTCAGGTGTGGCGCGGGTGGTCCAGTCCTGGCCCCAGCAGGTCCACATGACAGGGGTGAGAGCGAGGCGGTGGGCGGCCAGAGGGGCGGCGGTCGACATGACGCCGTACGGGGGCCGGAAGAGCGTCGGCTGCTGCCCCGTGATGTCGGCGACGGTGTCGCGGGCGAGGTCGTCGCACTGCGCGCGGGCCCCGCAGCAGCAGCGGGCGGTGCAGCCAGCCGTGGATGCCGATCTCATGTCCCGCCACGGCGATCTCGCGGACCAGGCCGGGCGAGCGGTGCGCCTCGCGGCCCAACAGGGAAGCCAAGGGATCAGCCGCACGGGCGCTGTCCGCGCACAGGGGCACACATCCGTGGGGGCCACCACAATTCCTGGCAGCCGCCCAACCTGCCGCCCACTGCGACCCCGGCCTTCGCCCGCTCCGCCCGCTCCGCTCCTGCGTTCGGTTCGCCGTCGAGCGTGCCGCCGTCGAGGCAGCCGCAGCCGGTGACTGGCGGCCGCTCGCCCGGTCCATCGCGCTCGGGCCGCTTTAACGCCCACGACACAGGACCGGGCCGCCCTCGCCTCGCACCCGCGGCGCGTGGCCGCCCTGCTGGTTCGCCTGGTCGCACCGTGCCGGCAGGCCACGGCCCTCCTCCTGGCCGTCTGCGTGGCTCTCTCCGTCGCCACCACGGTGGCCGGGCTCGCCGCCTGCCATCGCGGTGTCGGAATCGCTACCCATTGACCGGTGGGGCACCTCTCCCGCGGGGAGAGCGAGGCAGCCTGGGTCTGTTTCCGCACTGCTTTCACATCACCCTGCGACTACTGACTTGTAGTCGAGGTGACTGTCGCCTAACTTAGGCATGCCTACGCTAATCGGACCTGCCGACGGCGAGGCAGGTCACGGAGGGCCGCATGTGGGATGACGCGTTTCCGAGCTTCCTGATCGGACTGCGGGAAGGACTGGAAGCCGGACTCATCGTCTCCATCCTTGTCGCCACCCTCGTGAGGGCCGACGCCCGCTCCCGGCTGCCGCAGGTGTGGACGGGTGTGCTCGCGGCGATCGCGCTCGCGATGAGTTTCGGGGCGGTTCTCACCTTCACCGCCGCGTCCCTGTCCGCGACGGCTCAGGAGTCGTTCGGCGGCACGCTCAGCCTGATCGCGGTGGCGTTCGTCACCGGGATGGTGTTCTGGATGCGCCGCTCGGCCCGCAGCCTGTCCGGCGAGATCAAGCAGAAGATCGCCGGCGCGCTGACCATGGGCGCGGGTGTCCTGATCGTCACCTCGTTTCTCGCCGTGGGCCGGGAGGGCCTGGAGACCGCGCTGTTCCTGTGGACCACCGCCCGGGCAGCCGGCGAGTCCGCCGGGCCGCTGACGGGTGCCGCGGTCGGCCTGGTGCTGGCGGCCGGCCTGTGCTGGGCTTTGTACCGGCGGGTGCTGAAGATCAACCTGACGAAGTTCTTCACCGCCACCGGCGCCGTCCTCATCGTCATCGCCGCCGGAGTCCTCGGCTACGGCCTGCGCGACCTCCAAGAGGGCGGTGTCCTCCCGGGTACGACGGCCTACGCCGTCGACCTGAGCGGCAGCATCGACGCCGGCTCCTGGTACAGCACCCTGGTCCAAGGCGTGTTCAATCTGACGCCGACCATGACCTGGCTCCAGGTAGTCGGCTACGCCGGCTACCTCACGGTGGTGATGGTCCTGTTCCTGCGCGGTGTGCGCGCATCGGCGCCGGGGGGCAGGCCGGAGAAGACGGTGCCCGCGCGGGACGCCGCCCCGCCGGCACGCCGCCGCCCCGCCTGGGTGGTCCCCGCGGCCGTCGTCACCGTCCCCACCGTGATCGCGGGCCTCGCCGTCACCTTCGGCCGCCCCAAGCCCGCCGACGGCCAGACCGTCGCCGTCTCGGAGAGGGAGTGCGGTAAGGGCTTCACCATGCCGAAGCCCGGCCGGCACACCTTCCAGATGCGTAACACCGGTGACAAGACCTCCGAGGTGTACCTCGTCGATCCGGCCACGAACGCGGTCTTCGGAGAGATCGAGGGCCTGGCCCCCGGCACCACCCGTCCCCTGGTCGTCACGGTCGCCGGCGGCACCTACGCCTGGCGCTGCGTGCCCAGCGGCGGCACGGCGGTCACCTCCGAGGCCGTCCACGTCACGGGCGGCGGAAGTGGCAAGGCGGTCGTCCCCGTTTCCGAGGGCGATCTCGCCGCACCTCTCAAGCAGTACAAGGCGTACGTCAACCAGGGCCTGGCAACCCTGGTCACCCAGACGCGTAAGCTCGCTGCCGATACCAGGGGCGGTCACCTGGGCAGGGCACGCACCGACTGGCTCACTGCCCACCGTACCTACGCTTCGCTCGGTGCCGCCTACGGCACCTTCGAGGACTTCGACCAGAGGATCAACGGCAGGGCCGACGGCCTGGCCGGTGGCGTGCACGACAAGGACTTCACCGGCTTCCTCCGCATCGAGTACGGCTTGTGGCACGGCGAGTCGGCGAGCTCGCTCACCGGCCCGGCCGAGCAGTTGGCAGCCGACGCCGCTGGGCTGCGCACCGCGTTCCCGCACCAGAACTTCGAGCCCGGCGACCTGCCGCAGCGCGCCCACGAGATCCTGGAGAACACCCTGCAACTCGAGCTGACAGGCGACACCGACGAGGGCAGCGGCACCACCCTCGCCACCACGGACGCCAACCTCGTCGGCACCCGCGAGCTGCTCACCGTGCTCAGGCCGCTGCTGACCACCCGCAGCCCGCACATGCTGCCGACGGTCGACGCGGACATCGCCCGTCTGCAAAAGCTCCTCGACGCGGCCCACCACGGCGGTTCCTGGACTCCCGTCAGCCGTCTCGACTCCGCCACCCGGACCCGCGTGAACGGAGCCACCGGCCAGCTCCTGGAGGACCTCGCGCCCATCCCGGACCTGCTGGAGATCCGGAGATCCGCCTGATGACCACCGAACACCACCGCGACGACCCCGTGCGCAGCGAAGGGAACGCTTCCATGCCGTCCACCGAATCCGCCGCCCCGCTTGCCGGCTGCCCCGCCGGCGCCGGCCGCCGCTCCTTCGTGAGGACGGCTCTCGGCGCCGGGGCCGCCGGAGCGGTCCTGGCCGGCGGCGGCCTCACGCTCGCAGAGCGTACAGGCGGCACCGCACAGGCCGCGCCACGGACGGAGAACGCAGCGAGGGTCCCCTTCCACGGCACCCATCAGGCCGGCATCCTCACCCCGGCCCCCGCAGCCGCCGCCTTCGTCTCGTTCAACGTCATCGCGGACGACCGCAGGGAACTGACCGAGCTGTTGAGAACGATCACCAGCCGGGCCCGCTTCCTCACCTCCGGCGGCACCCCGACCGACCTCGGCGTCGGCGCGCCGCCGTCCGACAACGGCATCCTCGGCCCGGCTGTCCCTGCCGACGGCCTCACCGTCACCCTCGGCGTCGGCGCCTCCCTCTTCGACGACCGCTACGGCCTCGCCAAGGCCAGGCCCCGCCGCCTGACGGCTATGCGGATCTTCCCCAACGACAGCCTCGACCCCGCCGAGTGCCACGGTGACCTGTCCCTGCAGATCTGCGGGGGCAGCCGGGACACCGTCCTGCACGCCCTGCGCGACATCGCCAGGCACACCCGCGGCGCCATGCAGATCAAGTGGCGCATCGACGGCTTCCAGAACGCGCCCCGCCCCACCGGCGCCCAACGCAACCTGCTCGGCTTCAAGGACGGCATCGCCAACCCCGACGTCACCTCCGCCCGCGAGACCAACCGCCTCATCTGGGTCGGCGACGGCGCCGGCGAGCCCGCCTGGGCCAGCGGCGGCAGCTACCAGGTGATCCGCATCATCCGCATGCTGGTGGAGTTCTGGGACCGGGTCTCGCTCGCCGAGCAGGAGAAGATGTTCGGCCGCCGAAAGGACACCGGCGCTCCGCTCGACGGCGCCAGGGAGACCGACACCCCGAACTACGCCAAGGACCCGCACGGCACGGCGATCCCGCTGGACTCGCACATCCGGATGGCGAATCCCCGCACCGCCGCCACCGACAACTCCCGCATCCTGCGCCGCGGCTACAACTACGACCGCGGCATGGACAACGTCGGAAACCTCGACATGGGCCTGGTGTTCTGCTGCTACCAGCAGGACGTCAGGCGGCAGTTCGAAGCCGTTCAAACCCGACTGATCGACGAGCCCCTCATCGACTATGTCTCGCCCACCGGCGGCGGCTACTTCTTCGTCCTGCCCGGGGTACGGGACAGCAAGGACTGGCTCGGTCGCGGACTGCTCGCGACCTGAGCTCGTACCGACCGACGCAGGCCAGCTCTCCGGCGAAGATGAGTATCACGGTCGGTCGTCACTCCAAGGGCGACGACGTGAGGACCGGCCACGGTGCCTGGGCTGTTGTCTTCTTGACTGTCGAACGCATCGCACGTTCGTCGGATAGTCCCAGCAGTGCAGCAAGCTGGCGGCGAAGTGCCGGCGGGCTCGTACACCGGCCTCGTGCTGCGAGCAGAGCGTGCTCACAACGATCATGCTGTTGCATGGACATGGCCGCTCTGTTCCGATGAGACGGTCGTCGGGGCGGCTGATACCGGGGCTGGGAACGCGCACCGGTCCGTGCTGAGGTCGCCCGCAGGAAGTCCGCGCGGATATCGATGTATCCGGAGATGGGTGCGGTGAGCATGCTGGAGGCAATGGTGCCCGGGGCGCAGCAGAGGGCTGGCCGTTGCGGTGGTGCTGCCGGCCCCGACCTCCGCAGTTACCGTGCCGGGCATCGATTCGCGCCTGGGTCGAGTGTTGGTCATGGTGGCGGTCCTCGTCATCGGAGCGGTCACCCCTGCTGGGCAGAGTCCGAGCCTGTCACGGGGCTCCTGAGAGGGGACTGAGGACCGCTCCGGGCGCGGACTTTCGCTTCCAGGTGCCGGCGTACATCTGGACGTCCCCCACATGGGCGCCCCCAAGGTCTACTCCTGCCACATGACGCTGTCGTACTGCCGCGATCCGTTCTGTTGCTTCATCACCAGCCAGGACCTGCGGACCTTCTTCGACTGCCACCGGCGGGCGTTTACGCACATCAAAGGGGGTGCCGATGACGGTCGTCCACGACCGCACTAAGACCGTCGTGCGTCGGCACGTTGCCCCGGCGAGGCGGTCCCGCTGCATCCGGAGGCGGTCGGCTTCGCCGGCCACTACGACTTCGACATCGACGTGTTGGCCGCCTCCGGCCCACGGGCAAGGGCCGGGTCGGACGGCAGGTCCTGATCGTCCGCGATCACGTCCTGTCTGTCTGGACGGGCCTTCTCCTCCGTCGCAGAGAAGGACGCCGCCTTCACAGCCTGGGTGCCTCAGCGGCGGGCCCGGATTCACAAGACGCACCGGGAAGTCATCGGCGAGTGGGCGGCCCGCGACCAAGCGACTCTCAAGCCGCTGCCGCCGAGTCCGTGTCTGGTGGCCGAACGGCATCTGCGGCCGGTCGGCAAGGACTGCCTGGTCGCCTTTGGCGGCAACCTCCAGTGGCGGCTCACCGCGGCCGTCAGTCCCCTGCTGCCGCCACTGGCCGGCGGGCGGGCAGCGCAGGGCCGACGAGGGGGCCGCGGCGCGGGTCGTTGGAGCGGTCCTCCCCGCGGTCACCAGTAGTGGCGTCGGCCCCCGACGGCGTGCCCCACCGATCCCAGGACCCACAGGATGGCACCGATGACCAGAACGATGACCCCGACCGTCCACAGGATTCCGATGTGGAAGAGGAAGCCAAGGATGAGAAGCAGGACGCCGAGAGCGATCATGATGTCCCTCCAACCTCACCGAGCCAACGGCTCACTTCGGCATATGCCCCGCCAGCGCGACTGTAAGCCCCTCAACACGTTGAATCTGCGTGCGCGATGCCGGGGTGACCCGTGAAGGAAGGACAACCGCCCGGGTGAGCGAGCGTCGACGGACTCCCGGGGCCAGCCCAGGCACACAGCCACCGACGCAGGAACACCGCACACGGTGAGAAGCAGGAGTGCCGTGGCTGTATGGCTGCGGTTATGGCAGGCCCGCGGTGCCCCGATCACCAGCAGCGGCCGAAGGAGGCAGAACTGCTTTCGATGCCTGAGGACGAGGTGTGCTGCAACAGCGACCGCGTGGCCGTCTGGGCAGAGTGGTCCGAGCCGCGAAAGATCGTCCGCCAGTTGGCGACTGGGGGCCGGCGCGTCACCCGTGCGTTGGACAGTCCTCGTGGTCCGCCTGGTCAGCCCGCACCTGGTGCCTTGACGGGATTCCGCGGGCTCCCGGTGGGCGGTGGCCGGGTCAGGCCAGGTAACCACTGTCGACGCCGACCTGCCCGATGGCCCGTCGGCGTCCCTCAACGATGGGCTGTGGCCGGCCTCTACCTCACTCAGCCCTTTACGCGGTCCGTTGACATCGGGCATGCCAGGAGAAGCAGGCAGCCAACCGTCCGCCGACCGGCCCACACCACCCGACGGCCGCTGGCGGTCCCCGGGTTGTGTGGGCCGGCAGCGGCCGGTATTCGCTGGCGGCCCTGTCCTGCCGTGGAGTTCAGGTCCTCACCGAACGGTGACGGTCACTGTGCGGGAATGAGCGGAACCGGACGACACGCGGTAGTGCTGCGTGTCCTTGCCGCTCGGGCGCGTGCTGAGGGCGTAAATGCCGCCCTTCTTGACCTGGGTGCTGACGTGCAGCGTGGTCCACGTGCCCTTCTTCTCCCGCTGCAGCATGACCGAAGCACCAGTTTTGATGCCGGTGGTACGTCCGGTGAAGACGACCTTGTGTCCGGCCGTCACGGTCGTCGGCTTGGCCGTGACGGTGATCGAGGCGGCCTTGGTGGTCGGCATCGGAGTGGGCGCTGAGCCCGCGGCGACGGCGCCGGCCGCTCCACCCGCGAGCAACCCTGCCGACAGGACCCCGGCGGCTACGGCCCGGATGCCCCGGCTGCGGAAACTACTGTTCATTGCGGCTCCCGTCGGGTTGAGGGATGTTCCCCCGCCACACGCATGTCCTTCGGGACGATCGTCTTCAAGGCCAGGCTCCCCGATCCCATCCCACTCGGCCTCCCGGAGTAGGTGTGAAACGTTCCAGAACCAGCGAAGGGTTATGCAAAAGCACTGGTAGGAGGCGTGCGAGGGGGCAGGACCAAACCCTCGCTTCTTACCGAGTTCTAGCCTGTGAACTCCGTAGCTGTGCCCGTGATGCGGGGCTCTCCCACGGGGAGGCTGGTGCCAGGTCCGAACCCCGCGTGATCGTCTACCCGCCGTCCGAGACCGGTGGCCCCGGGGTGCGCATCAACGACCAAATTCTCGGCACCGCCTACCAGCCTTCACGACCTCACAGCGTTCGCCGGCCTGACCGGCTGGACGGGCCGGATGTCGCCGAGTCGGGTCTGATCGAGTGGCATGAAGGCGGGCCAGAGGCATGGGAAGGCTGAGCACACAAGCGCCCGTCCGAAACGGCGCTGACCCGCCCGCCGGGCTGAGCGGCAAGCGTGAAGCTGCGCAGCAAGCAGACTGCTTGGGGTCGTGTCCCGGACTGTGGTGGTAGCAGCAATCACGGCGAAGACGCAGGTCACGAGTACCCGATCGGCTTGGACGACGCCCTGCTTGCCTGACTGCTCATCAGGTGGTGGGGCTTGGTCGAGACGGTCTGCGCGGAGCCCGAGACTCTGGCCTCAGAGAAAGGCGGCGTCAGCTTGAATCGGGCCACGACGAACACCGCGGCGGCGAGCAGCACGGCCAGCAGCACACCGCCCGGGGCGGGCTTCGCATGCTGGGACATCAGGTGCCAGTACGTCCTTGGGCGTGCACGGCTCGCGCCCGACGCCGACGTTCTGGTCGCACGGCTCGGGCTTGGGTCGTGGCAGGTTCCGGGAGTGGGTCTCCGGCAGGGAGACAGGGATGGCAGTGCTGCGTGGAGGCCGGCGCCGACGGCGGTGGGTGGTCCCCTTGGAACTTGGCTGTGATGGGATGCTGCGGTTGACCAACAGGAGTACGTCGCGGGTTGCCCGAGGAGGGTGACGTCGGCGGAGATCGTGCAGACCGGTGCGGCACTGTTCCCCTTCATCGCGTAGAACGTCCGGCAGCGTTCCGGCCGGACAGCAAAGACGGGGCCCGGCGACCGGATCATCCGTTGCAGGAGCTCGGCAGTCCCGCTGAGCATCTGACGAACGCATGTCGCTTCCACGATCGGCCGGGCTTGATGCGGCGGAATCGGGTGAGGGACGTGCGCTGGGGGATAGCCGTCGGATCATGCCGAGGCGCCGAGAGCGGGGGCATGCGTATGAGCAAGCGTGCCATAGCGGCGCACCAGGCTGAGACCAGCAGGACCTGTGCGCGTTCGGGCAGGCCTATCCAGCGTATCCCCGTGAGCGCCATGGCGATCTCCAGGGCTCCGAGTGCGGCGGTGGCGACGCCTGCGGTGAGACTCCACCAGGCGGAGCGGCGGTGGCCGGTGCACCGAAGGACCTTGCTCAGCAGGACCATGGCGAGTATCGCGCCGGTGAATTCCGCCAGACTCGACAGGGTGTGGATCTGGCCGATCTGCTGGTCCAGGTCGGCGCTGTCGGTGGCGCGGCAGACCGGGTCGAGGGACGGGGCGCAGGGCATGGGCCACACACCGTCACCGATCGAGGCCGCCGCGGTGACGGCCAGAGCCACGCATCCACTCGTTCGCCGGCGAGTGGCGGGTAGCTGCCGGGCGAGGGCCATGGCCAAGGCCAGGAGGCCGCAGCCTGCGGTGATGTCGCCCGCGCGGAAGAGGAACGCGTACGGCCTGTCGGTCACGGACAGTTCGCTGACGTAGGAATGCAGCGGGCTGAGGCCCGTGTGGAGGAAGGCTTCCAGCACGAACGAGCTGTAGGCGAGCGCGCCCATCATGCCGAGGACGGCGCCGAGCCGGAAGGCGTGGGTCCGGAGGGGGATGTGCGTTCTTGTTGTGGTTCCCATGGCTCACCCACCCGAGTCATGCGGTCGGGGTGGGAGGGAGGGCACGGGCACCGGGAGGTGGTCGCCGAGCCAGTCGAACGCGGCCGGGCATGCCTTGGACCACACGCTGAAGTTGTGTCCGCCTGCCGGGGACTCACCTGTGGTGAGGGCAACGCGGCCCCGGGCAGCGGCCTTGAGATGCTCGATGGCGCGCTGTGCCCCGGGATCGGCCCGTCCCGCCACGACGTACAGAGGCACGTCGATGTGCCGGTGGGCGGCCTGCCACTGCGGGGTGTTCCACTGCCGCACGCCGCGCCTGCCCCGGTACAGGTCCCCGGTGGAGGCGTCGGTGACCGGGGTGAAGTATCCGGACAGAGCAGCGGCGGCCACGTACCGTGACGGGTGGTGGAAGGCGACGTTGACGGCGCAGAACCCGCCGGTGGAGTACCCCAGGACCGCCCAGCTCCGGGGCACGTCCGAGACCCGGTAGCGGGCCGCCAGCTGCGCCGGTACGTCCACCGCCAGATACGTCTCGTTGCGTCGGCCGAGCACCGCGTCCACGCACTCGCCGTCGTGCCCGGGGTCGCTGTCCGTCGGGACGACCACGATC
Organism: Streptomyces sp. NPDC006309; assembly: GCF_040613095.1. Taxonomy (NCBI): domain Bacteria; kingdom Bacillati; phylum Actinomycetota; class Actinomycetes; order Kitasatosporales; family Streptomycetaceae; genus Streptomyces; species Streptomyces sp. NPDC006309. The sequence continues at coordinate 88,465 of NZ_JBEXRO010000023.1, read as the reverse complement.
ACCGGCGGTATGCAGCGCGCGGCGATCTCCCGGTCCAGCAAGGCGGTCAGGTCCAGGTGGTGCTGCCAGGCGTCGGGCCCGCCCGGGTAACCGTGGAACAGCTCGATCACCGGGAAGCGGCTGCGGGCAGCAGCCGGGGACACATATACGGCCGGAAGGTAGACCAAGGCGTCGCGCGAGATACCGGAGACGGAACCGGCCAGCCGAACGTGCTCGACCCGTCCGTGCGCCGACGCGGCGGGCGGCCCGTCGGCACCGGCGGAGCAGGACTTCACCGTGACGGGCGGCAGCCGGCCGAGAAGGTCGTCGAACGAGGCGTAGAAACCCAACTCGCGGTTGACGACATCCGCCGCCAGGACAGTCCCCGCCACCATCAGGAGCAACAAGCACCCCAGCCGCAGCACCAGCGCCCAGCCCGTCGGCCAGCGGTTCCACATCATCATCGTCGCGGTGATCAACGCGACCGAGATCGCGCACAGCAGACCCAGGAACGGCCAGCCGGTCAGCGCCAGCACCCCGGCGGCGCGGAACGGCTCGGCTCTGGTCATGGGTCCGACACGGCCGGAAGCCGGACCGAGTTCAGTCTTGGCGTGCCAGGAGGGCGGCCGTGGGGGCACCGTCCCGAGGCCGTGGTGGTCGGGCACCGATCGGTACAGTCGACGCCGCTGGACCGGGGCTCATCCACCGGCAGGCACAAGTGACATGCCCCATCGGCGCCCGCCGGGTGCACGAACAGCTGGTTCCTCACGGCACCCCCTTTTTTCCGACCGCAGGGCCTCACCGGTGGAGCCCATGCGCTTGTGGGTGCAAGCGGACGGCTGGGCGATCCCGGACGGCCGGGTTCGTACGGGCGTGGACCACTCGGACCGCCGCCACGGGCCCGTGGTGGTCGCCCCGTTGGGCGACGGATTTGGCCCCCTGCGGCGTGCACGCCCCACAAGGTCGATGTCGCCCCTCCAGGTTTGCCCAGGATCGTCCGCGCGGCGACTCGGAAGTGGCCGGAAGCGTGCAGAGGAGTACAAACTTTGCGTAAGGCTGCAGGTCACCTGGGCGGGACTCCACATATTCGGTCCTTACCTTGCCTGCTTTCGCCGCCCGGCGGTGCTCGCCTCCATGGTGGGGCCACGCGTCAAGAGTCGCGCGTCAGCCAGGTCGAGGCGGATGGCCATCCAGCGGCTTGCCTTGGAGGAGGTCGTCCACCGGGAGATCGGTGCGGGGCCGACGTTCACGGACCGTCCCGATCGCGCCACCAGGGCTGCTGTCGACTCGGCACCGTGTCCACTCCGCCAGCCCGGTGATGGCGGCGAGCGTGGTAGCGATGGCGACGCGCCACGAGCATGCACACGGGAACATGAACGCGTCCTGACCGCGTCGCGGCACAACTCGCCCCGCTCGTCGCGTACGGGGATCATGCTGCCATGCACACTCACACGGCGCACAGGGCCCTGAACACGGCCATCACCGTCATACCGGCGCTTCGGCCCGGCCCAGCCCCTCGAAACGGAAGAACGCCATCATGACCACCCCGGCCGTTGCCCGTTCCGCCGCTGCTGCCGAGCGTGCGACGGACTGGCTGCGGCGACGCCTCGGACGGGCCGTCGTCGTCTCCTACCTCGCCGCGCTGCTGGTGCCCGGGCCGGGCCTCTGGTTACGTCACCCGCACACATCGCCCCACACCGGCCTGACCCTGCACACCGCCTCACTGCTGCTCAGCCTGCTGCTGTTCTCAGCCGGGCTCCAGGTCCCCGTCAACGCGCTGGGACAGCTGCTGCGGCGCCCGCGAGCTCTGCTCGCGGGACTGACGCTGCACATCGCGGCGCCGCTGCTGATCATCCCGGCGGTGGCGTTTCTGCTGCAGCACTCGCCCGATTCGGACGGCGGCAGTGGGCTGGTCACCGCGATGATCCTGATCGTGGCGATGCCGGTGGCGGCCGGGGCGACGGTATGGACCGGCAAGGGCCACGGCGACCAGCCGACCATGGTCGGCCTCGTGATCGCCTCCACCCTGATCAGCCCGCTCACCATCCCGGCCGTCGTGGGTCTGCTGACGCCGCTGCTCAACACCGGCTACGCGGACGTTCTGGGCGCAGCCGGGCCCACCCTGAACGGCGGTTTCGCGCTCACCGGTGTGGTGTTGCCGTGCTCGGCGGGCATCGCGGCCCGGCTCCTGCTGTCCGAGCGACTACTGAACCGGGCGCAACGCGTCATCGTGCCGGTGGCCATGGCGGGCTCGCTGGCCCTGACGTACACCAACGCCAGCGGCGCCCTGGGCTCCTTCGTGACCCACCCACGTCCGCAGCTGCTGGCCGCGGCCCTGATGGTAGCGAGCCTTGTGTGCGCGCTGTCCTTCACGGTGGGCCGGACGGCGGCACGCCTCCTGCGTCTGGACGCGCCCGCCGCCTCGTCCCTCACGCTGGCGTGCGGGATGAACAACAGCAGCGCCAGTGCGGTGCTGATCAGCACGGCTCTGCCCGACAAGCCGCATCTGCTGCTGCCGGTCCTGGCGTACGGGCTGATCCAGAAGACGGCCGCGAGCCGGATCGTCAGGGCGGCCCGCTCTCAGCGCCCGCCCTGCCCGGTGCCGTCCTGAGGGTTGGTTCCCTCCCGGCGTACGGGCACCAGCAGCGTGAACCTGGTGGGCGCGGCGCGTGCCAGGAAGAGGCGCCCACCGAGGGAGACGGCGAGGTCGCGGGCGAGGGCGAGGCCGATGCCGGCGCCGGGCCCGGCACTGGAGTGGCCGCGCTCGAACAGCCGTACGCTGTCGCCGTTCACGGTGCCCTCGTCGGTGATGTCGAAGGCGAGGGCGTCGTCGAGGTCCCGGACGGTGACGCGCACGGTGCCGCGTCCATGGACGCGGGCGTTGTCCAGCAGGACATCGAGGATCTCGGTGACCGGCCCGCCCGGGACGCGTACGTCGTCCGGCACGTCCTGGACGGCGACCTCCAGCCGTCTGCCGTCGCGGGCGAGCAGTCCGTGCCACCGTCCCTCGGCGTGTACGAACAGCTCCCGCACCGGCCGGTCCGGCGCGACGGGCCGGGGCAGACCGGCCGGGTGCGACAGCCGGAGCACCTCCTCCACCGTCTCGTGCAGCCGGCGCGTGGCTTCCAGGGCCTCCTCAAGCGCCGGCCGAAGGTCGTCCTGGGCCAGTCCAGCCTCCAGAGTGAGCTGGAGCCCGGTGAGCGGGGTGCGCAGCTGGTGGGAGGCGTTGGCGGTGAAGTCCCGCGCGTGGCGCAGGAGTTCGGTCAGGCTGTGCAGCATGTCATTGTGGGTGCGGGAGACCTGGTCGATCTCGGCGATGGTGCTGGGCGCGGCCCGCGCGGTCAGATCGCCCGCGGCCACCGCGCGGCAGTGGCGCGAGAGGTCCTCCAGCGGTGCGGCCAGCGCCCGCGCCTGCCGGCGGGCGACGAGGACGGCGACGGTGAGCGCGACCGCGGCCACGCCGGCCAGGACCGCCCAGCCGGCGAGCACACGGCCTCTCACATCCGCGACGGGCGAGGAGGCGCGGACGACGCCGATGACCTGCTCGGCGTGCGAGACGGGCACGGCGGCGACCAGCTCGCCGCCTGACGAGTCCCTGGTCACCTTGCCGGCCAGGGCCCGGCCGACCGCGTCGTCACCGGTGCGGGGCCCGGTTCCGGTGTGCAGCCGCAGCCGCAGATCGTACAGGCCCAGGCGCTGCCCGGACGCGACCGCCGGCAGCTCCGCCGGGTCGCCCCTGGTGTAGTCCGGGTTCACCCGGACGGCGGCGGCCAGCGCCGCCCGCTCCAGCGCGTCCCGCTGGCCCGCGTACAGGGAGGACCTGATCGCCAGGGCCAGGGGCACGGCGAGGAGGCCGAGGGCGACCAGCACGGCAGTCAGGGCCACCCGCACCACACGCTGTCTCATGCCCTCATCATGCGGGCCGCCCGCCAGACCGTAGCGGACCCGGCACACCCTTTTGCCGTCGTCTAACCGTCGGCGCGCCGGCCGTTAACCGGCTCCCTCCTAGCGTCGAGGGTGACCGTCGGGTCCCAGGCAGTCCGTGGAGGGCAGTGGCCATGACACATGTACGCAAGTCCGTCGTCGTCGGAGTCGGGCTGGTGCTCGCCGCGGCGGTGACCGCCGGGTGTTCCGGCGCCGCATCGCACTCCGGCTCGGGCTCGTCGTCGACGACGCACACGAGCGGTTCCACACCCGCCGGCGGGGCGCCCACGGAGTCCAATCCGCCCGGCGACATCCCAGACAACCAGGCATATGTGGCCTTCCAGCCCTCCAGTGGCTTCACCGGCTTCACGGTGAAGGTGCCCGAAGGCTGGGCCCGTACGGCGAAGGGCACCACCACGGTGTTCGCGGACAAGCTCAACCGCGTCCAGGTCTCCACCGTGTCCACCTCGGCAGCGCCCACCGCGGGTTCGGTCAACAACACGGTCGTCCCCCGACTGCGCTCCCAGGTGACGAAGTTCGCCAACCCGAAGGTGACCAACGTCAAGCGGAAGGCTGGCACCGTCGTGCTCCTGACCTACCGGGGCGACTCCGCCCCTGACCCGGTGACCGGCAAGGTCGTGCGGGACGCGTTCGAGCGGTACGCCTTCTACCGGCAGGGCCATGAGGTGGATCTCACGCTGTCCGGTCCGGTGAACGCCGACAACGTGGACCCGTGGCGCCTCGTCAGTAACTCCTTCGCGTGGCGGTGAGCGGCATGACCGAACGGTCGTACGACGACGCTCTCACCGCCCGCGAGCTCTACCGTTTCTTCCGGGCCGGCGAGGAGGAGACACTCGCGCTGCGCGGGGTGTCACTGAAAGTGGCGCGCGGCGAGACCGTCGCCGTGGTCGGTCCGTCCGGGGCCGGCAAGTCCACGCTCCTGGCCTGCCTTGCCGGCCTCGACGAGCCCTCCGGCGGCGACGTGCACGTGGACGGGGTGCGCATCAGCCACCGGCCCGAGACCGAGCGGGCCCGGCTGCGGGCCCGGCACATCGGCGTCCTGCTGCAGACCCGCAACCTGCTGCCCCATCTGAGCGTGCGCGACAACGTGCGCCTCGCTCAGGGCGCCGTTCGCGGCCGGCCCGCAGCCTCCGCGGAGGCGCTGCTGGACCAGGTGGGGCTGGCGGGACGCCGGCACGCGCTGCCGAGGCAGCTGTCCGGCGGCGAGACGGCCCGCGCCGGGCTCGCCGTGGCACTGGCCAACTCGCCCGCCGTGCTGCTCGCGGACGAGCCGACCGGCGAACTCGACGGCGGCACCGAGCGGCTGGTCCTGCAGATGTTGCGCGACCGCGCCGAAGACGGCTGTGCGGTCCTGATCGTCACGCACAGCGCGGAGGCGGTACGGATAGCCGACCGGGTGATCACCCTCAACGACGGGCGGGCGACGGAGGCCACCGGCAGGGGCGCGGGGGTCTGCGGCCCGGACCTCGCGGAGGTGCGCCATGTCTCCGGCTGACGTGCTGATCGACTGCCAGGACGCCGCCCTCACCTTCGGCCGTGGCCCGAACGCGGTCGTCGCCGTGCACGGCGCCGGGCTGAGGATCCAGGCCGGGGCCCGGCTCGCGATCGTCGGCCCCTCCGGGTCGGGCAAGTCCTCGCTGCTGCACCTGCTCGCGGGTCTGGAACAGCCCACCAGCGGCACCGTGACCTGGCCCGGCCTGAGTGGGCTGCAGGACATCGGGCTGGTCTTCCAGGGCGACAGCCTCATCCCGGCGCTCGACGTCGTCGAGAACACCGCACTGCCACTGGTGCTCAGCGGGACGCCCGAGGACCGGGCGCGCGAGGCGGCCCTGGGCGCGCTCGCCCTCGTGGACGCGGCGGACCTGGCCGACCGGCTGCCGGAGGAGATCTCCGGTGGACAGGCCCAACGCGTCGCCTGCGCCCGGGTGCTGGCGCAGGCCCCGCAGGTGATCCTGGCCGACGAGCCCACCGGCCGCCTCGACCACACCACCGGCGGGCGGGTCCTGGACGCGCTGCTGACCGCTGCCGACGAGATCGGCGCGGCCCTCGTCGTCACCACCCACGACCCGGCCATCGCCGCCCGCCTCACCGTCCGGCGCGCCATGCGCGACGGACGGCTGACGTCCACGGGCCCTGTCGACGCCGACCACGGGGTTACCGACGGCGTGGACGCGGACACCGCCCACAGTCCGGGAGACCTCTCATGATCAGCTCATGGGCGAGCGGACTCGCCCGCCACCGCACCGGCCGGCTCATCGCCGCCATGACCGGCATCGCGCTCGCCGTCGCGCTCGTCGCCGCGCTCGGCTCCTTCCTGACCGCCTCCAAGGCGACCATGACGCAGCGTGCCGTGCGCTCGGTCGCCGTGGACTGGCAGGTCGAGGTGCAGTCCGGCGCCGACCCGAACGCGGCACTGTCACTGGTGCGCAAGACGCCCGGCGTACGCTCGGCCGTCCCGGTCGGCTTCGCGCACACCAGCGGCTTCACGGCGACCGCGCAGGGCAGCACCCAGACCACCGGCCCCGGCCTGGTCCTCGGCCTCCCCGACAACTACCGCTCCCTCTTCCCCGGCGAGATCCGCCCCCTCACCGGCAGCCCCGACGGCGTGCTCCTGGCCCAGCAGACCGCCTCGAACCTACACGCGGCCCCCGGTTCCACCGTCGTCGTCCGGCTGCCCGGAACGACGGGCGTACGCCAGGTCCGCGTGGACGGCGTGGTCGACCTCCCCCAGGCCGACTCACTGTTCCAGAAGGTCGGCGCGCCCACCCAGTCCCAGCCCACCGCTCCGCCCGACAACGTGCTGCTCCTGCCCGCCGCCCGGTTCGCCTCCCTGACCCGCGGCGCCACCTCCGTCACCACGCAGATCCACGTCGCCCGCGCCCCGGCCCTGCCCCACGACCCGGCCGCCGCGTTCACCCAGGTGACCGGCGCCGCCCACAACCTGGAAGCCAAAGGCGCCGGCTCGGTGCTCGTCGGCGACAACCTGGGCGCCGCCCTCGACTCCGCCCGCCAGGACGCCCTGTACGCGCAGATCCTCTTCCTCTTCCTCGGTGTGCCCGGCGCCCTTCTCGCCGCCGCGCTGACCGCCGCGGTCGCCGGTGCCGGCGGTGAACGGCGCCGCCAGGAGCAGGCGTTGCTGCGCCTGCGCGGCCTCGCGCCCCGGCGGATCGTGGCCCTGGCGGGTCTGGAGGCAGCGCTCGTCGGCGTCACCGGCGGACTCGTCGGCCTCGGCATCGCGGCCCTGACCGGCAGGCTCGCCTTCGGCACGGCATCCTTCGGCGCGAGCGCCGGTACCTGGGCCCTGTGGTACGTCATCGCCTTCATCCTCGGAGCCATGGTCGCCGCGGGCGCGGTACTCGCCCCCGCCGTGCGCGACCTGCGCACCGTGACGGTCGCCGACACCCGCAGGACCGCGCGCCGCACCGCCTCGCCCTGGTGGATGCGGATCGGCCTGGACGTCATGCTGCTGATCGGCTCGTGGCTGATCTTCCGCGCCTCCTCCGGCAACCAGTACGCCCTCGTCCTCGCCCCCGAAGGCGTGCCCACCCTCTCCGTGTCGTACTGGGCGTTCCTGGGCCCCGCGCTGCTGTGGATCGGAGCCGCCCTGCTGCTGTGGCGACTCACGCTCCTGGCGCTCGCGCACGGCCGCTCCGTCCTGGCCCGGCTCGCGCGTCCCCTGACGGCGACACTCGCAGGGACGACGGCGGCCGTCCTCGCCCGGCGCCGCCGCCCCCTGGCGCGTTCGATGGTCCTGCTCGCGCTCGCGGTCTCGTTCGCCGTGTCCACGTCGGTCTTCAACTCCACCTACCAGCAGCAGGCAGAGGTGGACGCGCGACTGACGAACGGCGCCGACGTCACGGTCACCGAGCCTCCCGGGGCGCAGGCTGCCCCGAGCGCGGCCGGTGCCCTGAAGGTCTCCGGTGTCCGCCATGTCGAGCCGCTCCAGCACCGGTTCGCCTACGTCGGCTCCGACCTCCAGGATCTCTACGGTGTCCGCCCGGACACCATCGCCTCAGCGACCTCGCTCCAAGACACGTACTTCTCGGGAGGCACCGCCCGGCAGCTCATGCAGAAGCTCGCCCAACGTCCCGACAACCTCTTGGTCAGCTCCGAGACCGTGAAGGACTTCCAGCTCTCCCCCGGCGACACGCTCAACCTGCGCGTCCAGGACGCCACGACGAAAGCGCTGCGGACAGTGCCGTTCCATTACGCCGGGATCGTCAAGGAGTTTCCGACCGCGCCCAAGGACAGCTTCTTCGTCGCCAACGCCTCCTACATCGCCAAGTCGACCGGAAGCGCCGCGGTCGGCGCCTTCCTCATCGACACCGGCGGCAGCAACCAGAAGGCCGTGGCCGCGCAGCTGCGCGGGCAACTGGGCACCAGTGCCGCCGTCACCGACCTCACGCAGACCCGGGGCACCGTCGGCACCAGCCTGACCTCGGTCGACCTGGCCGGCCTGACCCGGATCGAGCTCGCCTTCGCAGTGCTGCTCGCCGCCGGGGCCGGCGGCCTGGTCCTCGCCCTCGGACTCGCCGAACGCCGCCGCACCTTCGCCATCACCACTGTGCTCGGCGCCACCCGCCGCCACCTGCGCGGCATGGTCCTCACGGAGGCGATCGTGCTGACGGCCGGCGGCCTGGCAGGCGGCGCGCTCATCGGCTGGGCGCTGTCCGAGATGCTCGTCAAGGTCCTCACCGGCGTCTTCGACCCGCCCCCGGCCGCCCTCGCGGTGCCAGGCGGCTACCTGACGCTCACCGCGGCCGCCGCCGTGGCCGCCGTGCTCGCCGCCGCCCTCAACGGCGTGCGACGGGCCCGGCGTCCCGCCGTCGAGGAACTGCGCGACCTGTGAACCCACCGAGCGGCCCCGAGACCCGTACGCTGCCGACCATGCGCACAACGGCAGCACCGGACCGGGGCCGTTTTGTCGTCCTCGTCGTCGAGGACGACGACACCATCGGCCGCCACCTGATTACCGGTCTGCGCAGCAGCGGCTACGCGCCCACCTGGAGCCGCACGGGCGCGGGAGCACTCACCGAGGCCGGCCAGGCGCCGTACGACGTGCTGCTCCTGGACCTCGGCCTGCCCGACATGGACGGCCTGGACGTCGCCCGCATTCTGCGCGCCCGCTTCCCCGACCTGCTGATCATCATCCTCACCGCCCGCACCGACGACATCGACGTCATCGCCGGCCTGGACGCCGGCGCCGACGACTACCTCGTCAAACCCTTCAGCCTGACCGTCCTCCTCGCCCGGCTCCGCGCGCACCTGCGCCGCCGGACCCTCGCCTCCCCGCCACCGGCACCGGTCACGCTCGGCGACCTCGTCCTTGACGAGACCGGCCGACGCTGCACCCTCCACGGCACCGACGTCCCCCTGCGCCCCAAGGAGTTCGAACTGCTCACCCTGCTCGCCCGGCACGCCGGCCAGGCCGTCTCCCGCGAGACGCTGATGGCGGAGGTCTGGGACGAGAACTGGTTCGGCCCCACCAAGACCCTGGACGTCACCATGGCCGGCCTGCGCCGCCGCCTGGCCGCAGCGGCGAAGTCGTCCCCGCGCCCGGCACGCCTGCCGCAGATCACCACCCTGCGGGGCCACGGCTACCGGCTGGAACAGGAGCCCGAGTAGCTCGCGGCCTCTGAGTCCACCATCTGACCGCCGACGGCTGCATCGCCAAGGCTTCCTCCGGCGGCGAGTGCGCCGGCAGGAGCCCCGTCGACCGGGCCGAACTCGCCGTCAACCTCTCCCGCATCCGATGACCCGCTGGCGGCCACTCTTAGGTATTCAGTCAATAGTGGCGCCACGAGGAGCCAAGTCGGGTACGAGAGGAGGGTGTTGCCTATCCGGCCGGGGCGGGGAGAGACTGCTTGCGAGCCGAGAGTAGGTGCGCCCGTGGCAGCAGCCGAACCGGAGTACGTCGCCTGGTTGGCCGAGAGGCAGCTGGCCCGAGCCTGGCCGACCATCCGGGCGACCTGCCTGTACACCACCGCGAACGCCAACGGAGTCCGCAACAACCTCCGGTTCTCGCACTCCCCTTGGGGTGAGAGCAGGTGGCGCACGTACCACCCCGCGGACGTCGCCCGGGTGGCCGGGGCGATCGCCGACGGCACCGCGGAGATCCAGCCGCACTGGCGGAACGACACCCCCGAGGCCAAGCTGCTCGATCAGCGCCTCCGCAGGAAGAACCTGCCCGGTGCCATCGGGTGCGCCCTGCTCGTCGCCGTCCCGTTGGCGATCATCGTCATTCTCCTGGTCATCTCCTGGAACGGCTCCGGATCGTCTTCGCCCTCCTACTGGCACTGACCCGCGAAGAGCCCGCTCGGTCGAGATCCGCTTCGCCGCCCTCCGCGAACAGCTCCGAGTGCGCCTGGCGAGCAGCAGGCAGCCCTCGCCGTTGGCCTTGACGCCCAGGCGCTCCCGCCTCCGTCAGCTCGCGCCTGACCTTGGCCGGGACTTGCCACCAGCGAACCGGGCGGGATCTGCATGCCCTGCGGCACCACCGCGCCGGCCGCTATCAGCGAACCGGCGCCCATCCCGACCAGCACGTCGCCCTCGATCGTGCAGCGGTGCAGTACCGCCGCCCCGGGCCAGCTACCTCGCCACTCCCGCGATCGGCCGGTTTCGACCCCTGCGGATCTCGGGCAAGCCGCTCGGCGCGCTGCCGCTCACCTGACTTTTCACCACCAAGCTAGAGCCCGACGCCCCGGCTCTCGGGTCCGCCGGCCTCCGCCCGACGGAGCCGCGATCGTGGAGGCAGATCCAGGCCACCAACGAGGTGCACACGCGGTAGGACCCGCCGCCGACAGCGGCCGACCGAACTCCCGCACGTTCTACCTACCCAGCTGCCTCACCTACTGGCGGACGCACTGAGCGGCGTTACCTGCTGAGCACAGGCACCCACCAGGAGATGGCCAGGCGGCTGACCCGGCGCAAACCGTGGTTCTCGGGGTGCGGGGGACGCCGACGGCTGTGACCGCATGGATGACGGAGATGACCCGAACGAGCGAGGACGGAGGCGGGCACCGTGATCGTGGCGCGTTCCTCGCTCCTGCGGGAGCTGGTCGAACGGTGCGAATCGCTCAGGCTGCGCTTGCATCCGGCGGGCGCGCGAAGGCCGCACGTCGGCTTGAAGACGCCACATACACACTTTGAGTGGTCACGGGCACCCGTCAGCTGGACACAGCCCTGTATATGGCCCGCCGACAGACAGCCGGCGCCATGACACGGCACGGTCCCCTTCATCGCTGAGCAGCGAGGGGGCGGGTGCTCGGGTTCCCAACGGACCGAGCCTCTGTGTTACCCATCCACACCGAACTCGGCTGCCCCCATCCTCGCCAGCACGCACGGGCTCCCGGCCCGGGATGCGGGCGTACCGCCACGGGCGGAGGCTGGTGCCATGTCCGAGCCGCGTGATCGTCTGCCCGCCGTCCGAGACCGGTAAGGGGTGCATCGACGACCGGCGTCCGGGCACCGCGTACAGCCTTCACGACCTGACGGTATGGAAAGGAGCTGCTGCCGCCGCCCTGCTGGACAGCACGCTGGTCCGGCAGCGTGCCAGGGCGATGACGGCCTGCACGTGTTCGCAGCCGTCGCCGCGTTTCTGCGGGTTGTTGGTCCCGGCTGGGGCCGTCGCGGAAAAGTCCCGCTCGCATCCCCAGGAAGCGGCCGCCGACCGGGGACCTCCGCCACTCATGCGTGCAGGAGCGCGCGAGGCCGTCGAGTGCGCTCCGCAGAACGGAGCCGTCCTCATCGGTCACCCAGGCCACGAGGCTTTGGCGCGGCCTTCGCGGCAGCGGGGTCGCGGTCAGGAGTCGACGCAGCGCGTCCTGGCTCAGTGCGGCAAACAGAGGGCTGGCCCAGCGGCGTGGCGTCAGGCTGGTGAGGAAGGCAACGGGCCCGGCCAAGATCACGGAGCCGGTCGCGGCTACCAGGCGCCGGCCCAGAGCAGCGACCGCCACGGCGGCCACCGTGCTGCGACAGTCAGGGCTCGGGCTTGGCACTTGCCGTGTCCGCCCCCGAGAGGCCACGAGCTGCTGACCGCGATGTGTTCGGACGTCGCCGCCCACCCCTGTTCATCCTCTCCCGCGTCTGAGCCTGCGTGTGGCATGGAATCGGCTCGTGATCGGCGAGATTCCGGCGGACGAGCACGGCAATCGCCTGCGTCTGGTGAGGTTTCCTAGGGAATATGACCGCGCCATTCCGCTGCTGGCCACTCCCTGCGCCTCGCTCAGCGGTCAGCGCGGTGGGGGCCCGGCGTCCGATCCCTCAAACTGGTGCGCCTCTGCTGGCAGTTGATCCACCACTTCGGGGCAGTCAATCGGCAATGTTCCGCCACTTGCCCGAGATCGGCCGCCCCGGCGCAGAGGACATGTCGGGGCGGCCGTCGTCTCGGTTGGTCAGCCGAGCGAGGTGAGGAGCGTGTTGAGCGCCTTGGCCTCGGTGGCCTTGTCGGGGTTCGGGGCGCGCAGTGCCTTCAGGACCTGGTCGATCTCGCTGTCGAGGAAGTGCCACGCCTTCTCGCTCTTGGGCTCGAGGGTGGGCTGGGCATCGTCCCAAGCGGTCTCCAGGTCGGCCACTCGCGTGGTCGCAGCTCGCTGATTGCCAGAATTGAGCCTTGCCAGGGTGTCCGCCGTGATCGTGCGCAACTTCGCGATCTCAGCCGGAGGGAAAGGTGACGTCGCCTCCTTCGGAGTGAGATGGGTGGTCACAGGCGCAGGGGTTTCACCCTCGCTGGACGCGACCGCGTGGGGCTGGTTGTGCGCCCAGATGAGAAGCGCCGCTGTTGCGACCGCTACAACGGCGTAGTAACCGAGCATGATTCGCTCACGCGCCGGGTTCAGCATTCGTGAGGTATCGGTCAGGTCCTGTGACTCGATGACATCGCTCCGGCTGAGCGTGAGGTACACGACCGTAGCAAGGATTGTGGCCAGGAAGATCACGCTGGTCACCGCGGTGCCGAGACCCAGACCGCCGTCGCCGCTGGGCGAGCCGAGCCAGTCGCCGATATTGGCGCCGAGCGGACGAGTGAGGATGTAGGCCAGCCAGAAGGAGAGCACCGCATTGGCGCCGAGGCGCCATCCAAGGATGATCGCGACGATCAACCCGAGAGGCAGGAGCACGGAGACGCCCGGGGTCCAGCCGGTCAGGTCCAGGGTCCAGTCGCCGGTGGCGGTGCCGAGGGCGAAAGTGACCAGGACGGCAAGCCAGTAGAAGAGCTCACGGGGACGGGTGGTGATGCTGTGGACCGACAGGGTCCGCTCGCGCGCATACCAGATCCCGAAGACAACGGCGAGGACGCCGGCGAACACGCTACTGCTCAGTGCGAGGGGAACGCCCTGGCTGTCGGTGAGGATGTCGGTGTAGAGAGTGCCGGTCACACTCACCACCACGACGGTGAGCCAGTACACGAACGGAATGTAGCGTTTGGCGCTGAGTTGCCACCCGAGGACACCTGCCATGACAACGGTGAAGATCAACGCGGTGTTGACCAGGCCGACACCAAGGTTCATGTTGATCCAGTCAGCGAAGCTCTCGCCGACCGTGGTGCACAGAATCTTGATGATCCAGAACCAGATCGTGACCTCGGGGACCTTGTTCAGCATCTGCCCGGAAGGCGTCCGAAGGCTTTCGGTGGAGCGCCGGTGAGAGGCCGCGCCGGCCGGCTGCTCGCCGTCTCGCTGCTGGTCCACTCGCTGGGCGCCTGCCCCTGGAGCCACCGGACTGTCAGACGTTTCATAGGTCATGCTGCCCGACTGTGCCATCGAGAACCTGAACGTATCCTGACTGCCACCGTCACTCGCTCCGCTCTGCCGCATGAGCGACATGGCGCCATGCACACACATCTTCCCCGCGCGGCGCCTGTCCGTCTCGCCCCAGTTCAGAAGCAGGAACGAGACGGCCTTGCCTCTCCTACCACTACCCCAGCCCGTTCCGGCCGGGATTGCCTGGCTCTGGTGCCGATGGGCCGCGCCCTCGTGGCTTTACCCCTCGGGCCCACGCTAGCCCTCCAGCCGAGAAGACGGTTCCGCAAGGACGCCGTGCTGATCGTGGACGGCTCCCTGGTCCCCACCCGCGACCACACCGTCGTCGAGCAGTCGAAGAACTACCGCTGCTCGACCAACCACCAGATCGTCATCGACGCCGACGCCCGGCTCTTCGTCGCCGTCGGCCGCCCGTTGCCCGGTAACCGCAAACTGCAAGGCGTGGGAACTGTCCGGCGCGAGGGCCGCCGTCGGCAAGACGATGGTCATCGCGGACGGCGGCTACCGCGGCACCGGTCTGGTCGTCCCGCACCGTCGAGAATGCGGCCAGGCCGGACCCGCTGACTGGAAAGAGGAATACAACGCCCCTCACCGCAAAGTCCGCGCCCGCGTCGAGCACGCCTTCACCCGCATGAAGACCTGGAAGATCCAGCGTCACTGCCGCCTCAAAAGCGACGGCGTCCACCACGCCATGCTCGGCATAGCCCGCCTGCACAACCTCACCCTCACCGGATGAAAGGAAAACAAGCAGGTCAATCAGCATGCTCCAGCGCATTTACGGGACAACGTCTAGCGAAACCTTGGCCCGGAAATGCCCCGGAACTGCTGATCAGACCTGAGATACGGGTGGGAGGTATCGGGAGTAAGGGCGTGTTTCGACTCGCTGCTTAGATGTGCGCCGAGAAGAGCGCCTGCCGGGCATCTGCCCTGGCCAGGCGCCCTTTTCCTGCGTCTAGAAGAAGCCCAGCTTCTTCGGCGAGTACGACACCAGAAGGTTCTTCGTCTGCTGGTAGTGCTCCAGCATCATCTTGTGTGTCTCGCGGCCGATCCCGGACTGCTTGTAGCCGCCGAAGGCCGCGTGTGCGGGATAGGCGTGGTAGCAGTTGGTCCATACCCGGCCCGCCTGGATCGCCCGGCCCGCGCGGTAGGCGGTGTTGAGGTCCCGGGTCCACACGCCCGCCCCCAGGCCGTACAGCGTGTCGTTGGCTGTCTTGATCGCGTCGTCGAAGCCGTCGAACGAGGCCACCGACACGACCGGGCCGAAGATCTCCTCCTGGAAGATCCGCATCCGGTTGTCGCCCTCGAAGATGGTCGGCTGGACGTAGTAACCGCCCTGCAACTCGCCGTCGTACCGCACCCGCTCCCCACCCGTCAGGACCTTCGCCCCTTCCTGCCGGCCGATGTCAAGATAGGAGAGGATCTTCTCCAGCTGGTCGTTGGACGCCTGGGCGCCGATCATCGTCTCGGTGTCGAGCGGGTGCCCGGGGGTGATCCGCCGGGTGCGCTCGACCGCCGCCTCCAGGAACTCCGCGTAGTGGCCGCGCTGGATGAGGGCCCTGGACGGGCAGGTGCAGACCTCGCCCTGGTTCAGGGCGAACATGGTGAAGCCCTCGAGCGCCTTGTCCCGGAAGTCGTCGTCGTGCGCCCACACGTCGTCGAAGAAGATGTTGGGTGACTTCCCGCCGAGTTCGAGGGTGACCGGCTTGATGTTCTCGGAGGCGTATTGCATGATCAGCCGCCCGGTCGTGGTCTCTCCGGTGAACGCGACCTTCGCCACCCGCGGGCTCGAGGCCAGCGGCTTGCCCGCCTCCACACCGAAGCCGTTGACGATGTTCAGCACGCCCGGCGGCAACAGGTCCGCGACCAGGCTCAGCCAGTAGTGGATGGAGGCCGGAGTCTGCTCGGCCGGCTTGAGGACGACCGTGTTCCCCGCGGCCAGCGCCGGCGCGAGCTTCCACGTCGCCATCAGGATGGGGAAGTTCCACGGGATGATCTGCGCGACGACCCCGAGCGGCTCGTGGAAGTGGTACGCCACCGTGTCGTCGTCGATCTCGCCCAGCGAGCCCTCCTGCGCCCGGATCGCCCCGGCGAAGTAGCGGAAGTGGTCGATCGCGAGCGGGATGTCCGCGGCCAGCGTCTCGCGCACCGGCTTGCCGTTCTCCCAGCTCTCGGCCACCGCCAACGGCTCAAGGTACGCCTCCATCCGGTCGGCGATCTTCAGCAGGATGTCGGAGCGCTCCGCGACCGGAGTACGGCCCCACCCGGGCGCCGCCGCGTGCGCCGCGTCCAGCGCCCGCTCGACGTCCTCCGCGGTACCACGCGCGATCTCGGTGAAGGGCTGCCCGTTGACCGGCGACGGATTCTCGAAGTACCTCCCCCGTGACGGCGGCACGTAGGCACCGCCGATGAAGTGGTCGTACCGTGCCTGGTACGAGACGATCGCACCTTCCGTGCCCGGCGCCGCGTAACGAGTCATCTGCTCTGTGCCTCCCGCTACCGCGCTGCCCGCCGTCGGGCAGCTCTGGCGCGAGGCTAGGCAGGGGGACGTTGCAAGTACGTTGCGCCGCGGGTCCGCCCCGCTGCCCGGACGACCGGCGCCGTCAGCTCGGCCTCCAGTGCCGCGAGCCGGGCGCGCACCGGCGCCGTGGGACGCACCGCGGCGAGGGCCCGCCACACCTCGACGTCGTCCTCGCCCCACGGCGCGTGCGTCCACTGCGCCAGCAGGTCCGGGTCGCGGTGCGCGATCAGCGCCGCGCGCAGTGCGCCGGCGAGCCGTTCCCGCAGCCGGGCGATCGCCGGGGACCGTGAGCCGGGCAGCAAGGGACCGGTGTACGCCTCCGCCGCCGCGGTGAGCGCACCCGTCTCCAGCCGCCGCTCGACCACGGTGGCGTCCGACTCGACCGCGGCCGTCAGCCGGTACGGCCGCGAGGCGAGTACCTCCGGACTCAGCAGCCTGCGCAGCCGCGCCAGTTCGGCGCGCAGCGTCACCGGGGTCACCGATTCGTCGGCGTACAGCGCACACAGCAGCTCGTCACCGCTCAACCCTGCCGGGTGCCGGGTGAGCAGCACGAGTATCTCGCTGTGCCGGCGGCTGAGCTTGATCCGCCGGCCGTCCAGCACGAGTCCGGCCTCGTCCCGGCCCAGCGCGGTCAGCACCGCTGCCTCCTCGGGACGTGCCGGGGTGAGCAGCGCGAGCTGTGCCTCGGCGGCCCGCGCCACCGCCTGCACGAAGCCGAGGCTGTGCGGATGGGCCAGCCCGTCACCGCCGGTGATGTCCACGGCGCCCAGTACCCGTCCGGTGCGCGGATCGTGCACCGGGGCGGCCGCGCACGTCCACGGCTGCACCCGCCGGATGAAGTGCTCCGCCGCGAAGACCTGCACCGGCCGGTCGACGGCCACCGCCGTGCCCGGCGCGTTGGTGCCGACCGCGCTCTCCGACCACCGCGCCCCCGGCACGAAGTTCATCCCGTCCGCCCGTCGCCGGGTCGCCGGATGCCCCTCCACCCACAGCAGTCTGCCGTGCGCGTCGCACACCGCCAGCAGGTGCTCTCCGTCGGCCGCGAACGTGCCCATCAGCTCCCGGAACAGGGGCATCACCCGGGCCAGCGGATGCTCCGCGCGGTAGGAGCCGAGGTCGCCGCCGGTCAGCTCCACACCGGCGGTGCCGTCCGGCCCGACGCCGGCCCGTGCGCTGCGCCGCCACGACTCCGCCACCACGGGCCGCACCGGGCGCGGCACCGTGCCCACCGAGGTGAACGTCTCGTGCGCCCGGCGCAGCACCCGGACGCGCTCGGCGGGGTCGGCCCCCGGCTCCAGGGCCACCCACGGATCGGTCACTGGGCCTCCCTGGCCGGTGAAACGGCGATGATGTGGCGGACACAGACCACTGTGCGACGACCGTCCGGTGTCGGCTAGGCGAAATTGACCATTCTGATGTAGCGCACCCAGTCCCAGTTCGGCCCAGGGTCGGTGTGGTCGGTGCCGGGCACCTGGTAGTGGCCGATGATGTGTTGTCTGTCCCGGGGGATGCCGTACTTCGCGCAGATCGCCGCCGTGAGTTTCGCCGACTCCGCGTAGAGGGCGTTGGTGAAGTATCCGGGCTGGTCGACCCAGCCCTCGTGCTCGATGCCGATACTGCGTGTGTTGTAGGTCCAGTTGCCCGCGTGCCAGGCGATGTCGGCCTCGCGCACACACTGGGCGACGTGCCCGTCCGCCGAGCGCACCAGGTAATGCGCGGAGACCTGCCTCTGCGGATCGTTGAAGATCGCCAGCGTGTCGTTGTACGTCTCCTGCGTGACGTGGATGATCACACGGTCGATCGCGTAACTGGCGGGGCGGGTGGACAGCGTGTAGTTCGAGGCGCCGGCCGGCTGCCATTCAGCGGGCGGATAGTCGACGGCCGCGGTCTGCGCACTCGCGAGCGGGTCGGAAAGCAGCGCGTAGGGGACGGCGGCGAGTGCCGCGCCCTTCAGCAGCCGGCGCCGGCTGAGCCGGGGTCTGACTCGGTCCATGTCCATCGGGGAACGCCTTTCGGAGGTCTGGGGGTACGACGGGGACGTCAGAGGCGCAGGATCCGCGCGGTGTCCCGCAGCCGTGCGTGCACGCCGCGGTACGTCTCGCGCGCGGGCAGCCACTCCTTGCGGAGCTTGGCCACACACGTGTAGTTCGTGTCGCACACGTTGGCCAACGGTGACTCGACCGTCTGCGTGGCGAATTGGTACGCGTCCAGCTCACTGAACCCGTAGTCGCGCACCAGCCACCGCACCAGGTCGAGCTGCGATATCCGGAACGCGTCCTCCAGCGGGCGGGTGGACCCGGTCGAGATGATGTGCGTGTCGGACTCCAGCCGGGGCCACGGTGTGGCGACGTCCTTGAGGAGGTCCACGACCACCACCGTGCGCATCGCGCACTCCACGGCCACGCCGCAGGTCTCGCCCTCGCCCTGCCGGGCGTGCCCGTCGCCCAGACTGAGCAGGGCCCCTTCGACGTTGACGCCCAGATAGCAGGTGACGCCGGCCCGCATCTCGGGCGTGTCCATGTTCCCGCCGTGGGCGTCGGGGACCAGAGCCGAGCGCACCTCCAGGTTCGCGGGGGCCACGCCCACCGTTCCGTGCATGGGGTCCAGGGGCAGCTCCAGCCGGATGTCGTTGTCCTGGGCCTGGAAGAGGGCGGTGCGCTTGTCCCGGTCCAGTTGCCAGATCCAGACCCGCTCCGGCAGCGGAGGCTGGAGGGTGGCTGTGGTGTGCGTGGAGGTGAGCGCGCCGAAGAGGGGGACGGTCGTCGACGCCGCCCAGTCGCGGGCCGGTTCGATCGACACGAAGTGCACGGCCACGGTGTCACCGGGCTCGGCGCCCTCGACATGGAAGGGACCCGTCTGCGGATTGAGGTAAGGGAACTCGCACACCTTCGACACGAGGTCTTTCCCGGAGCGGACCCGGCCGGCGAAGCAGTCCTCCGTGTACAGGTCGAGGACCGTACCGGGGGCGATCCGCGCCACGGGCGCCGCTCCACCGAAGGTCCAGGCGTACTGGTCCGGTTCCGGGCGCACGGTGAGGATCCGGGGGTCGGTCATCGTGGCAGGACTCCCTTCTGGAGGGCGGTCGTCAGGCTCGGGGCCGGGTGGCCGGAGCCGCGGTACCTCGGTCCGGGGGAGGCACGGCATCGCCTCGGCCGGGTGCCGCTGTCCCTGGGGTGAGGGGCCGTCAGCGGGGCACGGTGCCGTCGTGCTGGTGGCCGGTGGGGTCGTACTCGTCGAGATGCACCCGAGCGGTCTCGGCTATCCGCTCAGGGTGTCGCCGTATCAGGATGAGCAGTACCACCACGCCCACGGCCATCCACACGCCGACGACCGGACCGGCATAGGACACCGGGGCCGTCAACGGGGTCACGAAGTCGAACACCGGGAGGCCGGCGGCCGTCAGCAGCGCGGGGACGAACGCGACGATGCCGAGCGCCGGGAACACCAGGTGCCGTACCGGTCTGAGAGTGGGCCGGCGGGACCGCAGGAAGTGCCCGGCGCAGGAGAGGTTCACCACGATGTAGACGCCGACGACGACTGTGACGATCACGGTGGCGAGGAGCAGGAACGCGGTGACGGGGTCGTAGCCGAAACCGAGCCCCAGTACCGCTGTGACCGCCACGGCGGTCTGCACCGCGATGCCGGCCACGGGGGACCGGTGCCGGGGATGGAGTGTGGCGAGGAGCCGGGGGAGGACGCGGATACGGGCCAGGGCGAAGGCGGTGCGGGTCGAGACGTTCGCGCACGCGTTGGCGTTGGCGATCGTGGAGTTGACCACGGCGAGGAACACCAGCACCCAGAAGAGGCCGTACGACGCCCGGGCGACCCCTTCCCAGGACGCGCCGCCCGAGGCGCCGAACGTCGCGAAGCGGTCGGGGCCGAAGGAGACGGTCATCGCGTAGGTCGTCAGGACGTAGAACACACCGATGCCAAGAGCCGCTCCGAGGACCGCGCGGTGCATCGTGCGCCGGGGGTCGCGCGTCTCCTCGGCGAGCGGCGCCGCCGCCTCGAAACCGGAGAAGGCCAGCACCGTGTACACGGACCCGGCGAACACGCCGGCGGCCCCCGGGTAACCGTCGGCGGTGTGGGACGTACCGAACACCGACAGCGTGTTGGCGCTGCCCGCCCTGCCGATCAGCAACAGCGCGAACACCAGGAAGACCACGATCTCGAAGACGCCGAGGACAGTGCCGAAGCGGGCCGAGGCGCGGACACCTAGATAGCCGGCGGCGGCGATCACCACCGTCCCCGCCAGCGACCAGGGCCACCACAGGTCCGCCGGATACCAGGACCATTCCGCGTGCAGCGTGCCCGCTGCCGTGAAGCCCAGTTGCAGGAGCAGCAGTGGCGGGACCAGCATTTCGACGAAGACGTAGGCCCAGCCGACGAGGAAGCCGACGGCCGGATGCAGACCGCGCGCCGCGTAGGTCGCCACCGAGCCCGCCGCGGGCAACTCCCGCGCCAGCTCCGCCACGCACGATGCGGTGAAGAGGCAGGCCACGAGGGCGACCAGCACCGCCAGCGGCAGACTCCCGCCCGCGAAGGCCGCGCCGGACGGGATCGACGCGGCCACCGCGGCGGCCGGCGCCATCGCCGTGACGCTCTGGAACAGGACTTCGCGCAGACCGATGGCGTCACGCCGCAATGTCCCGGTCGGCTCCCCGTGCATGTGTCCCCCGATACGTGTCGGTCCGCTGCCACCTGCTGCCCGCGTGTTCCTCTCATCGCACGGACGCCCGGCCGGACGTGACGGTCCGTCGGCTGCGTCTCACGTGAATCACGGTACGACTCGGCCCGGTCGCGCAGAAGAGTCCGCCACGGTTCCGTGGACAACGCGTGGCATGTGGAAAACCCGACCACTCGATCGGGCGATGACGGGGTGTCCGGGGAAGCCGGCGCCGCTGTGTGCATCCGCGGCACGTCCACCCGTGATCCACGCCGTGCAGCAGGAACTGGGTGCCTATGCGGACGCCGGTCTCCTCGGGCGTACCACTGCGCGCCGCCGGCCAGGCATCCTCACCGTGGTCCCGCCTCACGCCGGACAGCCGCCATCGCCCGGCGCGGGGCGGCCAGGGCTGGACGAGCGCCGGCTGAACGCGCGGCCTCCCGCGGTCGCCGTCCGGAGCAGCGTCAGGACCGCCGCGCCACGACCGCCGGATCGTCCAGCACCGCCCGCACGACCGAGTGGGCGGCGCCCAGCAGCGGGCCCTGCGGACCGATCCGGGACACCGTCACCGGGCAGGCCGGGCCCGCCGTCCGGCCCGTCAGCTCCCTCTCCAGTGACGGCAGCAGCCAGGGCGAGAGTCCGGCCAGGGCACCGCCCATGACCACGGTCTCGGGGTCGAGCAGGTTGACCGCCCCGGTCAGGGCGATGCCGAGGGCCGTACCCGCCTCCCGGAGCGCGGCCCGTACCCCTTCGTCGCCCTCCTCGGCGCGCTCCGCGAGCAGCCCCACCAGATCCTCGCGGGGCTCCAGCCCGGCCGCGCGCCGCACCGCCTCCTCGCCCGCGTACTGCTCCAGGCAGCCCCGGCCGCCGCACGGACAGGGGGGACCGTCCGGCCGGACGGGCACATGACCCAGCTCGCCCGCGAATCCCCGGGCGCCGCGCAGCAGCCGGCCGTCCACGACGAGCGCGGCACCGATGCCGATCTCCGCCGACACGTGGAGGAAGTCCCCGGGCGTGCCGGCGCCGAGCCACAGTTCGGCCAAGGCGCCGAAGTTGGCCTCGTTGTCCACGGTCAGCGGCCATCCGCCGGGCATCAGGGGGGCGAGATCGGTGTCGTGCCAGTCCAGGTTGGGGGCTCGTACGACCGTGTGTCCGTCCCTCGCCACCAGTCCGGGCACGGCGACAGCGAGCCCGGCGGGCCAGAGCCCCGCCCGTTCGGCCTCCGCGACGACCTGGCGGATCAGTGCCGTCAGCTCCGCGGTCACCGGCTCGGGCGCCCGGCTCCGATTGGTCCCGCGCAGCTCCGCCCGCGCCCGGACCTCGCCGCGCAGGTCGACCGCGCACACCGCGAGATGGTCGACGCCTATCTCGGCCCCGATACCGGCCGGGCCCCGGGCGCTCACCGCGAGCGCCGACCCCGGCCGGCCCACCCGGCCCGGCCGTTCCGGGCCCAGTTCCTCCAGCAGCCCCCAGCGGACCAGATCGTCCACCAGGGTCGACACCGCCGCCCGCGTCAGGCCGATCCGCGAGGCGACCGCCGCCCGGGACAGCGAGCCCTCCGCACTGACGGCGTGCATCACCCGGGCAAGATTGCGCCGGCGCATGCCCTGCTGGGTGTCCGGCAGGGCGCGACCGGTGCCCGGTGGGCGCGCCTCGCGCTGCGGTTCGGTCATGCCTCCGTCAATCCTCGGTGTCCACGGCCCGGCTCCGCGCAGGCGGCCGGGGTCACTCGGTCCGCGGCCCCCGCTCCAGCAGCGGGGACGCGTCGGAGAGTACCCCGGTGATCCGGTCCAGCGTCGTCCGGTCCCGCTCCACGGCCTCCAGGACCGGTCCGGCCGCGGTGTTCCAGCGGCGGGCCACCGCCGCGGGATCCTCGCCGGTCAGCAGCCCCGCCGCCTGCGCCGCCGCACCGAGGGCGACCAGTTCCCGGGCCTCCGGCACCTGCACGGGCCGCCCCGACAGCCGGCGCACGGTCTGCTGCCAGGCCGCCCCCCGGGCCCCGCCGCCGATCAGCAGCAACGGAACGCTGCGGTCCGCGTCCGCGTCGAGGACCAGGTCGAGAGCCCCCAGCAGCGCGTGCACGGCACCGTCGTAGGCGGCCTGGAGCAGTTGGCCCGCGGTCGTGTCGTGCCGAAGCCCGTGCAGCAGACCGGATGCGTGCGGCAGATTCGGGGTGCGCTCGCCGTCCAGGTACGGCAGCAGCGTCACCGAGCCGCCGGACTCCACGGCCTCCCGGTCGCGGCCCAGCAGAGCCGCGACGCGGTCCACGGCGAGCGTGCAGTTCAGAGTGCAGGCCAGCGGCAGCCAGTCCCCGCGCGCGTCGGCGAAGCCCGCCACCGTGCCGGTCGGATCGGCCGGGCGGTGCCTGGAGACGGCGTACACCGTGCCGGACGTACCGAGGCTCAGCACCGGGGTGCCGGGCCGCAGACCGAGGCCCAGGGCCGCCGCCGCGTTGTCACCGGTGCCCGCGGCCACCAGCGTGCCCTTGGAGAACGGCAGGTCGTGGCCGTCGCGCACGGTGCCCGCAACCTCGCCGGACCGCACCACCCGGGGCAGCAGCGCCGGGTCGAGGCCGACGTGCGCGAGGGTCTCCTCGTCGTACGCCTCCGTCCCGGACGCCCACCAGCCGGTGCCCGAGACGTCGCCGCGGTCGGTGGTGCCCTGCCCGGTCAGGCGTTCGGTGAGGTAGTCGTGGGGGAGCCGTACCGCTTCGGTCGCACGGACCGCCTCCGGCTCGTGCTCCGCGAGCCACGCCCATTTGGTGACCGTAAAGGACGCGCCGGGCACACTGCCGGTGCGCTCCGCCCACGCCTTCGGCCCGCCCAGCTCCGCCACCAGGCGGCGGGCCTGCGGCGCCGAACGGACGTCGTTCCACAGCAGCGCCGGCCGGACCGGCTCACCCTGGCCGTCCAGCGTGACCAGGCCGTGCTGCTGGCCGCCGATCGACACGGCCGCCGCCTCGTGCGCCGCGTCGCCGCACTGGCGCAACGCCGCGCACAGCGCGTCCCACCACTGGCGTGGATCGCTCTCCCGGGCCGCCCCGGTGGTCACGGTGTGCGGCGCCTGGCCGCTCGCCACGACCTGACCGGTGGCCGCGTCGACGACCAGCGCCTTCGTGGACTGGGTGGACGTGTCCACGCCGACGACGAGCGGACCCTCGGCTGCTGACATCGGACTCTCCCTCTTCCGCGGCTGCGCGGGATGTGCGGTGGTCTGACGAAGACACCTCGTGGTCGAAACATCTTGTCTCTTCCCACCGGTGCGTGCGCATACTAATTTGTAAAGCGCCATGACGAATAGTCGTACGCAGCAAGGAGCCGCGGCATGAACTACCAGCCCACCCCCGAGGACAGGTTCACCTTCGGCCTGTGGACCGTCGGCTGGCAGGGAAGGGACCCGTTCGGGGACGCCACCCGCCGTGCCCTCGACCCCGCCGAGACGGTGCAGCGCCTGGCCGAGCTGGGCGCCCACGGAGTGACCTTCCACGACGACGACCTGATCCCCTTCGGCTCCTCGGACACCGAGCGCGAGTCGCACATCAAGCGGTTCCGCCAGGCCCTGGACGCCACCGGCATGACCGTGCCCATGGCCACCACGAATCTCTTCACGCACCCCGTCTTCAAGGACGGCGCGTTCACCGCCAACGACCTCGACGTGCGCCGCTACGCGCTGCGCAAGACGATCCGCAACATCGACCTGGCGGCCGAGCTGGGCGCGAGGACGTACGTCGCCTGGGGCGGGCGCGAGGGCGCCGAGTCCGGGGCCGCCAAGGACGTACGCGCCGCCCTCGACCGCATGAAGGAGGCCTTCGACCTCCTCGGCGAGTACGTCGTCTCCCAGGGCTACGACCTGCGCTTCGCCATCGAGCCCAAGCCGAACGAGCCCCGCGGCGACATCCTGCTGCCCACCGTCGGGCACGCGCTGGCCTTCATCGAGCGCCTGGAGCGGCCCGAGCTGTACGGGGTCAACCCGGAGGTCGGCCACGAGCAGATGGCCGGCCTGAACTTCCCGCACGGCATCGCGCAGGCCCTGTGGGCGGGCAAGCTCTTCCACATCGACCTCAACGGCCAGTCCGGCATCAAGTACGACCAGGACCTGCGGTTCGGCGCCGGTGACCTGCGCTCCGCCTTCTGGCTCGTCGACCTCCTGGAGAGCGCCGGTTACGACGGGCCCCGCCACTTCGACTTCAAGCCGCCGCGGACCGAGGACCTCGACGGCGTGTGGGAGTCGGCGGTGGGCTGCATGCGCAACTACCTCATCCTCAAGGAGCGTGCGGCCGCCTTCCGTGCCGACCCCGAGGTGCAGGAGGCGCTGCGGGCGTCGCGGCTGGACCAGCTGGCCCAGCCGACCGCGTCCGACGGTCTGGAGGCCCTGCTCGCCGACCGCGCGTCCTTCGAGGACTTCGACGTGGAAGCCGCCGCCGCTCGCGGCATGGCCTTCGAACGACTCGACCAGCTGGCCATGGACCACCTGCTCGGAGCCCGGGGCTGAAACAGCGGGCGGGCCGGGGCGAGCGGCAGCAGCTCACCCCGGCCCGCCCGGCCCAAGGCCGGTGTCAGTGCCCCTCGGGCACAGGATGCGGGAGTCCTCGTCTTCACCCACACCGCGACCCGGCCCACCCGCGCGGGGTCGGACGGCAGAACCGGAGACAGCAGCGGACCGGTTCGGAGGGATCGGACATCGGTGCCGAGGGCATCGTCTCCACGACTCAGCCGCACTCCTCAGATTCGACTACTCGGTCGGATCGCCGGAGCACAGCACGCCGAGACCGTCCCGGCCTGCCGACGTGACCACCGGGCTGACTTCACGGCCTGTTCCACCGCGGGTACTCGTCCGCGCCCCGGAAGGGCGCGTCTCAGGGATGTCTCAGGGTTCGCAGCCGGAACCCCGGGGAGCGGGCGGCCGTTCTCAGACCAGAGAGCGGCAGTGGCCGCGAAGGAGGCGACGTACATGTCCAAGAACGCGAAGATCGCCGCAGGGGGCGTGGCGGTCGGGCTGATCCTGCTGATCTGGCTGCCCTGGTGGGTGACGTTCCTGATCGTGGTCGGCGTTCCGGTCGCCGCGTACCTGACGCTGGACCCGTCCCAGCGGCGCAGACTGCGCCGGGCCTCCCGCAAGGAGATCGGCCGCTGACACACCTGGCCCACCGCCGGGGATCGCTCGCGCAGCGCCGGCCCCGACAAGCCGGGCCGCCGGGGGATCGCGTCAGCTCGCGGGGCGCGGTTCCCGGTGGCATACGGCGGTCTCTGTTCGGCCGGCCCGGCTCACAGGGGTCGTACGGCCATCTTGTCCAGCGCCTCCAGCAGGCCCGGCAGCTCGGGGCCCCGGCCCACCGGCAGGACCACGCCGGGTTTCTCGTCGAGCAGAACGAACGCGATGTCGTCGGTGCGGGCCACGATCGACCAGCCGGGACCGTCGGCGCGCAGCGTACGGGCCTCACCCGGAGCGAACGACGAGCGGACCCGGCCGAGGGGTGGCGGCGAGTCGAGGTAGGCACGCGCCTGCGCGAGTACCCGGCGCACTCCCGCGCGACCGCCCGTCGAAGCGCCCGCGCCGCCCTTCGTGCCCTTCGGGTCCGCCGCGGCTTCCTCGTCTTCTGGCGAGGACCCGGTCGCTGCCGAGCGCTCAGCAGGAGCGTTGAAGTCGGTGTCGCTGATCTGCTGCCGCCAGGCCGCCCACTGGAGCGCGATCTCGTCGGCGCCCAGACGGCGCTGTGCCGACCCCCAGACTCGGGTGTCCGGTGGGCGCAGCGCCGGGCCGCCCGCCGTCTCGGGAGGCGGGTCGTGCGGAGCGGGCACGCCGGGTGCCGCGACGGCGACGGCCAGGGGCCACCCCGGCAGCGCGGTCACGACCGCGTGCTCGTCCGGTGACAGCTCGTACTCCATGCCGCAGTCCCAGGACGCGATCGCCACGGCGACCAGCGAGACGTCGTCGATGACGACCGTCCAGCGGGCGCCGTCCCCGTCCTGGCCCAGCACCAAGCCGTACCCGTCGGCGCGAGGGGCGAGACCCAGGGCGGCGCAGGCCTCCGGGTAGTCGTCGCCCAGCACGCTCGGGAACTGCGCCGGCGTCAGCAGTACCGCCGTCAGCACATAGAGCGCATCGTCCGCGGCGGCGACGGCCGCATCGTCCGTCCCGGCCATCCCAGCCTCCCCAGTGGTTCATCCATCGGCGCGCACCTTAGTGCGAGCGGAAGCCGCTTGTCACGGGCCCACACAGCGGCGGAGCAGCAGGTTTCCGCCTGGACAGGGGCGAAACGCCCACCTGCGGGACGTGGCGACCTCCTCAGGCCGCGGGCAGCCCGAGAAGGTCGCGGGCCACCGCACCGGGCGGCTGGGCGCGCTCCCGGGCCAGGGCGACGACCGCCCGGCAGGCCAGCTCGCTCACCCCGAACGACAGCGCCTCCGGGGACACCCAGGCCGCCGCCTCCTCCACCCCGTCCTGGTCGTCCTGCGCACGGGCGACCACATAGACGGCCGCCGCTTCGAACAAGTTGTGCGTGCGCCGCTCACGGGCATCCGCCGGCTGCGCGTGCGTGGAGATGCGGAGCCTGGCGGCGTATCTGCGGACCATGTCGAACACGTGGATCACCCTCTCGTACAGGATCAGTTCGATCGTTCAACTGCTCCTCTCTAACGTAGAGTTGCCGTTTCGACGACATAAGGGGACGACACGGTGGAGCGGTTCGAGCGGCTCGGTCAGATCCGCCTGCTGGACCCGGTGAGGGACGCGCCGGAGATCTACCGGATCAGTGTGACCCTCGAGTTCCCCTGGGACTACACGCGTGCCCTCGAGCTGGCTCTCTACCGCACCTACGCCGTGCCGAGCATCGGGCGGCTGCTGGCGCGGACGGCGGAGCTGACCGAGCGCACGCAGAAGCGGTACGACGACACCTCGCTGCTCCTCGACACCATTGTGGAACACGGCTTCACCGCGGCGCAGGGGCGTACGGCGATCCGTCGCATCAACCAGATGCACCGCAGCTACGACATCAGCGACGACGACATGCGGTACGTGCTGAGCACCTTCGTCGTGGTGCCCCGGCGCTGGATCGACGCCTACGGCTGGCGGCGGCTGTCCCGGCACGAGGTCGTCGCCACCGCGGAGTACTACCGCACCCTCGGCCGGCACATGGGCATCCCCGGCGTTCCGAAGACCTACGAGGGATTCGAAGCCCTTCTCGACGCCTACGAGGAGGCCCACTTCGGCTGGGACGAGGGGGCCCGCCGTGTCTCCGACGCCACCCTCGGCCTGATGGCGTCCTGGTACCCGCGGCCCTTGGCACCCTTGCTGCGTACGGCGACGCTCGCCCTGCTGGACGAGCCGCTGCTGCGCGCCTTCCGCTACCCGCGACCCGCCGCGGCCACCTCCGCGCTGGTGCGTCGCGCCGTACGGACGCGGGGCCGGCTGGTCCGGCTGCTGCCGCCGCGCCGCACCCCGCACTTCGCACGCCAGAACCGGGAGATCAGGGGATACCCGAACGGCTACCGCGTGGCCGACCTCGGCACCCGCCCGGTCCCCGGGCTGCGCGGCTGCCCGGTGCGGCCCCGGGACGGCTCAGCGGCCGATCCCGTCGAGTGACGTCAGGGTGTCGCGCAGCCAGGCCAGTTCGGTCCGGCTCGTGGCCCGGGCGATGGTGAGCACACCCTGCCGGAACGGGTCGTCCAGCTCCTCGGCGCGCAGCGGCCGGTCGCCCTCGTAGAAGAAACTCGCCGGCTCCTCGAGGAAGGCCAGCCGGCGCCGCAGTACGGCCGCCTGCGCGGCGGGATCCGCCAGGTGCCGGAGGAACGCCAGCAGCGTGAACCAGTGGTTCTCGTCGGTGATCTCGCGCTGTGCGGGCTCGGCGAGCCGGCGCTTCAGCTCGCCCCTGCCCTCCTCCGTCAGCCTCAGCACATGGCGGGGGGCGGCCACCGCACCGGGCTCGGTGGCCCGCACCAGCAGACCAGCCTTCTCCAGCCGCTTGATCGCCGGGTACAGAGTGCTCTCGGCGACAGGGCGCACGTGGCCGGTGAGCGCGGCGATGTGACGGCGCAGGACGTACCCGTGCAGCGGGGCGTCGTACAGGAAACCCAGGATGGCGAGTTCGAGCATGACCGCATTCTTCCTCACGCATACATCGCCGCAGCATTAGAACGGTGACGATATACATCGTTGCCGATGTATCTTGGGTCATCGAAGACGTCAGGGAGGGGAGGGGCGCGGTGCAGCAGGCCACGTTCGACAGCAGGGGAAGCCACATCCGGTGGACCGAGGCGCCGGGAGCGGAGCCCGCCCGGGTGTATCTGCACGGGCTCGGATCGATGTCCACCGCGTATCACGCACACATCGCGGCCAGGCCCGCCCTCGCGGGCCGGCGCACTCTCTTCGTGGACCTTCCCGGACACGGCACGAGCGACCGCCCCCAGGACTTCGGCTACACGCTGGAGGAACACGCCGACGCGGTTGCGGCTGCCCTGGACGCGGCGGGGGCCGCCGGTGCCGAACTGATCGGGCACAGCATGGGCGGCGCCGTAGCCGTCGTGCTCGCCCACCGGTGGCCCGGCCTCGTCTCCCGGCTGGTCCTCACGGAGGCCAACCTGGACGCCTTCCCGCCGGTGACCGCGGCCAGCAGCAAAATCGCCTCCTACGAAGAGAACGAGTTCGTCGAGAGGGGGTACGCGCGCGTGCTCGACGCCGTCGGCCCGTTGTGGGCGGCCACCATGCGGCTGGCGGACCCCCGTGCCCTGCACCGCAGCGCCGTCGGTCTGCGCCGGGGTACGGATCCTGTGATGCGCACACTCCTGGAGGACGCGCCCGTCGACCGTGTCTTCCTCCAGGGCGCACACAGCGGGGAACTCGCGGGGCGGGACGGTCTGGAATCGGCCGGGGTACGGGTGGTGACGGTGCCCGGAGCCGGGCACAACGTCATGTTCGACAATCCCGGTGCCTTCGCGGCAGCGGTCGCCGGAACCGGCTGACCCCCACCCTCCGGGGCGTCAGTCCTCGCGGACCGCGAGCACGAGGAACCGCGCCTCCTCGTCGGCGTACGAGGTCATACGCCATCCCGAACGGCCCAGGAGCGGACCGAGATTGCCCTCGGCGCGCAGGTCGTCAGGGGTGATCCGGCGGCCATGACGTGCTGCCAGGGCCGCGCGCCCGATGGGATGGAAGAGGGCGAGGGTGCCGCCCGGCCTGACCACGCGGGCCAGTTCCCGCAGGTTGTCCGCCGGATGTGGCAGGTGGGCGATCAGGCCGGCGGCGAACACGGCGTCCAGGCCCCCTGGGCGCAGCGGCAGCGCGGCGACGTCCGCGAGCAGCAGCCGGCCGTCGCGGTCCCTGCCCGCCCGTACGGCGGCCCGGAGCATCGCCGGGGTCAGATCGGCGCCCAGTACCGCCCCGGAGCGGCCCACGGAGGCCCGCAGAGGAGGCAGGGCGCGCCCCGTGCCGCACCCGGCGTCCAGCACGCGGTCACCCTCCCGCAGCCCGAGACGGGAGACGGCGGCGGCATAGGCGGGCCCGTCGTCCGGGAACCGGCTGTCCCAGTCGGCCGCCCGCGCGGTGAAGAACTCCTGGACGTGTGTGTGGTCGTCACTCATGTTCCGCATGATCTCCCACCGCCATGCGGAGAGACTCCGGGAAGGAGGTGCTGATCCGGCTCGTCGAGTGAGCCGGGCGGGGCACACCGCCCGGCTCCGGGAGTCGCGTGGCTGAACTCGCCGCTCAGGCCGTCAGGTCCCGCACGGCCACCACGTTGTCGATGGTGACGCGGACGAGCAGTTCGCCCGGCACGCCATTGCGCGCGCCGTACTCCTCGGCGCGCGCCTGACCCATGTACCGGGCAGCGATCCGGGTGGCCCAAAGACGCACCTCGGCCAGGTCCTCCGACAACCGGGCCCGGCCGCTCAACACCACGAAGTGGAAGGGCGGACGGTCGTCGTCCATGCAGAGGGCAACCCGGCCGTCACGGGCCAGATTGCGTCCCTTCACCGTGTCCTTGCCGGTGTTGAAGACCAGTTCGTCCCCGTCGAGCACGAACCAGATCGGAGCCACATGCGGGCTCCCGTCCGCGCGAACGGTGGACAGCTTGCCGGTGCGAGTGCCGTCCGAGACGAACGCCCGCCACTCCTCATCGGTCATCTTCTCTGCCATGGCCCCATCCTGCTTGCCCGCACGCCGGTCGTGGGGAAGGCTGGCGGAGAGGTTCCTCCAGCCAGGGGGAGACATCACACGGGGAGGGACATGGTGCAGAACCAGGGACTCGGCTGGCTCCTGGACGATCTGACCCAGCGGGTGGACCACGTGCGCCACGCGCTGGTCCTGTCGAACGACGGACTGGTCACGGGAGCGAGTACAGGCCTGCGCCGCGAGGACGCCGAGCATCTGGCAGCCGTCGCGTCCGGC
The DNA here is from genome assembly GCF_040613095.1 of Streptomyces sp. NPDC006309. NCBI lineage: Bacteria > Bacillati > Actinomycetota > Actinomycetes > Kitasatosporales > Streptomycetaceae > Streptomyces > Streptomyces sp. NPDC006309. The sequence goes on along the minus strand of NZ_JBEXRO010000023.1, from coordinate 57,219 downwards.
CTGCACAGCCTCGCCAAGGGATCGGGACGCCACTTCGGTGCGGGCAGGGTGCGTCAGACGATGATCGAGTACGACGATGCCGTGCTGTTCGTGACCGCGGCCGGCGCCGGCAGCTGTCTGTGCGTGCTGAGCGGGGCGGAGGCCGACATCGGTCAGATCGCCTATGAGATGACCCTGCTCGTCAACCGGGTCGGCGAACACCTCGGCGTCGGCGCCAGACAACCCGAGAAGACGCGTATCGCGGACGCCTGACCAGCGTCTTCTTCCAGTGCGTCGAGTTATCCACAGGCTCGCCACGGGTTGCGACGAAGCGGCTACGGTGTGTGCACGGCGAACGCGCAGGGCGTGAGCCACTCACTCCACGGGGGAGTACGACCATGTCGGCAAACACCGTCGGCCCGACCCGTTCCAGCCGCTGCACACCCAGTCGTGCCGCTCGGGAACTGGAGCTCAAGCGAGGCGAGTTCGACCTCGCCGTGCACCTCGGCCGCATCCGGACCGTGCCAGACGAGGGCGGGGGCGCAGACCGCCGGGTGGAACGGGCGGAGATCGACCGCCTCCGGTCGCAGGACGGCTTCCCCGACACCCTGCGCGAGCGCGTGCGGGTCATGGGCACCGCGGAGGGCGCCGCCCTCATGGACATCTCGGCCGGCCGCTTCACCCGGCTCGCCCGACTCGGCCTGCTCGTGCCCATGAAGTTCTACCTCAACCGCTACCGGGCCGTGGTCTGGCTCTATCTGGCGGAAGAACTGAGGGAGTTCGCCGCGGACGCGAAGAACACGGGCCTGCTCAAGGGCATCACACCCGAGAGCCTGCGCGGCCAGCTGGCGGCCGGAGTGGACCTGCGGGCCCGCAACTGGCGGGGGCGCCGCCTGGGAATCCTGCTGCGGCAGGCGGAGCATCCCTGGGCCCGCGCCGGGGCCGTGGCCGCCTTCCTCACCGCCACCGAGGTCGCCGACATCGTCAGGGACCCGCAGGAGCGCGCCTACCTGAACCGATTCCGCCCGGTCCCACCCGGTCAAAGCGCTCCCGGAACGCCCTCCGGGGAACTTGCCGAGCGGATCATGACCGCGCAGGACGCGGATGAAATCGGCTGGCTGCGCAGCGACCTGGCTCGCGCGATGGAAGAGGCCCGCACCCTCTCGCCCGCCACGCGCCCCGCCGCCCGCCGCGTTCCGCCGGCGATCCGGGCGGCGGCGCGGCCCATCCCGCCGATGGCGCGCACGGTCACCCGGCCCGCGGAGGACACGGCGCGGTTCCCTGGTCCGGCGACGCGGTCCGGGTATCGCGCGCCGCGACCGTCTGAACCGACGATGCGACCGTCTGAACCGGCGACGGGACTTTTTGGGACGCCGGCGCACCGATGCGGGCCGGCGGCGCGAGCGCCCGAGCCGGTGACCCGGCCGCTCGGGCGGGCGACACGACCGCCGGGATCGGCGACCCGGCCGACACAGACGGCGGCACGGCCCCGGCCGCGGGTGGTGCGACCGGCAGCCGTACTCCTCTCACTGGGACACGAGACCGAAGGGACCGGCCAGGCGGCGACCCCCGGCGCGCGGCGAACGCCGCGGTCGGTGCCGCAGTCACCGCCGGAAGCCGCGCGGCCCTCCCGTGGTCTGCGAGCCTGGCTGCGGTGGAGAGGCCCACGAGCCGCACGGGTCCGACCACATCGCCGGCAGCTGCCGTCGGGTGTCACAGGGCCCTGAACAGGCCTTCCTGGACGACCGAGACGAGCAGCCGTCCCCGTACGTCGTAGATGCGACCGCGGGCCAGGCCGCGCCCGCCGGTGGCGATCGGCGACTCCTGGTCGTACAGGAACCACTCGTCCGCCCGGAACGGCCGGTGGAACCACATGGCGTGGTCCAGAGAGGCCATATCGAAGTTCCGCGGTCCCCACAGCGGCTCGACCGGGATACGCACCGCGTCCAGGAGGGTCATGTCACTGGCGTAGGTCAGCGCGCAGGTGTGCACCAGCGGGTCATCGCCGAGCGGGCCGACCGCGCGCATCCACACGGCGCTGCGCGGCTCGGCGCCCTGGATCTCGTCGGCGTTCCAGCGCAGGCGGTCGACGTACCGGATGTCGAACGGCTGGCGGCGTGCCATCCGTTCCAACTGCTCGGGCAGCGCGCCGAGATGCTTGCGTATCTCCTCGGTGACCGTAGGCAGCGACTCGGGGTCCGGCACCTCACGGGCCGGCGGGAGCTGGTGCTCGAACGATCCTTCCTCAGGCTTGTGAAAGGAGGCGGTCAGATTGAAGATCGTGCGGCCCTGCTGCACGGCCGTGACCCGGCGCGTGGTGAACGAGCGCCCGTCGCGGACCCGCTCCACCTGGTACACGATCGGCACGCCGGGACGGCCCGGGCGCAGGAAGTACGCGTGCAGCGAGTGCACCGGGCGCTCGCCGTCCGTGGTGCGGCCGGCGGCGACCAGGGCCTGTCCTGCCACCTGGCCGCCGAAAACCCGCTGGAGGGATTCCTGCGGACTGCGGCCACGGAAGATGTTGACCTCGATCTGCTCCAGGTCCAGCAGGTCGACCAGTCTCTCGGCCGGATTCGTCATCGGTGGGTTTCTCCTGTGCTCACAGCTGGCCGACATCGGTGACGCGGACGACCGCGCGGCCCTCGGCGTCCGAGGCCGTGAGGTCGACCTCTGCGCTGATGCCCCAGTCGTGGTCGTCGTTCGGGTCGTCGAAGATCTGGCGGACGCGCCACAGAGCGTTCTCCGGCTCCTCGTGGATGACGAGCAACTTGGGGCCGCGGGCGTCGGGGCCGGTGCCGAGGTCGTCGTACTCGTCCCAGTACTTGTCCATCGCCTCGCCCCACGCGTCGGCGTCCCAGCCGGACTCGGCGTCCATCTCGCCCAGTTCCTCGACGTGGTCGAGGGCGGCCAGCTCCACGCGGCGGAACATGGCGTTGCGGACGAGGACGCGGAAGGCGCGGGCGTTGGCGGTGACCGGCTTGACCTCGTCGGCCTTCTCCTGGGCCTCCTCGGCGGTCATCTCCGCCGGGTTGGCCAGCTGCTCCCATTCGTCCAGCAGGCTGGAGTCCACCTGGCGCACCATCTCGCCCAGCCACTCGATCAGGTCCTGGAGATCCTCGGACTTGAGGTCGTCCGGGATGGTGTGGTCGAGGGTCTTGTAGGCACTGGCGAGGTAGCGCAGCACGATGCCCTCGGTGCGGGCCAGCTCGTAGTGGGACACCAGCTCCGTGAAGGACATCGCCCGCTCGTACATGTCCCGGACGACCGACTTCGGGGACAGCGGGTGGTCGCCCACCCACGGGTGGCTCTTGCGGTAGGTGTCGTACGCGTGGAAGAGCAGCTCCTCCAGCGGTTTCGGGTACGTGATGTCCTGGAGGCGCTCCATCCGCTCCTCGTACTCGACACCGTCCGCCTTCATCGCGGCCACGGCCTCACCGCGCGCCTTGTTCTGCTGGGCGGCCAGGATCTGCCGCGGGTCGTCCAGGGTGGATTCGACGACGGAGACCATGTCGAGGGCGTAGGACGGCGACTCGGGATCGAGGAGTTCGAACGAGGCGAGGGCGAACGTGGACAGCGGCTGGTTCAGCGCGAAGTCCTGCTGGAGGTCGACCGTGAGCCGGACGATGCGGCCCTCGGCGTCAGGCTTGTCGAGCTTCTCGATGATGCCGCCGTCGAGCAGCGAGCGGTAGATCGCGATCGCCCGGCGGATGTGCCGGAGCTGCTGCCTGCGCGGCTCGTGGTTGTCCTCCAGCAGGTGGCGCATCGCCTCGAACGCGTTGCCCGGGCGGGCGATCACCGAGAGCAGCATCGTGTGCGTCACCCGGAACCGCGAGGTCAGCGGCTCCGGATCCGACTCGATCAGCTTCTGGAAGGTGTTCTCCGTCCAGCCGACGAAGCCCTCCGGCGCCTTCTTGCGCACAACCTTGCGCCGCTTCTTCGGGTCGTCGCCCGCCTTCGCCAGCGCCTTCTCGTTCTCGACGACATGCTCCGGCGCCTGCGCGACGACGAGGCCGGCCGTGTCGAAGCCGGCCCGGCCGGCCCGGCCCGCGATCTGGTGGAACTCCCGGGCCCGCAGCGTCCGCACACGGTTGCCGTCGTACTTGGTCAGCGCCGTGAACAGCACCGTGCGGATGGGCACGTTGACACCCACGCCGAGCGTGTCCGTGCCGCAGATGACCTTCAGCAGTCCGGCCTGCGCGAGCTTCTCCACCAGGCGCCGGTACTTGGGCAGCATGCCGGCGTGGTGTACGCCGATGCCGTGCCGGACGTAACGGGAGAGGTTGCGGCCGAACTTGGTGGTGAAGCGGAAGTTGCCGATCAGTTCGGCGATCCGGTCCTTCTCCTCGCGCGAACACATGTTGATGCTCATCAGCGCCTGCGCCCGCTCCACGGCCTGCGCCTGCGTGAAGTGCACGATGTACACCGGCGCCTGCCTGGTCTCCAGCAACTCGGTGAGTGTCTCGGTGAGCGGGGTGAGCTGGTACTCGTAGGAGAGGGGCACCGGGCGCGTGGCCGAGCGGACCACCGCCGTGGGGCGGCCGGTACGGCGGGTGAGGTCCTTCTCGAAGAAGGACATGTCGCCCAGAGTGGCCGACATCAGAATGAACTGCGCTTGCGGCAGCTCCAGCAGAGGGATCTGCCACGCCCAGCCGCGGTCACCCTCGGCGTAGAAGTGGAACTCGTCCATGACGACCTGGCCGACGTCCGCGTTCCTGCCGTCGCGCAGCGCGATCGACGCCAGTACCTCGGCGGTGCAGCAGATCACGGGTGCGTCGGCGTTCACGGACGCGTCACCGGTGAGCATGCCGACGTTCTCGGTGCCGAAGATCTTGCACAGCTCGAAGAACTTCTCGGACACCAGTGCCTTGATGGGGGCCGTGTAGAAGGTGACCTCGTCGCGGGCCAGCGCCGCGAAGTGCGCGCCCGCGGCGATCATGCTCTTACCGGAACCGGTGGGTGTCGACACGATCACGTTCGCCCCGGAAACCACCTCGATCAGCGCCTCCTCCTGGTGCGTGTACAGGGTGAGGCCGCGCTCCTGCGCCCACGACTCGAAGGCTTCGTACAGGGCGTCGGGGTCGGCGGTCGGCGGCAGCTGATCGATGAGGGTCACGCCCCCATCTTGCCTGGCCTCCCGCCTGACCGGGGAATCGGCTGCGGGGCCGAAGATCACGGCCGCTACGCTGTGTCGCCGGCGCAGCGTCGCTGCACCAGGTCAACTGGACAGTGGCACACGAGGAATGGGGCGGGAAGCGGCCATGATGGGACCAGCACACTCACTGTCGGGGGCCGCGGCCTGGCTCGGCGTCGGTGCGGCCGCCGCCGCAGCCGGTCATGCGATGCCCTGGCCGGTCCTCCTCACCGGCGCGCTGATCTGCGCCGGTGCCGCGCTCGCCCCGGACCTCGACCACAAGGCGGCCACCATCTCCCGGGCCTTCGGGCCGATCTCGCGCTGGATCTGCGAGATCGTGGACAAGCTGTCGTACGCCGTCTACAAGTCGACCAGGAAGCAGGGCGACCCACGCCGCTCCGGTGGTCACCGCACGCTGACCCACACCTGGCTCTGGGCGGTGCTCATAGGCGCCGGCTGCTCAGCGGCGGCGATCACGGGCGGCCGCTGGGCGGTGCTGACGATCCTGTTCGTGCACATGGTGCTGGCGATCGAGGGCCTGCTGTGGCGGGCGGCGCGCGGTTCAAGCAGCGACGTCCTGGTCTGGCTGCTGGCGGCCGCGAGCGCGTGGATCATCGCCGGAGTGTTGGACAAGCCGGGCAACGGCTCCGACTGGCTCTTCACCGCGCCCGGGCAGGAGTACGTGTGGCTGGGGCTGCCGGTCGTGCTGGGGGCGCTGGTGCACGACATCGGGGACGCGCTGACCGTGTCCGGCTGCCCGATCCTGTGGCCGATCCCGGTGGGCCGCAAGCGCTGGTACCCGATCGGGCCGCCGAAGCCGATGCGGTTCCGGGCCGGCAGCTGGGTCGAGCTGCGCGTACTGATGCCGGTGTTCATGCTGCTCGGGGGAGTGGGCTGCGCAGCGGCCCTCAACGTGATCTGAGGAATCCTGCCCGATCAGCTCGCCTCACCCGCGTCCGCCCCGCCGTACCGGCGCTCGAACCGGGCGATGCGGCCCTCGGTGTCCACCGTGCGGGCCTTGCCCGTGTAGAAGGGGTGGCTCTCCGAGGAGATCTCCACGTCGATCACCGGGTAGGTCCGGCCGTCGTCCCAGTCGATGGTCTGCTCGCTCCGTGCGGTCGACCGGGTCAGGAACGCGTATCCGGCGACCCGGTCGCGGAAGACGACGGGGTGGTAGTCGGGCTGCTTGTCCTGCTGCATGGCGGCTCCTTCTGCGGGGCGGTCGGGCCGGTGGCGTCCGGGTCAGCCGGGGAGCGAGTCCTCGTCGACGATGTGGACCGCGGCCTCCTCGGCGGAGGCGGCGGCACCGTCGATGCCGACGTCGGTGGCGACGAGAGCGGGTTCCTCGTCCTCGTGCGCGCCCTCGTCGGGGGCCACCAGCCGGCCGGAGCGGAGGTTGCCGACCTCGTTGTCGAGGAGTTCCCCGTCCGTGCCGTCACAGTCACCGATGCCGTCGCCGCGGAGGGTGGCCAGGTCGGGCAGCTCCTCGGCGAGCCGCTGGTCGAGGCTCTCGCCCGCCTTGCGTTCGGCAGCCGTCACACCGATGTGTTCCACCGCCCACGGTCGCTCGGGAGGAGACCAGCCGCGGTCGAGCGGTTCGACGATGCCGTCGAAGTCCAGTGTGTCCTCGACGTCGAGCACCCCCGAATCCTCCGGTATCTCCGAGGCATCGGGTTGGTAGACGTCGTCCCCCCAGCCTTCGGCGCTGTCCACGAGTACCTCCAGGTGGTGAGGACGGCCGGGTGCCGCCCCAGCGGACGGCGGGCCGTCGGCGCCCGGCACGGGGGTTACGCGCCGTGAACCGGGTGGTTCCCGCGTGTTCCTCCGACCGGTGCCGCTTTCCAGCCTTCCACCCCTGCTCGGCACCGCGCAACGGCACGGACCCCGGCGAGGAGCCGGACCTCCGTACCGATGCCGGGCGCGGCCTGCGGGGCACCGGTACGGGGGCCGCACCGGCCTGGCCGGCCTGTCCCGCCTCGGCCGTGCCGGCACCGGTGCGGCGGGCGGGCGCCCTGCCCTCGGTAAGGACACCACGGCCACGGACCGGCCTATCACCGTCGTCCCAGACACCGGCCCCGGCCCAGGCCCCGCAAGCCCCGGCTCAGGCCCCGGCCCAGGCCCCGGCTCAGGCCCCGGCCCAGGCCCCGGCTCAGGCCCCGGCCCCGGCCCCGCAGGCCCCGGCCCCGGCCCCGGCTCAGGCCCCGGCACCGGCCCCGGCTCAGGCCCCGGCATCGGCACTGGCTCAGGCCCCGGCTCACGCTCAGGCCCCGGCTCCCGCCCCGGCCCCGGCCCATGCACCGGTACCCCAGTCCCGCCGTCACCCGTGCCAGGAGCGCCACAGGGCCGCGTACGCGCCGTCCGCGGTGACCAGCTCGTCGTGGCTGCCCAGCTCGCTGATCCGGCCGTTCTCCACGACGGCGATCACGTCGGCGTCGTGGGCGGTGTGCAGGCGGTGGGCGATGGCGACGACGGTGCGGCCGTCGAGGACCCGCGCCAGCGAGCGTTCGAGATGGCGGGCCGCGCGCGGGTCGAGCAGCGAGGTCGCCTCGTCCAGGACGAGGGTGTGCGGATCGGCCAGCACCAGCCGGGCCAGCGCGATCTGCTGGGCCTGCGCGGGCGTCAGGCCGAGTCCGCCGGAGCCGACCTCGGTGTCCAGGCCGTCGTCGAGCGCCCGCGCCCAGCCGTCGGCGTCGACCGCGCCCAGCGCCGCCCACAGCTCGGCGTCCGTGGCGCCGGTGCGGGCCAGCAGGAGGTTGTCGCGCAGGGAGCCCACGAAGACATGGTGTTCCTGGTTGACCAGGGCGACGTGCGAGCGTACGCGTTCCGCGGGCATGCGGGACAGCTCCGCCCCGCCCAGGGTGACCCGGCCCTCCCGAGGTGCGTAGATCCCGGCGAGCAGTCGGCCCAGGGTCGACTTGCCCGCGCCGGACGGACCGACCAGGGCCAGCCGGGTGCCCGGCGGGACCTCCAGGGAGACCGTGCGGAGCACGTCGACGCCCTCGCGGTAGCCGAAGCGCACCCGGTCGGCGCGCACGTCCCGTCCGTCGGGAGCCAGCGAGGCGTCTCCCGCCTCCGGCTCGACCTCCCGCACCCCGACCAGGCGGGCCAGCGAGACCTGGGCGACCTGCACCTCGTCGTACCAACGCAGGATCAGGTTCACCGGGTCGACGAGCATCTGCGCGATGAGCGCCCCGGTGGTCAGCCGGCCCACGTCCAGCCAGCCGTGCAGGACGAGCACCCCGCCGACCATCAGGACCGAGCCGAGCACGATGACGTGCACGGCGCTGATGACCGGGAAGAGCACCGAGCGGAGCCAGAGGGTGTAGCGCTCCCAGGCGGTCCACTCCTTGATCCGCCGTTCGGAGAGGGCGATGCGGCGGGCGCCGAGGCGGTGCGCCTCGATGGTGTGGCCCGCGTCCACGGTCTCGGCGAGCGCGGCGGCGACGGCGGCGTACCCGGCGGCCTCGGAGCGGTAGCCGGAGGGTGCCCGCTTGAAGTACCAGCGGCAGCCGGCCACCAGTACCGGTACGGCGAGCAGAACGGCGGCGGCCAGTGGCGGGGCCGTCACCACGAGCCCGCCGAGCAGCAGCAGGGCCCACACGAAACCGATGGCCAGTTGCGGCACGGCCTCGCGCATCGCGTTGGCCAGCCGGTCGATGTCGGTGGTGATCCGGGACAGCAGGTCCCCGGTGCCGGCCCGCTCCAGCACGCCCGGCGGCAGCCCTACGGACCGGACGAGGAAGTCCTCGCGCAGGTCGGCCAGCATCCGCTCGCCGAGCATCGCGCCCCGCAGCCGTACCTGCCGGACGAAGACGGCCTGCACGGCCAGTGCCAGTACGAAGAGCGTGACGGTCAGGCCCAGGTGCAGTTCCCGGGAGTCGTCCGTCACCCGCTGGACCAGGTCGCCGAGCAGGTAGGGACCCGCCATGGAGGCGATCACGGCCACCGTGTTGACGGTGACGAGCAGCAGGAAGGCCCGGCGGTGCCGGCGGAACAGCTCGGTGACGTACGCGCGCACGGTGGCGGCGGTGCCGACGGGCAGGGTGGTGGCGGTGGTCGGGGCCGCCGGGTCGTATGCCGGGGGCGCGACGCCGATCATGCGCTTTCCTCCATCTCATCCAGTTCCATCAGCACGCCCACGTCGGAACCGGCGGGCCTCCCGTCGGTTCCGGCCCGTCCCTCACGCGTTCCGGCCAGTTCCTCGTCGGTCTCCCGGGTCACCACGGCCCGGTACCGCGGCTCGCTGTCGACCAGTTCCCGGTGGGTGCCGACCGCGACGACCTCCCTCTCGTGGACCAGGACGACCCGGTCCGCGCGGTCGAGCAGCAGCGGGGAGGAGGTGAACGCGACCGTCGTCCGCCCCGACCGCAGCCTGCGCAGTCCGTCCGCGATACGTGCCTCGGTGTGCGAGTCGACCGCGGAGGTCGGCTCGTCCAGTACCAGCACCTCCGGATCGGTGATCAGCGACCTGGCGAGCGCGAGTCGCTGCCGCTGGCCGCCCGACAGGGAGCGTCCGCGCTCGGTGATGCGGGCGTCCATCGGGTCGGCGGCGTCCAGGGAACCCTGCACGAGCGCGTCCAGTACGTCCTCGCACTGGGCCGCGGCCAGCGCGTCCGCGGCCCGGACGGCTCCCGAGGCGGGTACGTCGAGCAGCTCGCGCAGGGTGCCGGACAGCAGCACCGGGTCCTTGTCCTGGACGAGGACGGCGGTCCGGGCGGTGCTGAGGGCCAACTCGTCCAGGGGTACCCCACCGAGGAGCACAGAGCGGTCCGGTTCCGCCGGGTGGCCGCCCAGCCGCTCGGCGAGCGTGCCCGCCGCGTCCGGGTCGCCGCACACCACGGCCGTGAACCGGCCGGAGGGGGCGAGCAGACCGGTCACCGGGTCGTACAGGTCACCGGCCGGCACCCCGGCCGCAGCTCCCCCTTCGGCCTCGGCCCAGTACTGGTGCTTCCCGTGCCTGTCTCCGTCCCTGTCCCCGTCCGCGTCCTCGTCCGTGCGGAGGGGAGCCGTGGACCGCTCCAGCGACAGCACCCGGGCCGCCCGCGTGGCCGAGGGGCGGGAGAAGGAGTACGCCATGGCGATCTCCTCGAAGTGCCGCAGCGGGTAGTTGAGGATCATGACGGCGCTGTAGACGGTGACGAGTTCGCCGACCGTGATCCGGCCCTGGCGGGCCAGGTGGACGCCGTGCCAGACGACGGCGATGAGCAGCAGTCCGGGCAGCAGTACCTGGACGGCGGAGATCAGCGACCACATCCGGGCGCTGCGCACGGCGGCGTGCCGTACCTCCTGGGAGGCGTGGCGGTAGCGGTCGAGGAACAGCTCCTCGCCGCCGATGCCGCGCAGCACCCGCAGTCCGGCGACGGTGTCCGAGGCCAGCTCGGTGGCCCGGCCGGCCTTCGCGCGCTGTTCGTCGGCGCGGCGCGTCGCCCGGGGCAGCAGGGGCAGCACCGCGAGTGCCACGACGGGCAGCCCGACGGCGACGACCACGCCGAGCGCCGGCTGGTAGACGAGCAGGCCGACGCAGACGATCACGACGGTCAGTGCGGCGGCGGTGAAACGGGAGACGGCTTCGACGAACCAGCCGATCTTCTCCACGTCACCGGTGGAGACGGCCACGACCTCGCCGGCCGCGACCCGCCGGGTCAGGGCGGAGCCCAGCAGGGCGGCCCTGCGGGCCAGCAGTTGCTGGAGGCGGGCGGCGGCGGTGATCCAGTTGGTGACGGCGGACCGGTGCAGGAAGGTGTCGCCGATCGCGATGGCCGTGCCGCAGACCAGCATCAGACCACCCGTCAGGGCCAGCCGGGTACCGGAGCGGTCGATGACCGCCTGCACGGCCAGACCGACACAGAAGGGCAGCGCGGAGACGCCGACGAAGTGCAGCAGGCCCCAGGCGAGCGCCTTCAGTTGTCCGCCCAGCTGGTTGCGCCAGAGCCACCACAGGAATCGGGGACCCGAACGCGCGTCGGGGACGCCCGGATCGGAATAAGGAAGGTCTTGGATCTGCATGACGTCCCAGTGGCTCGTGTCAGGGAGGAGAAGAGGGCGATGAGCGGCAGCAAGCCGTGAAAGGTTCGCGTCGCACGGAGGTGAATTTCAAACGGTTTTCCTGCCGGGCCCCGCGGAGTCCGCGGGTTCCGGCCAGACACCGGAAGCACAGGGCGGCACATTGTTCGAAGCGTCGTCACCCGACACGGTGAACGCCCGAGACATCGCACGATCGACCGGAGCGTGATGCCACCATGAGCGGGTGCAGATCGACAGTGCGCGGCGCATGACGCTCGCGGCGGCGGCCTTCGGAACCCTTCTCGCGACGCTCTCCGCCTGCGGCACGGCCGCCCCCCGACCCGCCTCCGACCGCGGCCCGCACGGTGCTCATGCCCCGCTGGGGCCGACTCCCACCGTGTCGTCCGACCCCGCGACCGATCCGACGCGCATCCCGGGCGTCGGCGACCGCCTGTACCGGCGGATTCCCGCCGGTTCCCGCCAGGTCGTGGCCGTGTACGGCGAGGACGACGAGTCGTCCGAGTCCAGGCTGGTGCTGTACACGCGGCGGGGCGCCGCGTGGCGCCCGGTGGGCAGTTGGCCCGCTCACAACGGGCGCGGCGGCTGGACCACCGATCACCACGAGGGTGACCAGCGCAGCCCGATCGGCGTGTTCACCCTCACCGACGCGGGCGGTGTACTCCCCGACCCGGGAACCCGGCTGCCCTACGACCAGGACGAGGACGCCTACGCGCCCCCGGCGGAGTGGGACGAGGCACACCAGCACGACTTCGACTACGTCATCGCCATCGACTACAACCGCCTCCGGGGCACCCCGCCGCGCGACGCCACCCGCCCCGGGGGCCCCGGCAAGGGCGGCGGCATCTGGCTGCACATGGACCACGGCAGCGGCACCTCGGCCTGCGTCAGCGTCTCCAAGGAGGCCATGGAGCACCTGCTGCGCACGCTCGACCCCGCGCGCGATCCTGTCGTCGTGATGGGCGACCGCGCCACCCTGACGGCCTAGCGGCGGCGCCGGGCCGGCGGCTGCCGCGTCATCGATGCGCCGGGCCGTCCTTCCGTGTCGGTGAACCTGCCGCAGGGGGTGTGTCCACCACGTCCACGTCGCTCGCGCGGACGTACGCGAGCCGGTGGCCGAGCTGGATCTCGTAGTAGCGTTCCCGGCCCCAGACGACCGGGTTGGGCGTGTCGGTGAAGGACGACCTGGCGGTGTAGGAGCTGCCGACGCGGGACTGCGTGACGTACCGCTGGCCCGCGAGGAGGCTGTACGGGAGCGGTGATTCGGGCTGCTCCGGCACGTCGTCCGGGTAGGCGTCCTCCTCCGGGAGGGCCCGTCCGTACACCGGGATCTCGTCCCGGCCCTGCTTCGGTGTGACCATGCGCCCGGCCGCACCGACGGCGGTGGGCTGCTTCTTGGGGTTCTTGAACCACGCTTTGTGGCCCTGGTACCAGATGGCGGTCCAGTCACCGTCGCGGCCGGCGACCGCGAAGGTCTGGCCGGTGGAGACCCGGGATCCCAGGTCGTTGACGTCCTCCGTGGAGTCGTCGCCGTCGGGCTTGCGGCCCGGGTCCTGGATCAGCGGTGCGGCCTCGTCCGGTTCGGTGTGCAGACGTACGGCGCTGGAGCCGTGCGGCGGACACGGTGAACCGCTCTCGGCGCACCCCGTGTACCGCGGCTTGTTCTTGGCGAAGTCCGGCAGGATGGTCACCATGTCGCTGTCGGGTCCCCCCGTCGCCCGCAGCGGCGCGCCCAGGAGGTCGAAGTAGTGCCGCCAGTCCCAGAAGGGGCCGGGGTCGTCGTGCATGTCGGGGATCGCGTCGGCGGTCGGGGACGGCACGTTGTCGTGGCCGAAGATGTGCTGCCGGTCGAGCGGGATGCCGTACTTCTTCGCCAGGTACCGCACCAGGCGGGCCGAGGCCCGGTACATCGGTTCCGAGTACCAGGTGCCGGGCTGCCTGAGGAAACCCTCGTGTTCGATGCCGATGGAGCGGGCGTTCACGAACTGGCTGCCGGAGTGCCAGGCCTCGTCCTTCGTCCTGACGTGCTGGATGACGTGGCCGTCGCTGGAGCGGATCGAGTAGTGCCAGGACGACTCCGTCGGGTCCTGGACGGTTTTGAGCATGTTCGGCAGCACGGCCTCGGTGTCGTGGATGACGATGTACTCGATCGACTGGTCGCGGGGCCGGTCGGCGAGGTCGTGGTTGCCGTACTCGTTGTCGTCGATCTCCTCGTACGGCGCGCCGAGCCAGTCGCAGGACAGCTCGGCCGGGCACTCGACGTTCTTCGGCTGCCGGGAGGGGTGGGGGCGGGTGTGCGGCCGCACGCCGGGGGTGGCGGGAAGGGTGACGTCCTGTCCTTCGGCCGTCGTGCGGTGCGTTCCCCGCCGGATGAGGGCGAAGACGTCGTCGGCGTAGGTCGCGGCCGACGTGACGTCCCGGGTGCCCGGGAAGCGCGCCACCGCCTCCCACCAGTCGGCCGGGTCGGCGCTGAGCTTGTTGCCGAGCTGCCGCTGCGTGGCCGCCAGGAGCGCCGCGCCGCCGCGCACGTTCGCGGCGGCGTCCGTCCGCAGGCGTCCGGCGGGGGACTGGATCAGCCGGGCCGCCTGCCGCAGGTCCGCGGGCTGTACGGCGCGGCTGGACGCGGCGTCCGTGGTGCCCTCGACGGGCGGCCCCGCCGCCCCCACGAGAGGCGGGGTGAGGCCCCCCTCCGGTGGCCGCGGGCTGGGTTCCCGGGCCGGGGCCTGGCCGCGCCGGGCGTCCACCAGGTGCATCGGCCCGAAGCCGCCCGCGACGCTGGGCGCGCCCGGATGGGAGTCCCACCGGGACTGCATGTAGGACACGCTCATGAGCACGCTGCGCGGTACGTGGAACTCGCGCGCGGCGTCCGTGAAGGCGTCCTCGAGGCGCCGGTCCGCCGCATCGTCGGTGCCGTACATCGGGAGGATCAGCAGGGGCGACAGCACAGCCGCCGACGCGATCACGCATGCCGTCCTGCGGCACCTCCGGACGACTCCGGGCACTTGTGCGGCGACTCTTCTTCTCATTGCGGGCTCCCAACCAGGCTCGGCACGACCAGGACAAAGGTGTTGCCCTGCCGTCACACCACCCCTCGTAGGTTTCCGTGCCCGGCGCGCCGCGTCGTGGCGAGCGTCACCGGGGTGGACCAGCGGCCCGGCATAGGCCACCCGGTCGGCGGCAGTGACTCCGCCTCCTGGGGCACGACGTGCGACCGCGGGCGGGCTTCAGTCCTCGACCGGATCCACCTGCCAGTCGGGGTGGCCGGGCATGGGCGGAGTGTGCGCCCCGTACAGCCACGGGGTCAGGAAGGGGCGCAGGTCCTCGCCCGCGATCCGGGACGCGAGCGCGGTGAAGTCGCGGGTGCCGGCCGCGCGGCCCCGGTACTCGGTCACCCAGGCCCGCTCGATCCTGTCGAAGGTCTCCGTACCGACCTTCTCCCGCAGCGCGAACAACACCAGCGCCGAGCCGTCGTACCGCATGACCTTGAAGAGGGTCGCCTCGCCGGGTTCGGCCGGCGCCCCGTCGTCGTGCCGCCACTGGTCGTGCTGTTCGTAGGCCGCCCGCATCGCGGACTCCAGGCTCACGCCGCCGTGCTCTTCGGAGTACAGACGTTCGTAGAAGCGGGCGTGTCCCTCGCTGAGCCACAGGTCGGACCAGCGCCGGATGGCGACGCTGTCACCCGTCCAGTGGTGCGTCAGTTCGTGGACGAGATTGCGTTCGGCGTCGACCCGGTCACCCAGCAGGTCGTCCTTCGGTACGACGGACAGCGACTGTGTCTCCAGCGCCACGGGCAGGTCGGTGTCCCCGACCAGCACGCCGTAGCGGCGGAACGGGTACGGGCCGAGCCGCCGTTCCAGCCAGGCCAGGTGCTCCGCAGTGAGCGAGCGGTGGGCCTCGGTGTCCGTGACCAGGGCGTCGGGGACCACGTCGCGGACGGGCAGCCCGTGCGGGCCGATGCTGTCGACGAACGTGAACCTCCCGATCGCCATCTGGACCAGTTGTGCCGCGATCGGCTGTTCGGAGTCGTAGGTCCATCGGACGCGGCCGTCCGGCCGCCGGACGGTGCCGACGAGCCGGCCGTTGGCCACCGCGGTGAGCCCCGCGGGGGTGGTGATCCGGAAGGTGACCGGTGCCCGCAGGCTCGGGTGGTCGTTCGCCGGGAAGATCATCTTGGCGCCGTCGGGCTGCGCGCAGAGCAGGGTGCCGTCGGGCGTGGGGACCCAGCCGTAGTCCTGGATGGCGTCGTCGCGGTGCCGGCTGCGGGCCGGGTCGGCGGTGTAGGTGACGCGGACGGTGAATGTGGTGCCGCGGGGAATCGGCTTCGCGGGTGTGACGACGAGTTCGTCGGCTCTGCGCGAGGCGGTGGCCCGCGTGCCGTCGACGGTGACCTGGTGCAGCGTGTTGCCCGCGAAGTCCAGGTCGAAGCGGGACAGGGCCTGGGTGGCGGTGGCGCTGATGGTGGCGCCGGCCTCGAACGGCGTCCGGGGTGCCCGCCAGTCGAAGTCGAGCGCGTATCGGCGGACGGTGTAGCCGCCGTTGCCGGCCAGCGGCATCAGCGGGTCGCCGATGCCCGGCGCGCCGGGAGACGGGGCCGGGCCGGCCGAGGCGCCGGGGGCGGGAGTGCCGCGGCCCCCGTGCCTGTCTTCGCCGGCGAAGAGGAGCCCACCGGGGAATGCGAGGGAACCGGTGAGTGCGAGCGTCCCGGTGACTGCGACGGCTCCGGTGACGGCGAGGGCCAGCGCCGTGTGCCGTGCGCGGAGGGCCTGGCGGCGACGCGGACGGCGGGGGTCCGGATGCCTGGGCCGCGCCTTCACCGGCGGAGTTCGTGGGTGTCGCGGCGCCGGGAGGACCGGCTCGCGGCCGTGTGCCTCAAGGGACTGGCGGCGGTCATGATCTCCATGGCGGCACTATGACAGGAAGATACGCTCGTATCACTGAATGTCCGTCAAGTGGGTGCTCGTACGGAGGCAGGTAGACCGTCCTCATCGCGCCGGTCTGCCCGAGGCGTCATTGCGGGTGCCGCCCCCAGCCCGTAGAACACCGGCCATGAGAAGACGGATAGTCATGTCCATGCTCGCCGGGGCGACCCTGCTGGCGAGCGCGCTCTTCGGTACGGGGACCCCGGCCGCCCGGGCCGCCGGCGTACCCGCCGAGTTCGGCGCCGACTGGCACGACCCGATGACCGCGGCCCCGCCCGTCGGCCGGCCGCACACCCGGTCCTGCCAGGTGACCCTCGCCGACGTGCGGTTCCGCGACTTCACCCCCTACCGGGGCGCCTACACACCCCCCGAGGGCTGCGGCGACCGCTGGAGCAAGGTCGTCCTGCGCCTCGACGGCAAGGTGAAGGGCCGCCAGTACGACCGTCTCGGCTATCTGCGGGTCGGCGGCGTCGAGGTGCTGCGCACCTCCACCCCGGAGCCCTCGCCCGACGGCATCGAGTGGCAGGTGGAGAAGGACGTCACCCGTTACAGCGACACCTTCCGCCGTGCCCGCGATGTCGAGATGCTGATCGGCAATGTCGTGGACGACACGTACACCGGTGTCATCGACGTACACGTCACCCTGACCTTCTACGCGGGCCGTCCGGCCGCCCCGGCCCCCGACCGCGTCCTCACCCTCGCCGACACCTCCGACGGCACGACCCTCACCACGCCGCGCAACAGCGAACGGATCGTCGCCGAGGTCTACGCGACCGGATCGGGCGGCGGCTGCGAGGAGTTCTGGTACCTGACCGTGGCCGACCCGGCGTCGTACTCCTGCAAGGCCGGCCACGGCCCGTACCGCGAGGTGCAGATCAAGGTCGACGGCCGGCTCGCCGGCATCGCCGCGCCCTACCCGCACGTGTGGACCGGCGGCTGGTCCAACCCCTTCCTCTGGTACGTGCTCCCGGCGCCGCGCGCCTTCGACGTGCGGCCGGTCGAGTACGACCTCACGCCCTTCGCCGGCCTGCTCGACGACGGCCGCCCGCACCGCGTGGAGGTCTCCGTCGTGGGTGTGTCCGCGGGCCAACAGGGCTGGAGCACCCCCGTGAACGTCCTGGTCTGGCAGGACGCGCACCGCGCCCGGCTCACCGGCGCGCTCACCACGCGCACCGCGACCGGCCTCGCCAACTCCTCCGTGTACACGCCCGGCCCGCAGAACCGGGTGCGCACCGAGGCCGGGCACCGGCTCACCGTCTCCGGCTACCTCGACACCTCGCACGGCCGCGTGACCACCACCGTCAGCCGGACGCTCGCCAACAGCTCCGTCCACCGCTGGACCGACGACGAGACCACGGACGGACTCGACGCGAGCTGGGCCGACGACGAGACCGTCACCGTCGGTGGCCCCGGCCCCGGCCAGGGGCGCGGTGCCGGACGCGGACCCGGGAGCGTTTCCGTGCGGACGACGCACACGCACCGGACGTACACCATGAACGGCGCCACGACCCTCGGCGCGGACAGCCGGCTGCGTACCGTGCTGGCCCTCGGTGACCGGGCCTCGGCGGTGGTCAGCGAAGGCGGCCGGCGCACCGCGTGGTCGCGGCTCGACGACACCTACAGCGGCGACGCGGCGTACACGACCGATGTCCCGCGCGACCAGCGGCACGCGGTCGGCACCTCGACGGAGCACTACCGCCTCCTCGGTCCGGACGGCTGCCACGACCGTTCGCTGACCACGGTCCAGGGCGTGCTGACGCAGGACCGCGGCCGCTGCTGAGACGCGCGCCCCAGGGCGCCCGGCCTCCCCGTGGCGGCCGCCGGCGGCCCCGTCCCGTGTCCGGGGGCGGGGCCGCGGTGGTCAGCAGGACTGCGGGGCGTCCCCGTCGATCAGTGCGTCGAGCAGCACCCCGAGCACCTGGCGCTCCTTCTCCGTCAGGGGAGCGAGCATCTCCTCGGCCGCCGAGCGGCGCGCGGCACGCAGCTCACGCAGAGTGGTGCGGCCCTCGTCCGTCACCTCTATCCGGGTCACGCGCCGGTTCGCCGGATCCGCCACCCGCCGCACCCGGCCGCTCGCCTCCAGCCCGTCCACCAGCGTCGTCACCGCGCGGGGCACGACCTCCAGGCGCTCGGCGAGATCGGCCATGCGCGGCGGGGAGGTGTAGTGCGCGAGGGTGCGCAGCAACCGGGACTGCGCCGGGGTGATGCCCAGGTCATGCTGTTCCAGATGGCGTTTCTGGATGCGGTGCACCCGGCGGGTGAGCCGTAGCAACTGCTCGGCGAGCAGGCCGTCGGGATCGGGGGTGGTCATGCGGGAACAATATCAGGACGCCGTTCATTGTGAGTATAGGTAACAATGAGCTACGATCCATCAGACATCGCCGGCCGACCCCTGACCGGCGTCCGCTCACCTCCGTAGGAGCCCATGCACCCCGACCGTGAACCCGCCTGGACCCCACCTGCCGACGCCGGCGAGCAGCCGCGGCAGGTGCGCCGCATCCTGAAGCTCTTCCGTCCCTACCGCGGGCGTCTCCTGATCGTCGGCCTGCTCGTCGGCGCCTCCTCGCTGGCGTCGGTGGCCACGCCCTTCCTGCTCAGGGAGACCCTCGACGTCGCGATCCCCGAAGGCCGCACCGGGCTGCTGAGCCTGCTCGCGCTCGGCATGATCGTCAGTGCCGTCCTGTCCAGCGTCTTCGGCGTGCTCCAGACGCTCATCTCCACCACGGTGGGCCAGCGGGTCATGCACGACCTGCGCACCGCCGTCTACGGCCGGCTGCAAAGCATGTCGCTGGCCTTCTTCACCCGCACCCGCACCGGCGAGGTGCAGTCCCGCATCGCCAACGACATCGGCGGCATGCAGGCCACCGTCACCTCCACCGCCACCTCACTGGTCTCCAACGTCACCAGCGTGGTCGCCACGATCGTCGCGATGGCGGCCCTGGACTGGCGGCTGACGATCGTCTCCCTCCTCCTGCTGCCGGCGTTCGTGTGGATCAGCCGCCGGGTCGGCAACGAACGCAAGAAGATCACCACCCAGCGGCAGAAACAGATGGCCGCGATGGCGGCCACGGTCACCGAGTCGCTCTCGGTCAGCGGCATCCTGCTCGGCCGCACGATGGGCCGCTCCGACTCGCTCACCGCGTCCTTCGCGGAGGAGTCCGACCGCCTCGTCGACCTGGAAATCAGATCGAACATGGCCGGCCGCTGGCGCATGGCCGTGATCACCGTCGTCATGGCCGCGATGCCCGCCGTCATCTACTGGACCGCGGGCCTCGCCCTCCGGTTCGGCGGTCCCGAGGTCTCCCTCGGCACCATCGTCGCCTTCGTCTCGCTCCAGCAGGGCCTGTTCCGCCCCGCCGTGAGCCTGCTCGCGACCGGCGTCCAGATCCAGACGTCGCTCGCGCTCTTCCAGCGCATCTTCGAGTACCTGGACCTGCCCGTCGACATCACCGAGAGCGAGCGGCCCGTCCGGCTGGACCGGATCAAGGGCGAAGTCCGCTTCGAGGGCGTCGAGTTCCGCTACGACGGCAAGGGCGGCCCCGTCCTCGACGGCATCGACGTCACCGTCCCCGCCGGTGGCAGCCTCGCCGTCGTCGGCCCGACCGGCGCCGGCAAGTCCACGCTCGGCTGTCTGGTGCCCCGCTTGTACGACGTCACCGGCGGCCGCGTCACCGTGGACGGCGTCGACGTCCGCGACCTCGACTTCGACACCCTCGCCCGCGCGGTCGGCGTCGTCTCGCAGGAGACGTACCTCTTCCACGCCTCCGTCGCCGACAACCTCCGCTTCGCCAAGCCGGACGCCGACGACGAGGAGCTGTACGCGGCGGCCAGGGCGGCACAGATCCACGACCACATAGCCGCGCTGCCCGACGGCTACGACACGGTCGTCGGCGAACGCGGCCACCGCTTCTCCGGCGGGGAGAAGCAGCGTCTGGCGATAGCCCGCACCATCCTGCGCGACCCGCCGGTCCTCATCCTCGACGAGGCGACCAGCGCGCTGGACACCCGCACGGAGGCCGCCGTACAGCAGGCCATCGACGCGCTCTCGGCCGACCGGACGACGATCACCATCGCCCACCGCCTGTCGACGGTCCGCGATGCCGACCAGATCGTGGTGCTGGACTCCGGACGGGTCGCCGAACGCGGCACGCACGAGGAACTGCTGGAGCTGGACGGCCGGTACGCGGCCCTGGTGCGCCGGGACGCGCAACTGCAACCGACAAGCTGAACAGATGCCAGGTTTGTGACGATATGCGTATTACCGTGCCCGCATGCAGACGAAGATTCCGCCACGGAGCAGGATCCGACTGACACGCCGGGGCAGACTCGCCCTCGTCGTGGCCGGCGCCGTCGTCGCCGGCACCGCCGTGGCGGTGCCGCTGCTGACGCTGGTGGACTTCCACGAGGAGACCAAGCCCGCCGCGCTGGTCATCCCGGAGGGCTGGCGCGCCGGCCAGGTCTACGACGCCGTCGACAAGGCGCTCGAGCTGCCGCCGGGGAGCACCCGCAAGTCCCTCGGCAAGGCCGCCCTGAAACTGCCGGGCGAGGCCGAGGGGAACCCCGAGGGCTATCTCTTCCCCGCGACGTATCCCATCCGGAAAGGGGCGACGCCCGAGTCCCTGGTGCAGCTCATGGTCGACACCGCCAACAGGAAGTACGACGGCGCACCCGTCGCGGCCGGGGCCCAGCACACCGCGATGAGCGTCTATCAGGCCGTCACCATCGCCAGCATCGTCCAGGCCGAGGCCGCGACGAAGGAGGACATGGGCAAGGTGGCGCGGGTCGTCCTCAACCGGCTGGAGCGCGGGATGCCGCTCCAGATGGACTCGACCCTCAACTACGCGCTGAACCGCAGCACCCTGCGCACCAGCCAGGACGACACCCGGATCGAGAGCCCCTACAACTCCTACCAGCGCATGGGTCTGCCGCCGACACCGATCGGCAACCCCGGCGACGACGCGATGCGCGCCGTCCTCAACCCGACGCCGGGCGACTGGCTGTACTTCGTCACCGTCAAACCCGGGGACACCCGCTTCACCGCGGACTACGCCGCGCACCTGAGCAACGTGGCGGAGTTCAACGCCCTGCACCGGCCCGCGGGCACGGCACAGCCGCCGAGCGGCAGCCCGGCGCAGTCCCCGGCCTCAGCGCAGCCCCCGGTCCGCTGACGCGGCGCGAGGTCACGCGGCGATCGGCTCCCCGGCCAGCAGCCGCCTGATGTCCCGGACGGCCGTGCGCCCGGCGCGGTTGGCGCCGACGGTGCTGGCGGAGGGGCCGTAGCCGAGGAGATGGATCCGCGGATCGGCGACCACACGGGTGCCCTCGACGCGGATGCCGCCGCCCGGCTCGCGCAGTCGCAGCGGAGTCAGATGGTCGAGCGCGGCCCGGAAACCGGTCGCCCACAGGATCACGTCGGCGGCCACGTGCCGGCCGTCCCGCCACTCCACGCCGTCGGGGGTGATCCGGTCGAACATCGGCTGACGTTCCAGCACACCGTCGGCCAGACCCTGCCGGACGGCGTCGTTCAGGGGCAGCCCGGTGACCGAGACCACGCTGCGTGGGGGCAGCCCCCGGCGTACCCGCTCCTCGACCAGCGCGACCGCAGCACGGCCCGCCTCCTGGTCGAACGGCCCGTCCCGGAAGACCGGGGGTCGCCGGGTGACCCAGGTGGTCGCGGCGGCGTACGGGGCGATCTCCAGCAGATGCTGCGTGCCCGAGGCCCCGCCGCCCACGACCACGACCCGCTGCCCGGCGAACTCCTCGGGTCCGGCGTACTGCGCCGTGTGCAGCTGCCGCCCGCGGAAATCCTCCTGGCCCGGGTAGCGCGGCCAGAACGGGCGGTCCCAGGTGCCGGTCGCGTTGAGCAGCGCCCGCGTCGACCAGGTTCCGTCCGAGGTCTCCACGAGCAGCCGTCCTCCGTCGCCCTCCCGTACGGCGCGTATGCCGACGGGGCGCCGTACCCGGAGGTCGAAGGCACGCTCGTACCGGTCGAAGTACTCTCCGATCACGTCCGCCGAGGGCCGCGACGGGTCGGCGTCCGTCAGCTCCATGCCGGGCAGCGCGTGCATCCCGTGGACCTTGCCGTACGTCAGCGACGCCCACCGGTACTGCCAGGCGCCGCCCGGCCCGGGGGAGTGGTCCAGGACGACGAAGTCGCGGTCGGGCTCGAAGCCGCTGTGACGCAGATGATAGGCGCCGGCCAGACCCGCCTGACCGGCACCTGCGACGACGACCTCGACCTCGCGCGTTGCGTTCACGCCTCCCTCAACGGACCGGCCCGCACGGATCTTCCCGACCGGATGGCGCGCCGGGGCCCACCACCGGACAGGTGTGCCCGGCCGGGCGAACGGCGTCGGTCCGGTGGCCGAGGGCGATCAGATCCGACGTCCGCCGGCGCGCGCAGGCCATGGATCGTCGCAAGCGGAACTCGACGCTGTCACGGCGTGTGAGAAACGGCGTATGGGTCAGGATGGGGGCATGTCCGATGCCTTCACCACGCGCATGCTGAACGTCTCCACCGGCTCCCGGGAACGCGTCGTCGACCTCACCGCCGACTGCGAGGAGTTCCTGCGGGAGGCCGCCGCCGGCCGGGACGGCCTGCTCAACATCTTCGTCCCGCACGCCACCGCCGGAATCGCCGTCATCGAGACGGGTTCCGGAAGCGACGACGACCTCCTCGCGGCCCTGCACACCCTGCTCCCCGCCGACGACCGCTGGCAGCACCGGCACGGCAGCCCCGGCCACGGCCGCGACCACGTCATGCCGGCCATCGTCCCGCCGCACGCGACCCTCCCGGTGATCGGCGGCCGTCTGGAACTGGGCACCTGGCAGTCGGTGTGTCTGGTGGACACCAACAAGGACAACCCCGATCGCCGGGTGCGGCTGAGCTTCCTCGGCTGACCCGACCGGACCAGCCCCTCCACGTGTCACGTGGAGCGGGTCCGGGCCACCCCGGGTGGCCGCGGCGCCGGCACCAGGCCGAGCCGCTGGGCACGCAGCACGGTGCCGACGCGGTCGCGGGTGCCCAGTTTGCGGTAGATGTTCTCGACGTGTTTGTGCACGGTGCGGACCGAGATGCCGAGGCGTCGGCCGATGGCGTCGGCCGTGAGCGCGTCGGTGAGCAGCAGCAGGACGGAGGTCTCGCGCGGGGTCAGCGCGCAGTCCGCCGCGCGCTGGTCCGGCGACCCGGCCGCACCGAGCGCCCGCCGCCACTCCTGGAGCAACTGCCGTTGCCGCTCGACGGCGGCCAGCAGCGGCTGCGCCCGCTCGGCCATCACCAGGTGGTCGTCGGTGAAGTCGGTCCCGGCGCGGTAGACGAGGCAGCCGGTGATCGGGGCGGTGCTGCCCGGCAGCGGGACGCCCAGCACGTGGTCGACGTCGAGGACTCCGGCGAGCAGGCGTGCCGTGGGACTGTCCGGCCAGGTGCCGCCGACCGCCCGGTGCGCGGTGACCGGCGAGCGGTCGGTCCGGGCCGCGTAGTGGCGGGCGAAGGGGTAGCCGGCGCGCAGCAGAGCGAGGTCGGCGTCGCCGAGCCGGGCCAGTTCCGCGGCGGCGGCGTCGGGCACCGTACCGAGCGTGCCCTCGCGTTCGCTCCAGTCGTCCAGCTTGTGGATGGCCGCCTCACCGCCGCACAGGTCCGCCAGCGTCCCGGCCAGCAGGGGCCACAGCCGCTCGGGTTCCCGTTCGTGCAGCGCCGTCACCGCGACGGCCGCCATGCGCTCGTAGGCCCTGTCCAGCCCCACGTGGTCCTCTCCGGTCGCCCTGCCCGCCCGTCCTTCCGCGGGCGTACGTACTTGTACGCATACCCCGGCGGTCCCCGGCTGGTACAGACTTCGACCCGGCGACACCGGCCTGCGCGGACGCACTGCGTCCGACGGGCCGCCGGCACGGGGGAACGGCGGCCCGTCCGGTGCCGTCGGCGACGCGCCCGGCAACGGACGACGCCCCCCGGCAGAGCCGAAGGGCGTCGCGGACGGGCGGACGGGTCAGCCGCGCTCGGCGCCGCTCTCCTTCTCCTGCTTCAGGTTCTTGATCCGCGCGGCCTCCTTGCGGACCTCGGCCTGGGTGGCGCGCTCCTTCTCCAGCCACTCGGGACGCTCCTGCTTGAGCGCCTCGATCTGCTCGGTGGTGAGCGGCTCGGTGACCCCGCCGCGGGACAGGCCCGCGATGGACACGCCCAGCTTGGCGGCGACCACCGGACGCGGGTGGGGGCCGTTGTTCCGCAGCTCGCGCAGCCACTCCGGCGGGTCGGCCTGGAGCTCGTTCAGCTCGGCACGCGAAACCACGCCCTCCTGGAAGGAGGCGGGGGTGGCGGGGAGGTACACACCCAGCTTCTTCGCCGCGGTCGCGGGCTTCATCGTCTGGGTGCTCTGCTGCGACTTCATGAGGTCAAGGGTATCGGCCGCGTGCGCAAGGCCTGACCACGCCTGCGGGGCGAGGGCCGGGAGCGGGCGGTGCCGGGGGCGGCGCGGCGGAGGGCGGTGAGGGAGGCCGGTGGCGGACGGTAGCCTGGGCTGGTGACAGGCTCGGAGGAATCACCGTCGTTCCGGCTCGCGTACGTTCCCGGAGTGACGCCCGCCAAATGGGTGAAGGTCTGGAACGAGCGCCGGCCCGGCGTCCCGCTCACCCTCGTCCAGGTCGAGGCCGCCGAGGCGCCCGGGGCGCTGCGCGCGGGTGAGGTCGACGCGGGGCTGGTCCGGCTGCCCGTCGACCGTACGTACCTCAGCGCGATCCCGCTGTACACGGAGACATCGGTCGTCGTCGTCCCCAAGGATCACGTGATCACGGCGGTGGAGGAGGTGACCCTCGCCGACCTCGCCGACGAGGTGCTCTTCCACCCCTTGGACGACCTCTTCGACTGGGACGCCCCGCCGGGCGAACCGGCCTTCGAACGGCCCGCCACGACCGCGGACGCGATCGAGCTCGTCGCGGCCGGCGTCGGCCTCCTGATCGTCCCGCAGTCCCTGGCCCGTCTCCACCACCGCAGGGACGTGACCTACCGGCCGGTCGCCGACGCACCGCACTCCAGCGTCGCCCTGTCCTGGCCGGAGGACGCCACCACCGACCTGGTGGAGGACTTCATCGGCATCGTCCGCGGGCGCACCGTCAACAGCACCCGGGGCCGTACGACGGCGAACCCGCCGGCCGACCGGACGCCCAAGCGTTCCGGACAGGGCGGCGGCCGGCAGACCCCCGCGGCGAAGGCGCGGGCCAAGTCGGCGGGCGGTACGGCACGCGCCCGCACCGGCGGCGCGAAGCCGGCCAAGCGGGGAAAGCCGCGCCGCAGGTCGTGAGGCCGGCGCCCGCCGCCGCCTCGGCGCGGAGTCTCCGGCCCGCGCCCCGCCCCCCCGGCCCGGGCGTCAGGAGGCGCCCCGGACCCGCTCCTCGGTGCCGCCCTCCTGCGAACCCCGCCGGAGCGTCTCCCCGGCCCTGCCCGGCTCCGGATGCACATGGCGTTCCCGCAGGTCGGCGACTGCCAGCACGAGTGCGGCCAGGATGATCCCCACGGCGGTGAGCAGCCCGAGCTGGACTGCCGTACCGGCACTTCCGTGGTTGGCGAGGTGAGCGAAGTACACCGCGCCCACCACGGCGATCCCGGCCGCCGAGCCCACGCGCTGGCCCGTCTGGAGGACGCCGCCCGCCGCGCCCGCACGGTGGACCGGGACGCGGGTGAGGGTGAGGGTCGTGTTCGGGGAGACGGTCAGACCGGAGCCGATGCCTCCGATGAGCATCGGCAGCGCCGACGCCCACCCCACGCCCCGCCCGGGCACCAGCTCGACCGCCGCGACCACGCCTAGCAGTCCCAGTGCCACCCCGCTCAGACCGATCACGACCAGGGTGCGGCCGTAGCGCAGCACCAGCCGGCCGCCGACCGCCGCTCCGACCGCCGAGGCCGCCGCGAAGGGCAGCACGCTGAGACCCGCGTCGAGCGCGCTGTACCCCACGTTGTTCTGGAGATACAGCGTGTAGACGAAGAAGACCGTGGTGAAGCCCGCGAAGTACGAGAGGCTGACCAGGGAGCCGAGGGTGAAGGACCGCAGGGAGAACAGCGCGAGGTCCACCAGCGGGGCGTGCCCGCGCAGGCCCTGCCGTTTCTCCCACACCCAGAACGCGCCCAGCAGCACCACGGCCACCGGCATCAGCGCCCACTTCTCCCGCCCGGTCCACTGCTGCTCCTGCACCAGGGGCAGCATGAGCGCGACGACACCCGCGCCGAGCAGCAGTACGCCGATCGGGTCGAACTCCTCGCGCTTTCCCGCCGGTACCGCGAAGCGGGGCAGCAGCCGGAGTCCCGCGACGAAGGCGGCCACCCCGATCGGCAGATTGACGAAGAACACCCAGCGCCAGCCGTCGTCGGTGCCGACGGCGTCGATCAGCAGGCCGCCCGCCAGGGGGCCCACCGCCGTCGAGACGCCGATGACGCTGCCCAGCAGCCCGAAGGCCTTGGCTCGTTCGGCGCCCTGGAACATCTGCTGGATCAGCCCCGAGGTCTGCGGTGCGACCATGCCCGCGGCCGTGCCCTGGATCAGCCGGAACAGCACCAGCCAGGAGGGGCCGGGGGCGAGCCCGCACGCCGCCGAGGCCACCGTGAACAGGGCGAGCCCGACCAGGAAGGCCTGACGCCGTCCGCGCATGTCACCCAGCCGGCCCGCCGGGACCAGGGCGAGCCCGAAGGTGAGGGCGTACCCGGAGACGACCCACGACTGGGCGGCCTGGGAGGCTCCCATCCCGTGTTCCATGGAGGGCAGTGCCACGTTCACGATCGAGGTGTCGAGAAGCGAGATGAAACCCGCTGCGAGACAGACCCCGAGCGCCTTCCACCGCCGCTCGTCGGGGGCGGGCCGGGCCTGAACTGTGCTCATGGGGTCACGCTATGCAGCCACGGCCCACCCCGCACGGTGAGGCTCGGCGAGCCGGCCCCGCACCGGCGCCCGTCCGGAGCACCGTTCAGCGCGCCGCGTCCCTCAGTCACGCGTACAGCGAACGTGCCGTGAACTCCTGCCGGCCGCCCCGTACGAGCAGGGCCGCCGTGGCGAACTCGGGGGCGTCCGCCCGGTCACGGACGTGCGGAAATGGGACGCAGCGCATCCCGGCCGCGTGGGCGGTGGCCGCACCGGGGGCCGTGTCCTCCAGCACCACGCCGTCGGCCGGCCCCGCGCCGAGCCGGCGAGCCGCCTCCAGGACGACGTCGGGGCCGGGCTTGCCGCGCGGGACCTCGTCGGCCGGGACCGCCGTGCGCACGCAGGAAGGCGTCCGGGCCAGTGCCCGCGAGGACGGCCTCGGTGGCCTCGGGGAAGCATCCCGAGGCCACCGCCATCGGCGCGGTCTCGGCGGCCAGGATTCGACGAGTGCGCGCATCTCCGGGTACACGCGCGTGGCCGGCGCGGGCCAGGTACCGGACAGCGCTGGTTCGCGCGGGCCGGCAGGTCGTCCACCGGGGCGCGCAGACCGTGGCGTTCCCGCCGGATCGCCGCCGACTCCCGGGTGCTGACGCCGACGTGGTCCTCGTGATCCGCCCAGGTGTGGACCGGGACACCGTGCTCGGCCAGGGTCTGCCGGCTCGCCGCGTAGTAGTTCGGCTCGCTGTCCACCAGCGGCCCGTCGAGATCGAAGATGACCGACAGGATGCCGAGACCGCTCATGGCGTCCGCATCGCTCATGGCGTCCATGACGCCGACCGTCAGGCGCGCGCCGCCCGGCCGACCGACTCCACCAGGGGCAGCAGCCGGTAGGGAACGCGCTCGCGCAGGGCCACCTCCGTGCGGGTGCGCACGACGCCGGGGAGGCTGATCAGCTTCTGGATCACGTCCTCCAGATGGGCGTTGTCCCGGCCCACCACGCGCGCGAGCAGGTCTCCGCCACCCGTGATCGAGAACGCCTCCACGATCTCCGGTACGGCGGCCAGCGCGTCGCCCACGTCGTTCAGATGGCCCTGGGTGACCTCGATGTGCACGAACGCCAGCACTGGATGCCCCAGGGCGGCAGGGGAGAGGGAAGGACCCGTACCGGTGATCACGCCATCGCGTTCCATCCGGTCCAGCCGGGCCTGGAGCGTGCCGCGGGCGACACCGAGGAGGCGGGCGTACTCGCGCACGCTGGTGCGCGGCTGCTCGAGAAGCAGTCGCAGGATGCGGGTGTCGAGTTCGTCCACGGCCATGACGTACGACTGTACCAATGGCCCAGGTCACGGGAGGGGGCGTGGACCTTCCCACCTGGTCCGTTGGCATTCCGTCAGCCGTCTCTGTCCTTCCGTCACAGGGCCAATGGACCAGTGATTCGAGCAAGACTTGAGCCAGCGAACTCCGTGATGCTCTCATGGGGGTGTCGATGGCGCTGCGGATCCCCGCGGCGCCTTTTCCGTACCGGTGTTTCCCAGGGGAGGGCAGCAGTGCTGAAGAGGATGTTCGTGGCTCCGGACCCGGGGCGGGGGCGGTTGCGCTTCGCCGCACGGGCGGTCCTCGGCATCGGACTGGCGGTCGTGGTCTGTCTCGGCGCCGGACATTCCCTCACCGGCGCGGTCGCCGGTGGCCTCGCCGCCCTCCTCGCCCTGTTCACCGTCGCCGACCCGACCGTGCGCGGCCAGGCGGTCACCACCGCCCTGCTGCCCGCCGTGGGCCTGCCGGTGCTCGCCGTGGCGGCCGCGCTGCACGACATCCCCGTCGCCCGTGACCTGGCCTTCCTCGCCGTCGTAGGCGCCGGCGTGTACGCGCGCCGCTGGGGGCCGCGGGGGCACAGCCTGGGCGTGTTCGCCTTCATGACCTTCTTCGTGGCCCAGTTCCTGCACGCCACGCCGGCCCAGCTGCCCGAGCTGTACGCCGCCGTCCTGCTGTCCGTGCTGAGCGCGGCGGCGGTCCGCTTCGGCGCGTGGTGCTACGAGCGCCGGCTGCCCCCGGCCGTCGTACCCGCCCCGCCCGGCGCGACCGGGCTGGCCCGGGTGACCACACGGCAGGCGGTCCAGGCGACCGCGGGTGCCGGGTTCGCGCTGGTCGCCGGGCAGTTGCTGTCGGGGCAGCGCTGGTACTGGGCCGTCGGCGCCACCTGGTGGATCTTCGTCAACACCGCCTCGCGCGGCGAGACGCTGGTACGCGGCTTCCGCCGGGTCCTCGGCACGGTGATCGGCATCGGCCTCGGCCTCCTCGTCGCCGTCCCCCTGCACGGCGCGCCCGTCCCGACGGCCGCCCTGGTCGCGGTCTGCGTCTTCGGCATCTTCTACACGGCCGCCGTCTCCTACACCTGGATGATGCTCTGGGTGACGCTGCTCGCCGAACTGCTCTACGGCCTGCTCGGCGTCCTCAGCCCCGGACTGCTGGGGCTGCGGCTCGCCGAGACCGGCGTCGGCGCACTCGGTGCCGCGCTCGCGGTCCTGCTCGTGCTGCCGGTCACCACGCACGCCACCACCGACGCCTGGATCCAGCGGGCCCTGCGCTGCGTCCACGCCTGCACGGCGGAGGCCGCGGCACGCCTCGCCGGTTCCACCACGGCCGACCCCGCGCCGCGCGTCGCCGAACTGGAGCAGCTGCTCGGCCGCGTCCGGCTCTCGGTGGCGCCGCTGGTCCATCCGCTGAACCCGATGCCGGCCCGCAAGGCGCGCGCCCGCCGGGTCCTGGCGCTGCTCGACGACTGCGCACGCGAGGTCAGGGGCCTGGTGGCGGTGGCCGCCGACCCGGAGGCCTCCCACGACGCGCGCCTCGCCGCCGCCTGCTGGCGTGTCGAGACCGCCGTCGAGGCCCTCACCGCCGGACGCGGAGAACCGCTCCACCGCCCCGCCGAATCGCCCGCCGAGCCCGTCCTGGCCCACCTGCACGGCCTGGAACGCGCCCTCGCCGCCCTCGCCGAACCGCTGCGGACGCCGTCCGGGCCGAGGCCGGCGGGAGCGGAGGCCCTGGCCGGACGGCCGGACGGCTTCTGACACCCGCTACCGCGACCTGCCGTGCGCCGCTGAACGGTGCCGCATGGCGGGGTGCCCGCGCGCCGGCTCCTGCGGGGCCCGTGCCGACGCCCTGCCGGGCGCACGGGCGTGTCACGTCCGCGTGAAGAACCGGTCTGCCGCCCCCTCTTGGTCTAGACCGCAGGTGAGGGGCTGCTACCGTCGGCCCCGGACTGGCTCGACCGAGAGGGGACAGCGGTGGCACAGGGCGGCAGGCCGGGCAGACGCCGGGCGTTCATCGGCTCGTTCACGGCGGCGGGCGGCCCCGGACTGGTGACCGCCGAGGTGGCACCGCACGGCGGCGCCCTCACCGTCGTCGCCGCCGCGGACGACCTGCCCGACCCGTCCTACCTGACCCTGTCACCGGACGGCGCCACACTCTACGCGGTCAGCGAGACGGCCGAGGGCTCCGTCGCCGCCTACCGCGTCACCGGCGACCGGCCGGAACCCGCCGGCGCGCCCGTGCCGGTGGACGGCAGCGGCCCCACCCACCTCGGCCTGTACGCCGGGCACGTGCTGACCGCCAACTACGGCTGCGGCAGCGTCACCGCCGTACCGCTGCGCCCCGACGGCACCCTCGCCGCCAGGGCCTCCGGCCGGCTCCGGCACAGCGGCTCGGGACCGCACGACCGGCGCCAGCGCGGCCCGCACGCCCACCAGGTGCAGGCCGACCCCAGCGGCCGGTGGGCCGTCAGCGTCGATCTCGGGACGGACTCGGTCCGCGTGTGCACCCTCGTGGACGGAACTCCCGCCGTGCACCGCGAGACCGCCCTGCGCCCGGGCTCCGGCCCACGCCACCTGGCCTTCCACCCGGACGGCGAGCACGCCTACGTGGTCAACGAGCTGACCCCCACCGTGACCGTCTGCCGCTGGGACTCCGTCACCGGCTCCCTGAAGCCGCTCACCGAGGTGCCCCTGCTGCCCGGCGCCCCCGCCGGGGACGCCTACCCCTCCGGGATCGTCGTCTCGCCCGACGGCCGCTTCGTGTGGACCGCGACCCGCGGCGAGGACGTCCTGTCGGTACTCGCCGTTGGGACCGACAGCCTCCGGCTGACCGGCACGGTGCCCTGCGGCGGGCACTGGCCGCGCGCCCTGGCCGAGCACGACGGTCATCTGTACGCCGCCAACGAACGCTCCGGGGACGTGACCTGGTTCACCGTGGACCAGGCGACGGGCCTGCCCCGCTACGACGGCTCGGTGCGGGTCACCGCGGCCTCCTGCGTCGTCTTCGGCTGAGCACGCCGGGCCCCGGCACGGCGAAGGGCCCGCTCGGAAAGCGCCGAAGGTTCCGCTCCGGCACGGCGAGAGCCCGCTCCGCAACCGGAGCAGGCCCTGCTTCGTACGGACGCCGGCGGGTCAGCGGACCGGCGCGCCCTGTGCCTGCTGCGGGGCGATGCCCAGCGCCGTCGTGTACTTGGCGAGGGCCAGCTTGCCGATCGCCGGGTACGCGCCGAGCGCCTCGGCCGTGGCGCAGTCCGCCTCCGCTGCCGCCTCGGCCGTCAGCGCCGGGTCGATCTCCGGGCCGATCAGATACGGCGCCAGGGCCAGCTGCTGCGAACCCGAGGAACGCAGTTGCTCGGCCACCGAGGAGATGGAGCCCTCCTGGTCCAGCGCCGCCGCCATCACCGGCACGGCCAGGCGCGCGGCGAGCAGCATGCCGGTGATGCCGGCCGCCTGCACCGCCTCCTCGCCGCCCACGGAGGCCAGGATGATGCCGTCGGCGGCGGTGGCCACCGTGAACAGCCGGGCACGGTCGGCACGGGCCAGACCCGCCTCGGACAGCCGCACGTGCAACGCCTCGGCGAGCAACGGGTGCGGGCCGAGGACATCGGTCAGTTCCGCGGCGACCCGGCTGTCCATCACGGCCTGACGGATGTGACGCAGCAGCGCGCCGTCCGGACCGGCCAGCAGCGGGACGACGACACCGACCGGGCCGTCGGGCTCCCTGACCCCCTCGGCCCCGGCGGCGACGGCCCGCTCGTAGCGGGCGGTGCGCTCCTCGGCGGCGCCCGCCAGCACGGAGCGGAGCGTGGCGAACTCCGAGTCGTCCCCGTCCAGGTACCCGATCCGGGCATCCAGGCCGGGCAGCTCGGAGCGGGCGATGCTCACGACCTCCTCGGCGAGGCTGCGCGTGGCGGCGCTGGGCACGCCAGGCACCGCGAGGACGAGCGCCGGCGCGCCCTCGGGAGCCACCAGCGGTTCCGGGCGGCGGTGGCGTCCGGGCTGGCGGGGTCGCGGCATTCGTACGGGCAGGCCGGACGCGGGTCCAGTGGGGGAGCTCATGGCGCCGAATGTTACTGGCTCATCGGGCTACGCCGTTTGGGGAGGGTGCAGGTGAGCGGTATCCGTCCGGTTTTGTCTGATGAGTTACGTATGACTGACGCCTGTTCAGGGCCGACTTCACCGATCACGGGCCGCGACCGGGAACAAACCGCTGGTGAAGGTCGCGGATCACGCACAGCATGGCCGTTTCGGCCGGCAGCGGGAGCCGGCCGGCCGACAGCGCCCGGGCGATCCGCACCGAGCCGTCCAGCGGGTCCCCTTCGGCCGGTACCTGCCGCGCGTGCGGCAGCCTGCGCGCCAACTCCTCGCGCAGTGGTACGAGGAGCGGGTCGCCCATCGCGAACAGACCGCCGGTGAGGGCCACGTCGGGCGTCCCGGCGGCCGGGCACACGGCGACGGCGGACTCGGCCATGTGCCGGGCAGCCGCGCGCAGGATGCCCGCGGCGACCGGATCGTGCCCGGCGCACGCGGCCACGCGGGGCGCGAAGGAGGCGAGCAAGGCGGGCCGGTCGGTGCGCGGGTAGAGCAGGCCGGGCAGCCCGCGCACCGGGCCGAACTGCCGTTCGGCACCGGCCAGCAGCGGCGCGGAGCCGCCGTCCCGGCCGTCGTGGGCGCGCAGCGCCGCCTCCAGGCCCGCCCGGCCGATCCAGGCTCCGCCGCCGCAGTCGCCCAGCAGGTGCCCCCAGCCGTCGGCCCGCCGCCAGTCCCGCAGATCCGTGCCGACGGCGATCAGCCCGGTGCCCGCGGCCAGCACCGCGCCCGGACGAGGTCCGAGGGCACCGACGTACGCGGTGACGGCGTCCGCGGCGAGCGCCACGGTCCGCACACCCAGCTCCCGCGCCAGGGCGCCGGGCAGTTCGGCCCGCAGGGCGTCGCCCAGGGTGGCGAACCCGGCGGCGCCGACGACAGCCGTGTCCAGCAGACCCACCCCCGCCTCGGCGGCCATGGCAGGGGCCACCGGGAGGAGTTGCGCCAGGAGATGCTCCGGATCGATGCCGCGCGCACCGGTGCGCACCGGTTCCCGGATCTCCCGCCGGACCAGGGTCTCCCGCTCGGGGACACCGACGGCGACCCGGAGGCCCGAACCGCCGGAGTCCACGGCCAGGAAACCCGGTGAGGTCACGGCAGGCGCCAGTCCACCGGCTGGCCGCCCTGCCGGATCAGCAGGTCGTTGGCCCGGCTGAACGGGCGCGAGCCGAAGAACCCGCCGTCCGCCGACCTGGGCGAGGGATGCGCGGACTCCACTGCCGGCAGACTGCCCAGCAGCGGACGCGCGTTACGGGCGTCGCGGCCCCACAGGATGGACACCAGCGGTTTGCCACGCGCCGCCAGGGCCCGGATCGCCTGCTCGGTCACCGCCTCCCAGCCCTTGTCACGGTGCGCCCCGGGCCGGCGCGGCGCGGTGGTCAGCGCCCTGTTGAGCAACAGCACGCCCTGCTGCGTCCACGGCGTGAGGTCGCCGGTGGACGGCTGGGGCAGCCCCAGGTCGCTGTTCAGCTCGCGGAAGATGTTAATCAGACTCGGCGGCAGTGGACGCACCTCGGGCGCGACGGAGAAGGACAGGCCCACCGCGTGCCCGGGGGTGGGATAAGGGTCCTGACCGATGATCAGCACCCTCACCTCGTCGAAGGGTTGCTGGAAGGCCCGCAGGACGTTCGGTCCGGCCGGGAGGTAGGTGCGTCCCGCGGCGATCTCCGCGCGCAGGAAGTCGCCCATCTCGGCGATCCGTCCGGCGACGGGTTCCAGGGCCTTCGCCCAGCCCGCTTCGACGATCTCATGCAAGGGTCGTGGTGCCACGGGCGTCACCCTACTGCCGCGCACCCGCCGGCGATCAACCGATGGCCGGAGGACGACCGGCGGGCGCCCATGATCCCGCGCGCCCGTTCGACCACCGACCACCCCGCGCGCCCGCCCGCCGGCCACCGTCGCCCGCCCGCTCAGCCGGCCGTCGCCGTCCCGGGCCCCGTTCAGTCGGCCACGATCATCCGCGAGCCTTGCGCTACCGGCGACCGCGGTCCCCGAGCCCGTTCAGCCGACCACCGGCATGTGCCCGCCCGCTCAGCCGGTCACCCGCCATCTGCCCGCCCGCCCGCTCAGCCGGCCGTCGCCGTCCGAAGCCCCGTTCAGCCGTCCGCAGTCACCCGCGGGCCGCGCTCTACCGGCGACTGCGGCCCCCGAGCCCGTTCAGCCGAACACCGGCATCTGCCCGCCCGCACAGCCGGCCGTCGGCGTCCGAAGCCCCGTTCAGCCGGCCGTCGGCGTCCGAAGCCCCGTTCAGTCGGCCACAGTCACCCCGGACCCCGCTCAGCCGCTCCCAGTCGCCCGCGAGTCTTGTTCAACCGGCCACCGTCGCCCGCGCGCCCGTTCAGCCGACCACCGCCGCCCGCACGCACAGCACGTCCGGGAGATGGGCGGCCAGCAGCCGCCAGCTGTCGCCGTCGTCGGCCGATGCGAACACCTCGCCGTTGCGGTTGCCGAAGTACACCCCCGCCGGGTCGGCGTCGTCCGTGCACAGGGCGTCCCGCAGCACCGTGCCGTAGTGGTCCTCCTCCGGCAGCCCCTCGGTCAGCGGCTCCCACGTGCCGCCCGCGTCCGCGGTACGGAAGACGCGGCAGCGGTGCCCGGCTGGCACCCGGTCGGCGTCGGCGTTGATCGGGAAGACGTACGCCGTGCCGGCCCGGTTCGGATGCGCGGCCACCGCGAAGCCGAACGTGGACGGCAGGCCCTCGCCGATGTCGGTCCAGTGCCCGGCCGCGTCGTCGCTGCGGTACACCCCCCAGTGGTTCTGGAGATACAGCCGGTCCGGGTGACCCGCGTCTCTGGCGACCTTGTGGACGCACTGGCCGAACTCCGGGTTCGGATCGGGCAGGAAGACGGCGGACACACCGGAGTTGGACGGGGCCCAGCTCGCCCCGCCGTCCGCCGTGCGGAACACCCCCGCCGTCGACACGGCCACGGTCACCGCCCGGGGGTCGCGCGCGTCGGTGAGCACTGTGTGCAGGCCCTCACCGCCCCCGCCCGGCACCCACCGCGAGCGGGTCGGGTGCTCCCACAGCGGCCGGATCAGCTCGAAGCTCTCACCTCGGTCCACCGAGCGGTAGAGCGCCGCCGGTTCCGTGCCCGCGTACACCACGTCGGGCTCGGCGGCGGCCGGGTGCAACTGCCAGACGCGCTCCAGGGAGGCGCCGGTGTCCCGGGGGAACCGGACGGCCGGCTGCGCCGGTTCGGTCCACGTGCGGCCCAGGTCGTCGGAGTGGAACACCGACGGGCCCCAGTGCGCGCTGTCACCGCCCGCCAGCAGCCGGGGCCGTGGGCCCCGGGTGTCGATCGCGACCGAGTACACCGCCTGCGCGTTGAAATACGGACTCTCGTCGAACTCCCAGGGGCCACCGCCCCGCTTCCGCCCGATGAACAGGCCTTTTCGGGTGCCCACCGCGAGCAGTACCTCGGCCATGCCGATCACCTCCGGGACGTCTTCGTCCAGGTAGCCGTCAGATATCGGCCAGTGTGCACCCCACCACTGACACTCTCCCCCGGCGAAGGTGTCACCGCAGGTCACAGTCGTGTCGCCGGCCCGGGGCGAAGATCGGCCGGGCCCGTTGCGGCATGCGCCTGCGCGAGAGGGGTGTCTCGTGCGACCGTCGGGGAGACGGCTCGTCGTGAGCAACGGAGCGATCTCTCCCGTATGGGAGGGCGGTCCGGCCGGTCGGTGCGCTCGTGAGGAGGATGCCCTTGAAGGCGTTCCGTGGTCCGAAGGTGTGGCTGTGGCGCTGGCGGCGCAACCCGCTCAAACGCCGGGCCGACGTGCTGGAGGCCTGGGTGGTGCTCGGCACCTTGCTGCTGACCGTCCTGGCCGGAGTGCCGGCCGGCCTGGCGGCGGCCCGCTCGGTGGAGCACGGACTCGCCCGCGAGCGTGCCACCTGGCGCCCCGCTGTCGCCCGGGTCGCCGCGCGGATCCCGGGGGCGTCCCGCCCCGCCGGCCACGCCTCCGCCGGTGAGCGGTTCTGGGCCAAGGTCCGCTGGACCACGGCCGACGGCTCCGCCCACACCGGCCGGGTCCGGGTGGAGCCCGGCGTCGGACCCGGCACGCCGGTCACCGTCTGGACCGATCCGCGGGGCCACCTCGTCAGCCGTCCCACGACCGCGTCCGAGGCCGCCTTCCGGGCCACCCTGATAGGGCTCCTGGTCGGCGTGAGCACCGCCGCCGTACCTTTCGTCGGCGGCCTCGCCGCACGAGCGCGCCTGGAGCGCCGCCGCCTGGACGCCTGGGACACGGAGTGGGCCCGCCTCGGTCCACAGTGGGGCCGCATGGTCTGAGACGGCCGGTGCGTCGGGGGATCTTCCGGTTCCGTGGTGGGGCAGTAGGTTCGGGGCGATTGCCCCCAAGCGGCCGCAGTGGTCCCCGGCCGCAGTGGTCCCCGGCGCGCCCCTACAGGGCCGCCGGCACCTCGCGGCACAGCCGTACCCACTCCTCGTCCGCCGGAACGTCATGACCCCCGTACGCACCCTCGCCGCCGGTCATCTGGCGGTGCGGAGCGGTCAGTTCCGAGGTGAGCAGGTCGCGGAGCGGCGTGGCGGCCGGGCCCATCATGGTGAGGCAGCGGGCGACGGGGACCCGGGTGTGGGGGGCCTCCGCCCGGGCCGCCCGGAACACGGGCCGAACGGGACCCGGCCCGGCGGTGACGCGCCACAGCGCGCACGCGGCCGGTATCCGTTCGTGCGCCGGCCCCGACCGGGCGAGCCGGCGCAGCCCGGGCAGGGCGGCGCGGCGTGCACACGTGGTCCTCCCCGGGCGAGCGCGTTCTGATCGGGAGTGTGCGCCATGGCACCGACAGCGCCCCGGAAGCGGATGCTGGCTGTGTGCCATCCGTCGGCGCTCACCGGCCACACGACGAGCCGGCCCGCACGCGCGCGTGTAGGGATCAGTTCCGGCCGGGAAGGGCGCGTTCCAGGATGCTGTCGAGGTCGGTGCCCGCGGGAAGCGTGCCGAAGGAGTGTCCCCAGTCGCCGCCCAGCCGGGTCGCGCAGAAGGCGTCCGCGACCGGGTGCGGAGCGTGCCGGACGAGCAGTGAGGCCTGGAGCGCGAGCGCCATCCGCTCGACCAGCCGGCGGGCGCCCGTCTGATCGGTTCCGGCCGATTGGTCCTTGAGCGCGGTCACGGCCGCGTCGAGGCGGGGATCCGCCCCGCGCGCGAGGTCGAGTTCGGCGAACAGCGCCTCGGCGGCGCCCGGTTCGCGGCCGAGGGCGCGCAGCACGTCGAGCGCGTTGACGTTCCCGGAGCCCTCCCAGATCGACAGCAGTGGTGCCTCCCGGTAGTGCCGGGGCATGCCCGACTCCTCGACGTACCCGTTGCCGCCCAGGCATTCCAGGGCTTCCGCGGTGAAGGCCGGGCCCCGCTTGGTGACCCAGTACTTGCCGACGGCGGTGGCGATGCGCCGGAACGCCCGCTCTCCGGCGTCCCCGCGCACCGCGCGGTCCGCCGCGCCGGCCAGCCGCAGCGTGAGCGTCGTAGCCGCCTCCGACTCCAGCGCGAGATCGGCCAGGACGTTGCGCATCAGCGGCTGGTCGAGCAGCCGGGCGCCGAACGCGCTGCGGTACCGGGTGTGATGCCCGGCCTCGACCAGCGTCCTGCGCATCAGGGTCGCCGAGGACATCACACAGTCGAGCCGGGTGCAGTTGACCATCTCGATGATGGTCTTCACACCCCGCCCCTCCGGCCCCACCAGCCAGGCCACGGTCCGGTCGAACTCCGGTTCCGAGGAGGCGTTGGACCGGTTGCCCAGCTTGTCCTTCAGGCGCTGGATGCGGAACGTGTTGCGGGTGCCGTCCGGCAGGACGCGCGGCACCAGGAAGCAGGAGAGTCCGCCCGGGGCCTGCGCGAGCACCAGGAAGACGTCGCACATCGGCGCCGAGGTGAACCACTTGTGCCCGCGCAGCGTGTACACGCCCGGTTCGCCGGTGGGTGTGGCCGCGGTGGTGTTCGTCCGGACGTCGGAACCGCCCTGCTTCTCCGTCATGCCCATGCCGGCGAGCAGTCCGGGTTTGTCGGTGGGGACGCGCAGCCCGGGGTCGTACTCCAGGCTGGTGAGCAGGGGCTCGTACACCTTGGCGAGATCCGGCTGCGCGCGCAGGGCGGGGACGGCGGCGTACGTCATCGACGTCGGGCAGCCGTGTCCGGCCTCCGTGTGTCCCCACACCAGCCCGCCCGCGGTCCGGGCCACGTGCGCCCCCGGCCGGTCGTCGCCCCACGGGGCGCCGGCCAGGCCCTCGGCGACCGCGGTGCGCATCAGGTGGTGCCAGCTGGGATGGAACTCGACCTCGTCGACGCGGTGGCCGAAGCGGTCGTGGGTGCGCAGCACCGGCTCGTGCCGGTTCGCCTGCTCGCCCCACTCCTGCGCCTCCACGCTGCCGGCCCGCGTCCCCAGCCGCCGGATGTCCTCCTCGGCCCAGCCGGCGCCCTCCCGGCGCAGCCCTTCGAGCAGGGCCGCGTCCTCGGCGGCGTCGTACGGGGCGAGTGGCGGGGCCTGGTTGGTGACGTCGTGCGTGGCGTACGGCTGCTGGAGCTGCGACGAGGGGTGTGGCTCTGACTGCGACTGCGGCTGCGTGGGAATCGAGGCCATAGGAGCATGTTGCACCTTCTCTGCGGCCGTAGCAATACTGCAACAAGGGGGCGGACGTACAGTACGGGGCCATGCGCATGAACCTCTCGGCCGAGCCGGATCCGGCCGGCCTGCGGCCGCTGTCCGCCCGGTCGGTCGTCCTCAGCCTGCTGCTCGGAGCGCATCCGCCGGAGCTGCCGGTGAAGGACCTGGTGCGGCTCGTGGAGCCGTTCGGGGTCGGAGGCTCCACACTGCGAGCCGCGCTGAGCCGGATGGTCACCGCCGGCGATCTCCGGCGCGCGGACGCCGTCTACCGGCTCAGTGACCGGCTGCTGGCCCGGCAGCGCCGCCAGGACGACGCGGTGCACCCCCGCACGCGCGTGTGGGACGGCGACTGGGAGATGGTGGTGATCACGGCGACGGGCCGCGGCCCCGCCGAACGTGCCGATCTGCGCGCCCGGCTGACCGCCCTGCGCCTGGCCGAACTCCGTGAAGGCGTCTGGCTCCGTCCGGCCAATCTCGGCCGCCCACTGCCGGACGGCCTGCGCGAGGTGGCCCTGCCGTACCGCGCGCGGCCCGAGGAGCCCCCGGGTGACCTCGCCGCGCGGCTCTGGCCGCTGGCGGACTGGGCGGACACGGCGCGTTCCCTGCTGGCCCGCGCCACCGGCGCCGGCCACCCGGCCGTACGCCTCACCGCCTACGCGGCAGCCGTACGCCACCTGCTCACCGACCCCGTACTGCCACCGGCGCTGCTGCCCGCCGACTGGCCGGGGGAGGCCCTGCGTACGGCCTACGCCGCCTATCGCCGGGAGCTGGCCGGAGCGCTCAGCGGGCGGGCGGAAGGGGAAGAGGGCTGACCGGGCGGCAATCGGGGGCTGGGCGGAAGGCGGCCGTCGGGGGCCGGGCAGGGGGGCGGCCGTCGATGACGCCGCGCGTTCCGGGGGCGCCGTGACGCCCCCGGAAGCTCAGCCGGCGCTCACTTGTAGGTGATGTCCGAGCTGGAGTACTTGCAATACGTGCCGTCGGGCCCGGAGCCGTTCGTGGTGGGCTCCTTGCCGGTGTTGTTGCCGGTGTACTTCTGGCACGGAACGATCTTCTTGCCGGTGTCCCCGACGATGGTGATGTTCTTCAGCGTCGCGCTGTCGCCGTAGTTGGTGTTGATGCCGACGAGCTTGTTGCCCTTGTAGGTGGCCTCGATGCCGCTGAGGTTGATGGTCCGCTTGTACTGCGTCTTGCAGTTGCCGCAGGACCGGGCGAAGGTGCCGAAGTTCTTCACGGCGAAGCCGGAGACGTTCAGCGTGCCGGCGCCGTTGAACTGGAACACCTTGTCGCTGGCCTCCTTCGCCCCGCCGCCGCTCACGGTGTAGACGTTGGACGACGAGGAGCCGAGGAAGGTGGCCGCGTCCTCGCCGACGTCCTCCCACCACACGTTCTGGAGCGTGCAGCTGCCCAGGCAGTGGATGCCGTCCGCGGCGGGGGCGCCGATGATGACGTTCTTGACGACGGCGCCGGGGGCCAGTTCGAGGATGGGGCCCTGGTCCTCGTCCTGGCTGTCGGAGCCGAGGTCGCCGCTGCCGTACAGCCGCTTCATCCCGTAGTCCTTGGTGCCGGACACCGAGATGGTGGAGGAGACGGCCTGGCTGCCATTGGCCGAGGGCCAGGTGGCCGCGCCGGCCGGTGCCCCAGATGTCATGATCATGCCAAGTGTGAGGCCGAGTGTGGCCAGTCCGCCCAGCAGGGCGCGTGGGGATGTGTGTGAGGTCATGTCCCGGATGCCTTCTTCCGAGTGGGGATCGGACATGTCTGTGAACCGTTGCCGCTCCGCGGAACGTGGAGCGTCACTTGCGTTGCAGCCAGGGCCGCCGTTGCGGCTCGGCGGTCAGGCTGATGAACGGACCGTAGACGGTAAGCGCTTTCTGGTCAACGCCTCGCGCGACCGGTTTCCAGCCACTGCAACGGGACGGGGAGCGCTTGCGAACTGCCGCCCGCGCTGTACACGGGTGGGAAGTCCGCCCTCGTGGACACCACCCTGCGGCGCGGCAGGGCCGGCGTCGGTGCCGTCGAGCGGGGAGTCTGCACGGGGTGGCTTGGGCGGGCCGGGACTTCGCCACCGTCCCGGTCGGTGCACATGCCGGTCTCCGGCCCGCTGGACTTCGCCCGGCAAGCCGGCACCGAGCTGACGGTGACGGCGTCCACTTCGCCCGGGCAGGCCGCGCTCGCGCTCACCTCCCACCCCGGCTCGCGCACCACGTCGTACCTCGTGCACGGTGACCGCACGCGCGAGGAGGAACCTTCCGGGCGCGACCGCCCTTGACCACGGGTACCTGCTCAATGACGTCGAGGTGACGGCGCCCGGCCGTACCGGGGCGGTGGCCGTCGTCGGCGACTCGCTCACCGACGGGCGCGGCGCTACGACCGGCGACGACCGCCGGCCCGACCGGCTCTTCGACCGCCTCCGGTACCGCCCGGACATCGCGGTCCTCAACCAGGGGGCCGGCGGCAACCGCGTCCTCGCCGCCGGACTCGGCCCCGATGTGCTCGCCCACCTCGACCGCGACGTCCTCTCGCGCAGCGGGATGGGCCGGCTGATCGTCTTCGAGGGCGCCGACGACATCGGCACCGCCGACGCGACCCCCGAGGCCCGGCGCACGGTGACCGCCGGCCCGACCGCCGGGTACCGGCAGATCGTGGTCCGCGCCCACGGCAGGGCGTCCGGGTACGGCGCACGCACACGCCGTTCGGCGGCAACGCCCTGTACGACCCGGCGGGGGAACGGCAGGTTTCCCGGCAGCGGGTCAACGCATGGACCCGCACCCCCGGCCGCTTCGACGCGGTGATCGACTTCGACCGGGCGGTACGCGATCCTGCCGCCCCGGACCGGCTGCTGCCCGCCCGCACGCCGGTGACCGGTTGCACCTCGACCCGCAGGGCTGCCGCGTCCTCGCCGCCGCCGTACCCGAAGGGCTCCTCCGCCCCGCCCGGTGAGACGCCCCGGCCCCGGGTGACCCGGACCACGGGCGGTGCGGCTCCGGGCGCCCGCTCCAATCTGTCCCCGGCGTCCCACCTGTCCCGGGCGTGCCACCTGTCCCGGAGGTCCCGCCGGTCCCACCTGTCTCGGGGTCCGCCGGTCCCACCTGTCCCGTCAGTCCCGCGGTCCTGGCGGTCCCGCCTGTCTCGCCCATACCGCCGGGCCCCCCTCCCGCCGGTCCCTGGCGGGACGGGTGGCGCGGGCGGGATCCGTGGCGTTACCTGGGAGAAGGGCGTTCCCCGGAGGCCCGCCCGAGGAGGAGGAGCGTCCCGGAGAAGGGCCGTCCCGGGAGTGGGGCGAGGTCTTCCGGCAAGTGCGATGCGTTCCCCCGGGGGAGAGGGGATGACCGGTGCCCTCGCGGGCACTCGGCGGGTATAGCAGGACAGCACTCGGCGGGTATAACAGGACAACTCACCCGAGGAGAGTCATGACTGAGACGAAGTCGTCGTCGGTCCTCACGGCGCCCCTGCGCGGCGCGGCCTCGGTACTGCGCAAGGTGCCCGGCGCCGGGACGGTGGGCAGGGCGGCGGAGGAAACCCTGGACAAGGTCGGCGCGGTCTCGCCCCGTGGACGGCGCATCGCGGTGTACGCCGGGGCCGGGCTGCTGGGTGCCGCGGGCGTGGTGGAGTGGCCCGTGGCCCTCACCGGAGCGGCGGTCGCCTGGCTCACCCAGCCCCGGCCCGCCCCGCGGACGGATGGCGGGCAGGGCTCCGTGGACGCGGACACGCCCCACCCC
The DNA here is from genome assembly GCF_040613095.1 of Streptomyces sp. NPDC006309. Classification (NCBI taxonomy): domain Bacteria; kingdom Bacillati; phylum Actinomycetota; class Actinomycetes; order Kitasatosporales; family Streptomycetaceae; genus Streptomyces; species Streptomyces sp. NPDC006309. The sequence goes on along the minus strand of NZ_JBEXRO010000023.1, from coordinate 14,596 downwards.
GAACCGGCGCACGATCTCGGCACCGCGGCCCTCCGCTCCGGCGGGGAAGGCCCCGGACCGGTACCTGTGGAGGAAAAGGCGTCCGAGCACCGCGGAACGCCCGCCGGCGCCGAGGACGCCAAGGACAGCGAGGCGTCCGCTGCACCCGAGGCGGCCCCGGGCGGCGCGGCGCCGGCACCCACGACGTCCCCCGGGCCCCTCGGTCCGACCGCGCGGCCCGACCGCACCACGCTCTGAGGAGGGTCATGGTCCTCGGCCTGCTGACGGCACCCTCGGCCGCCGCCCGCCTGATCCCGGCGGCACCACGCCTGCTGGCACGCGCGGCGGCACCGGCGGCCGGGATGGCCGCCGGTGCCGCCGCCGGAACGGCACGCGCGGGCGTGCGCGGCGCGGACGCCGCCGCGCGGGTCGTGCGGGTGGCCCGCAACGCGCTGCCCGGCACCGGCGATCACTGGCGGTCCGGCGCCCGCGCCCACCTGGCGCTGCGCCCCCTCGAACACGAGGAGGCGCGCCGCGCCGGCGGCACGGGACATCTCGCGCGCCGGATGGCCGCGGCGCTGGCGGAGCACCCCGACGTACTCGTCGCCTACTGGGACCAGGGGCTGGCCCGTCTGGTCGTGACCGCCACCGAGGAGGAGGCCACCGACCGCGTCATGGCGCACGCGGCGGAGCTGGCCGCGCAGCACGGCCTCGTCCTGGCGGGCGAGGACGTGGAGGAGACCACGCATCCGGCCGACCCGGCCGGTGTGCGCGCCGCGGCGGCCACACTCGCGGCCGACGGCGCGGGCATCGGCGTCGCCCTCGCCGCGTACGCGCTGCGGCTGCCGCCCTCCCCCCGGATGGTGACGGCGCTGGTGACGCTGCTGCGGGAGAACCCGCGCTTCCGCGCCTGGCTGCGCGCCCGGCTCGGCGACTCCCGGATGGACCTCGTGCTGGCCTGTGCGAACGCCGCCGTGCACGGTGTCGGGCAGACCCCCACCTCCCTGGTGCTCGACGGTGCCCTGCGGGCCTGCCAGCTGGCCGAGACGGTGGCCCGTTCGGCCGCCTTCGACGCGGTGCACGACGAACTGTGCGGACCCGAACGGATCAGCCTCGCCCCGGAGGGCCCGCCACGCCCGCCGCTGCGCGAGTCCCCGGCCCAGGAGTACGCCTCCCACGCCTCCGCGGGCAGTCTGCTGGGCGCGGCGGCGACCCTGCTCGTCAAGCACGACGGCTCGGAGGCGGCGGAGGCGGTGCTCTCCGGCTCCCCGAAGGCCGCCCGCTACGGTCCCGCCGCCTTCCACGCGGTGCTCAGCGCCGCGCTGGCCCGTACCGGCGTCCTGGTCCGCGACCCGGCCCGGCTGCGCCAGCTGGAGATGGCCGGCACGGTCGTCCTGCACCCCGGTGCGCTGTGCACCGAGGCGGGCGAGGCCGACCCGTGGACCGAGCCGGTGCTCGACGCGGCCCGCCGGGCCGGTCTGCGCGTGGTCATCGTGGACGACCCCGCGCTGGAGGACTTCACCGGACTCGCTGACCAGGTCGTCGACGCCCGCCGCCCACTGGACGACGTCGTGTACGAGGCGCGCGGCGACGGGGGTGCCGTGCTGGTGGTCGCCCGGGTCCGCGAGGCGGGCCGGCAGGACGTCCTGGCCGCGCTGCGCGCCGCCGACATCGCGGTCGCCATGACGGACCGGGACGGAGCCGTGGTGTGGGGCGCGGACATCCTGGCCCTGCACGGCCTGCCGGACGTATGGCGGGTGCTGACCGCGATCCCGGCCGCCCGCGCGGTCGGTCATCGCGCCCAGACGCTGGCCCGTTCCGGTGCCGCGCTGTCCGGGCTGCTCGTGGCCGTCGGCGAGTCCGGCAGCGGACGCGGACGCCGTTCCCTCCTGCCGGGACTCCGGCACGCACCCGTCGACGCCGGCGCCGCGTCGGCCCTGCTCTCCGGGGCACGCGCCGCGCTCGCCGTGGCGGCGGCCGGCGCCCCGCACCCGCGCCCCCGCGTGCACTGGCACGAGCTGGACCCCGACCAGGCCCGGGAACGGCTGGCGCACGAACCGGAAGCCGAGCCGGGCGCCTTCGAGGAGCTGACCGGCCGGGTGCGCAAGGCGACCCGACGCGTCACCCGGCACCCGGCCGCCGCCCCCGCCCGCTGGTCCTACCAGCTCGGCCGGGCCGTCCGCGGCGAGCTCCAGGACCCGCTCACCCCGGTACTGGCGGTCGGCTCGGCGGCGTCGGCGATCCTCGGGTCCGTCGCGGACGCGCTGCTCGTCCTCGGCGCCCTCGATCTGAACGCCCTGGTCGGCGGCATCCAGCGGCTGCGCGCCGAGCGGGCGCTCTCCGGACTGGTCGCGGACCAGAAACAGAAGGCACGGCTGGTGCCGCCGGAGAGCGAGGCCCCGGCGGGCGGCACCCGCACCGTGGAGGCGGGCCGGCTCCGGCCCGGCGACGTGATCCAGCTCAAGGCGGACGACGTGGTACCCGCCGACGCCCGGCTGCTGTGGCAGGACGGCCTGGAGGTGGACGAGTCGGCCCTGACCGGCGAGTCGCTGCCGGTGGAGAAGCAGACGGACCCCACCCCGCACGCCCCCGTCGCCGACCGCAGCTGCATGGTCTTCGAGGGGACGACCGTGGCCGCGGGACAGGCCCGGGCCGTCGTCGTCGACACCGGTGAACGCACCGAGGCCGCCCGCGCCGTCCACCTCGCGTCCCGTACGCCCCCGGCCGCGGGCGTCCAGGCCAGGCTCCAGGAACTGACCCGCAAGGCGCTGCCGCTGACCCTGGCGGGCGGCGCCGCGGTGACCGGCCTGGCACTGCTGCGCGGCACCCCGATCCGGGAGGCGGTCAGCGGCGGGGTCGCGGTGGCCGTGGCGGCCGTACCCGAAGGACTGCCCCTGGTGGCGACCGTCGCCCAGCTCGCGGCCGCCCGGCGGCTCAGCCGCGGCGGTGTACTGGTCCGCACCCCGCGCACGCTGGAGGCGCTGGGCCGCATGGACACCATCTGCTTCGACAAGACCGGCACGCTCACCGAGAACCGGCTGCGTCTGGTGCGGACCTGCGACGCCGACGGCACGGTCCACGGCGTGGACGACGCCGGGTCCGAGAGCACCGTACGGGCCGCCGCGCGGGCCTGCCCCCGGCTGAACGGCGGCTCCGACCGGCCGGTGCACGCCACCGACGAGGCGGTCCTCGCCGCGGCGGGCCCGGACCCGGACTGGACCCAGCTCGCAGACCTGCCGTTCGAGGCCGCACGCGGTTACGCCGCCGCCGTGGGCCGCAGCGGTGACGGGCCGCCCGTGCTCGTGGTCAAGGGCGCCCCGGAGACCGTGCTGCCCGCCTGCGCCGGGCTTCCGGAGCACGCCGCCGACTCCGCGCACGCGCTGGCCGGGAGCGGCCTACGGGTCCTGGCGGTGGCCGAACGGCGGCTCGGCGCGGGCGAGCAGGAGTCGGACGCCCTCGAACGGGAGCTGGAAGGGCTGGAGTTCACCGGTCTGCTGGCGCTCTCCGACGTACCGCGCGAGACCTCCACGGCGCTGGTGAGCGGCCTCAACGCGGCCGGTGTACGACCCGTCATGCTCACCGGCGACCATCCGCAGACCGCGCGGTCCATCGCCGCCGACCTGGGATGGCCGGAGGACACCGTGGTGGTCACCGGGGACGAACTGGCCGCGGCTGACCGTGCGGCCCGGGCCCGGATGCTGCGCGACGCCGGCGTGGTGGCCCGGGTGGCGCCCGAGCAGAAACTCCAGGTCGTGGAGGCGCTGCGGGACGCGGGCCGGGTGGTGGGCATGGTCGGCGACGGCGCCAACGACGCCGCGGCCATCCGCGCCGCCGACATCGGCGTCGGCATCAACGCGCGGGGCTCGGCCGCCGCGCGCAACGCCGCGGACATCGTGCTGACCGACGACGACCTGACGGTGCTGATCGACGCGGTCGGCGAGGGCCGCGCCCTGTGGCACAGCGTGGCCGACGCCATCGCCATCCTGATCGGCGGCAACGCCGGCGAGGTCGGGTTCGGCATCATCGGCACGCTGCTGTCCGGGCGGGCGCCGCTGTCCACCCGGCAGATGCTCATGGTGAACCTGTTCACCGACCTGTTCCCGTCGATGGCGGTCGCGGTGACGGAGAAGGAGGGCGAGGCGGACCTGGGCCACGTGGAGGAGGCGGCCGGTGTACTGGGCGAGCCCCTGCTGCGGCAGATCCGGCACCGGGCCCTGACGACCTGCCTCGGCGCGGTCACCGCCTGGCTGATCGGCCGCTTCACCCCGGGCACCGCCCGCCGCTCCAGCACCATGGCGCTGTGCGGGGTCGTCGGCACCCAGCTCGTGCAGACCCTCCTCGACCGGCGCGACAGCCGCCTGGTGCAGGTCACCTCGCTGGGTTCGGCGCTGGCGCTCGTCGCCGTGGTCCAGACCCCGGGCGTCAGCCGCCTCGTCGGCTGCACCCCGCTGGGCCCGGTCGCCTGGGCCGGCGTCGTGGCCGCGATAGCGCTGGCGCTGGCGGGCCAACGTACTCTTCCCCGCCTGGAGGAGACGATCGGCCGCCTGCTCCCGACCTGACGGATCGCATCCCGACCGGACCATCCCGACCGGACGGGCGGACCACATACCCGACCGGTACGGACCACGCCCCCGACCGTGTGGAGTACGTCCCGACCGCGCGGACCACCTCCCGACCGGACGGCACCGGCCCCGCCGGCAACCGGCCCGCCCGTGACGGCCTGCGGGGCCGCACGGAGCCGACCGGACCCTGGGGACCCTGGCTCGGCCGGCCGGCCGGACCGGCGGAACCGGGGCCGGCCCGGGGACCGCGTCCGGCCGGGGCGTGCTCGTCCCGGCTGTCGGCCGGTACGCGGGGCGGCCGGGGTCAGACCGAGCGGTGGTACGGGTCCGGCACCCGGACCTCGCCGCCCAGCTCGCGTGCCGTCTGCCGGGCCCAGGACGGGTTGCGCAGCAGCTCCCGGCCGAGCATGACCGCGTCGGCCTCACCGTTCGCCACGATCTTCTGGGCCTGCCCGGCCTCGGTGATCAGGCCCACGGCGCTGACCGGCAGCGGGGTCTCGGCCTTCACCCGGGCGGCGAACGGGACCTGGTAGCCCGGCCCGGTCGGGATGGTGACGCCGGCGGCGTTGCCCCCGGTGGAGACGTCCAGGAGGTCGATGCCGTGGGCGTGCAGGTCGTGGGCGAAGCGGACGGTGTCATCGACGGTCCAGCCGCCGTCCGTGAGCCAGTCGGTCGCGGAGATCCGGAAGAACACCGGCTTGTCGTCGGGCCAGACCTCCCGTACGGCGTCCACGACCTCCAGGGCGAACCGGGTGCGGTTCTCGTAGGAGCCGCCGTAGGCGTCGGTGCGGTGGTTGGAGTGCGGGGACAGGAACTGGTTGATCAGATAGCCGTGGGCGCCGTGGACCTCCACGACCTCGAAGCCCGCGGTGTGTGCCCGGCGCGCGGCGGCGGCGAACTGAGCGACGATCTCGCCGATCCGCTCGACCGTCAGCTCGGTCGGCACCGGGTGGCGTGCGTCGAACGCCACCGGGCTCGGGCCCAGCGGCTGCCAGCCGTGTGCCTCCGGACCGATCGGCGCGCCGCCCTTCCACGTCCGCTCCGTGGAGGCCTTGCGGCCGGCGTGCGCGAGCTGGACCCCCGGCACGGTGCCCTGCGCGACGAGGAAACGGGTGATCCGCCGGAAGGCCTCCTCCTGGGTGTCGTTCCACAGGCCGAGGTCGTACGGGGAGATCCGGCCCTCGGGCGAGACCGCGGTGGCCTCGGTCACGATCAGGCCGGTACCGCCGGTGGCCCGTGCCCCGTAGTGCGCGAGGTGCCAGTCGTTCGGGGCGCCGGTGAGGGGGCCCTCCGACTCGGCCGAGTACTGGCACATGGGGGTCATCCACACCCGGTTCGGGATGGTCGTTTCGCGCAGGGTGAGGGGCTGGAAGAGCGTGCTCACGACGGACTCCATTCGTCACGGGACCGCTGGTCGACTCGTACGATAGTCCTCGTACTACGATGGATGTCAAACTACGACGGTTCTCGTACAGTTGTGGCAGCCAACGCACTCCGCGACGAAGGGCAGCCGCCGTGACCGACACCGCCGCAACCGGCCGCGACCTGCCGCACCCGGAGCGGGAGGACATCCGGCTGGAGGCCGTGCTGCACGCGCTGTCGGACCCGATGCGGCTGCAGATCGTGCGGGAACTGGCCGACAAGGAAGCGGAGTTGACCTGCTCGCAGTTCGACCTGCCGGTGACCAAGTCCACCACCACGCACCACTTCCGGGTGCTGCGGGAGAGCGGGGTCGTCCGGCAGGTCTACCGGGGCACCGCCAAGATGAACGCCCTGCGCCGGGACGACCTGGACGGCCTCTTCCCGGGGCTGCTCGACAGCCTGCTGTCCGCCGCCGACCGGCAGTCCCTCCGCCTCGGCGTCGGCGCCTGAACCCGGCCCGCTTCCCCGGGCGACGGGTTCACGCGGCCCCCGCCGCTCCGAGCAGCGCCGCCCAGTCGGACAGCTTGACCACGCTCCGCCCCAGCCGCGCCCCCAGCTCGGCCTCGGCCCGCTCGATCGCCAGCCACCCCGTCCAGGGCACCGGCTCGATACCGGCCGCCCGCAGGCCCTCGACCGGATCCGGTCTGTCGCCCCGGCCGAGCGCGGGGGCGTCCGCGAGCAGGGAGGTCACCGTCTCCTTGGCGCAGGGCCGGTTGGTGCCGATGACACCTGTCGGGCCGCGCTTGATCCACCCGGCGACGTACTCACCGGGAGAGGGCGTCCCGTTCCGCAGGACGCGGCCCCCTTCGTGCGGGACCGTGCCGCCGGCCGGGTCGAACGGCAGCCCGTCCGGGGGCACGCCGCGATAGCCCACCGAGCGCAGCACCAACTGCGCGGGCACCTCCTCGTACCGTCCCGTGCCCGTCACACCGCCCCGGCCGTCCGGCGCCGTGCGTTCGAAGCGGACGGCGCCCACACCGCCGCCCTCCGCGAGCAGTTCCACCGGGCGCAGGAAGAACCGCAGCCGGATGCGCCGGGCGGCCGTCGCGGCGGGCCGTGCGGCCCAGTCCCGCAGCGCCTCCACATTGCGGCGCTGAACCGCCGGCAAGCTGCCGGGGTCGGCCGGATCGAGCGCCAGCTCGTCCTTCTCCACGGTCACCTCGGTGCCCGGGAGCCCGCCCAGCTCGCGCAGCTCCTTGGTGGTGAAACGGGCCTGCGCGGGCCCGCGCCGGCCCACCATGTGCACCTCACAGAGCCCGCTGGCCGTCAGCGTGTCCAGGGCGGCCTGCGGGATGTCGGTCGGCCGCAGCTCGGTGGCGCCCCGGACCAGCATCCGGGTGACGTCCACCGCGACGTTGCCGACCCCGATGACCACCGCCGACCGCACCCCGCGCAGGAAGCCCGCGTCCGCCGCGTCCGGATGGGCGCTGTACCAGGACACGAACTCGGTCGCCGACCAGCTGCCCGGCAGGTCCTCGCCGGGAATGCCCAGCCGGCGGTCGGCCGCGGCGCCCACGCAGTACACCACCGCGTGGTAGAGCTGTCTCAGCCGCTCCACGGGCAGGCCACCGGGGCCGCCCACCCGGACCCCGCCGAGGAACCGCACGCGCTCGTGCTCCAGAACCGTCCGCAGGCTGCTCTGAAGTGACTTGATCTTCTCGTGGTCGGGGGCGACGCCGTAGCGGACCAGGCCGTAGGGGCACGGCAGCCGGTCCAGGACGTCCACCCGGACCTCGGCGTCGCGCTGGACCAGGTTCTGGGCGGTGTAGCACCCGCTCGGCCCGGAACCGACGACGGCGACACGCAGCACGGCGGTACTCCTCGCCCGAAGGAGGGTGTGCGGACAGTTCCAGCATGGCACCGCGCGGCGCGGGACGGCAGGGGCCGGCGGGGTGACACGGACGCGGGCCCGTTCGCGTGCGCGGGGATGCCGGTGTCCGGGTGCGTGCGCAGGGCTGCCGGGGCGCGGCAGGCTGCGGGGTGCGGGGTGCGGGGTGCGGGATGCGGGATGCGGGGCGCGAGCGCGACCGCTGACGGGAGCCGGTCCCGCGCGGGGCGCCGAGAGGGGACACCGGGCCCCGTCAGGGGCTGCTCGGACGTTCCTCCGTGGCGAAGAACCGGGACAGGTCCCGCTGCCGCGCCGCCGTGCCCGGGTCACGCTCCGGGGGCACCCCCAGGTCCCAGTCGAGCCCGTAACGCCGGAACAGCTCGCCCCGCAACAGCGGAACCGGCATCGGGACTCCCGGCACCAGCGCCGCGTACACCGCGCCCATCAGCAGGGACCGCAGCACCGGGTAGCCGGCGGCGAGGTCCTGCGAGCCGTACCGGGCGACCGTGTCGCTGAGCAGCTCCGACAGCCGGCGCTGCTCCGGGCACTGCACGAAGCCCCCGTCCTGGAGCAGGCCCGCCATGTGCTGGCGCATCAGCACCGGCCGGTCCCGGGCCAGGCCCAGGATCGCGTCGATGGCCCGGGCCAGGCGCTCCCGGCCGTCCTCGGTGCGCGGCTCGCGCTCCAGCGCCTCCTCCAGGCTGCGGTGCATCAGCCGGTGCACGGCGGACTGCACCAACTGCCGCTTGCCGGGGAAGTAGTACGACACCAGTCCGCGCGCGGAGCCGGCCCGGTCCGCGATGGCGCCCAGCGTCGTGGCCTCGAAGCCGTGCTCGCCGACCAGTTCGACCGCGGCCTGGAGCAGCCGTTCCCGGGAACGCCGCCGCAATTCTTCATTGACCGAGGCGCTGCGCGGGGACATCCTGTAACTCCTGCGTTGACTGGCTGCCAGCCAACTATACTCAACGCAGCGGGCATTCCTGTGAGTTGGGGACCTGCCCGGGGCGGCTGTCCGTCTGGGGCGACGCGGGGGATCGCCTCAGACGGACGGCACGCGGCTCCGGCCCGAAGCCCCGACGGCGCCCGCGCCCGCGCTCCGCCACGAGGCCCTGCCGGGCCGGGCGGCGGACCGGCCCACAGGGTGCTCAACCTGCCAGATCAAGCACCCTGAGCAGTGCGTCGGGGCGCTGGGCCACCGGCAGGTGGTCCACGAAGTGCACGCGGCAGCCGAGCGCCGTTGCGCCGCCGTCCGCCATCCTGTTGTCGCCGACCATCAGCACCTGCCGCGGATCGGCGCCGAGCGCCGCGCAGGCGACCGAGAACAGCCCCGGGTCCGGCTTCTGCACCCCGTGCTCGTACGACAGCACGTACGCGTCGACATACGCGTCGAGTCCGTGCTCGCGGAACACCGGCCGCGGGTCCCAGCCGATGTTGCTGACGACACCGATCCCGGTCCCGCGCTCGCGCAGGGTGCGCAGCACCCTCGCCGCATCGGGGTACGGGGACCAGGCGGCGGGGGACATGTGCCGCTCGTACAGGGCGTCGTGCAGTCCCGGGTCGGGCAGCGGCACCCGCCGGGACAGGCCCGTGTAGGCGGCCCGGTGCAGCTCCGCGCTCTTGTCGCGCGCCGCCCAGACCTCCGCGAGGTCCGCCGGCATCTCCACCGGCGCCGCACCGCCCGGCAGCGCACCGGCCGCCTCCAGCGCCCGTGCGGTCCTCGCGAGCTCCGGGCCGGGCAGAACGTGGCCGGACTCGGCCAGTACCGCCCGCAGCCACGACTCGGCGGACTCGACGCGGAACAGCGTCCCGGAGAAGTCGAACAGCACGGCAGTCACGCCCACGGCCTACCCGCGCCGGTCCGCCGCCACTCCCGCCCGGCCGGTCCACGGCCGCTCGCGCACCGCCACGGCCACGGCCACCAGCAGGGCCCCCAGCAGCCAGCCGCCCAGCACGTCCGAGGGCCAGTGCACACCCAGCCAGATCCGGGTCACGCCCACGCCCGCCACCGAGACCAGCGCCACCGCCACGGCCGTACGCCACAGGGCGCGGCCCGGGGCGTGGCGGTGCAGCAGCCACAGCAGCAGGCCGCAGACCACGGTGGCGGTCATGGCGTGACCGGACGGGAAGGCCGCGTAGTGGGCGGAGTCGACGGGATCCGGCCAGACCGGGCGGGGCCGGCCGACGGCGGCCTTCACCACCTGCTGCACGATCGCGGCCACGGCGCAGGTGGCCGCCAGCCACACGGCCGTCCACCAGGCCGCGCGCCGCCACACCAGCCACACCGCGACCGCCGCGCACACCAGGCGCATGGTCAGCGGATCCCACACCCGGTCCGTCAGCACCCGGAATACCCGCGTGACGCCGGGGTCGGAGACCGCCCAGCGATGGGTGGTGCGGGAGATGTTGCCGTCCACGGTGAGCAAGGGGTGCCAGTGAACGGCGACCAGGACCAGCAGCGCGAGGGAGCAGGCGCCGAGGACGGCGGCCACGCGGACGGCCGTGCGGAGCGTCGCCGGCGGGCGGGGGGAAGGGGTGGGCGGGGGAGGTGGGGGAGCGGTGGGACGTGGGTGCATAGCACGATCCTGGGCGACGGACGGGCCGTGGCCAAGCCCCCCCGACCGCGCCCGCGGTACTCATGCACGTCGGCGAGGGGCCCTGGCCAAGCCCCCCCCGTGGCGTGGTGGAACCGCTGGTGGGCGGGGGCGTGGCCGAGCCGCCCTGGTGGGTGGGGCGGGCGCGCCGAGTCGGTGCGCCGCGAGAGGTGGGCCGTGCCGGCCAGGTCGGCCCGGACCGGCACGGCGCCGACAGCGGGCCGTCGCGAACCCTGTCTCCCTGACCGCCCTGGCCACGCCTCGCAGATGGCCCCCGCCCCGCCTGCCCGGCCGTCGCGAATCCCGTCTGCCCGGCCGGCCTCGGCGCCCGTCTTCCCGGCGAACCGCGTGTCCCCGGCCGGCCCGGTGCCGTCTTCCCGGCCGTCGCGCCTGACGGCGGGCCGCTCGGTCTCCGTCTCCCCGGCCGCCCCGGCGCCGTCTCCCTGGCCGTCGCGAACCGTGTCTCCCCGGCCCGGCCCGGTGCCGTCTCCCCGGCCGCCCCCGGCGCCGTCTCCCTGGCCGTC